>JAFRWW010000059.1 GCA_017441585.1 Lachnospiraceae bacterium
CAGGTGCAGGGGGAGAAGAAACGGCGGAGCGGTCTTGCAAAGGACCCAAGCACGCTCCGGTTCGGAAACAGGCTGGCGCTGAACGGCAGGCTCATCTGCGGCAAATGCGGCAGGACGCTGAAGCGGTATGTGAAACCGGATGAGGAGCTTACGGACTGGCGGTGCAGGCAGAGGGCTCTGGTGAAGAAGACGGACTTTCATGAGAATGTGGAATCCCGCTGTGACTGCCGGATTGTGAGAGAGACAGAGGTACAGAGGGCTGTGGTTATGGCGTTTAACGAATTACCGAGGCGGCGGGAGGAGCTGGTGGTGGCGCAGGAGAGAATGATCACGGGCGAGATCGGCAGGATCGACGCTCTGCTCAAGACCATCGACGAGCAGCAGGACAGGCTGGAAGAAAGGTTGGAGGTGCTGGCGGCTATGGTCCCGGAGGACGAGGAAGCCATCAACACAACGGTGGTTGACGAGGTTGGCAGCACACAGGTCATCACCAGCGAGATGGATGAGGCGGCTTTCCTGCGAAGCCAGATCGTCGAGATCAGGAGACGCAAAGACGCACTCTACGCCGAGCGGGCGGAGCAGGCGAATCGTGAAGTACAGATTAGGCTCTTGCTGGAGCTGGTAGACGAGATGGTCAAGAACAGCCTGCCGGAGTGGATGCAGACGCACGCCTCCTCGGATGGACGGAAGAATGACGCTGTGATCACGGGGGGGTCTGCGGACGGAGGCGGGGGAGTGCAAGAGATAGAAGCTGACGGTTCCTGCCGCGACTACGATGACTTCTTCAAGAGGACAAAGTACATCGTACCGGAGGGCGTGCTGGACGAGAACGGGCGGATGGAGAGGTTCAACAACGATCTGGTCATCCGCTACCTGGACAGAGTTGTGGTTTATGACGATGGCTACGAGGTGGTTTTCAAAGCAGGCGTGACCGTGGAGGTTGAGGTTTGAAGGAGGAGAATGAAAACAGCTTAAAGGACAGGGCGAATGTTTTGTTTTCAAGATATTTTTCCTGAATTAATCGGACAAGTACCCTGTAAATCGAAACTTCTCCGGTAACTGTTTGATGGTTCGAAGTGAACTACGGGATGGCTATCGGAGTTTTTTCATTTCTGGTAATTAGAATTGGAAGAGACAGTAAGTATAATGTGGATACAACATAAAGAGCAGGAATAATATCGTTAATAAGGAGAATGTTATGGAATATTATAACCAAGAAGAAAAAGAAAAATCCTACATATACTGATTACAGGTGTGGAGCTTATGCAATTGCATATTGGAAATGGAAAGAAGACGAAGAGCAGGGAATACCTTATAATTACTCTAAGGATCAAGCAGATAATTATGTTAAGGGGATATATGACAGAATTAGGTTTAACGCGGAAGATGTAAAACATTTGATGCAGTTTAAAATCCCGGAAATAACTTCAAATCAATTAAGTAATTATTCCTCTCCTAATAAAATTTGCGTGGACTTAGATGCACTGAATATCAGACGAGAGCAGGGGACAAGGGCAATTATCTATACATCCAGACCCCAGATTTTTTATTGGCTTGGATTACATGGAAATATAACTAAAATAGACAAAATAGATGATTTGAAAACTGGAGAAAAAGCAATTTTATTGATGGGTAAAGCAAACGGATTCCCTCGACATTATATCTTCGCATATGGATCAAACGAGTTAGATGCAGAGGGGCATGTTATTATGCACATTATTGATCCGACTAATGGTATAGATGTGGGTACAGGTGGCAATATTAGAAATTGGGTGGGAAATACCAGCTATAATTTCTTGAATACAATTATAAAATTTGGGCACGAAATTTAAACTGCCCATTGGATTGCTATAACAAAGGCAGCTATGATATTGAATAACCAGATGTCATAGCTGCCCTTTGTGTACATTTTTATATTTTTTCTTTCCTTTATCATCCATTTTAGGATAATATCCATCCTTCACTCATCCCCAACATACTCTATCAAATCCCCAGGCTGGCAATCCAGATCACGGCAGAGCTTGTCTATAAATTTCAATGTGAAATTATGGTTGTATGACAGCCGTGTTACGTGTGCCGGGAGCAAGACTCCGTCCTTCAATAGCTGGTACTGGGTGATTCCTTTCTCCTTCATAAGTTTTCTCATAGGTTCAAATGATATCATCTCGGGTTTCCTCCTGCGTTTTTTTGTTTCATCGTGCGTGAAGGAAACTCGCTTGATAATTACCACATATGAAAAAGACCAAACTGGTTTCATATATGGTAATTAGAAAGTCTGTTGGATTTTGATACGGTTAGGATGCAACAAAACAATACCGGCTTTTTATGTTGAATACACAGCACTGGGTTGCAGGTGCGGAAAGGGGATTGTGCAATGCATGAAAGAGATGGTCCCTTTTAAGGATTGAGGATGCTGGGGCTATGGTCTATAACAATCCGTTCAATGACATTTAGGATGTCTTGAAGCCTTTACAAAAGGCTGATGAATCCAAGCAAACTGGCTAAATCAGTGGAACATAAGGATACGGCTTTTCCCCAGCAACAATAGGAAGCCCATTGTGGGATATGACAAAAAAATAAATATACAGCCTGTTCATCATCAACACGCAGGCTGTATGTTGTAGGCGCAGAATCACCGGCTTGAAAATGTGACAGGTCTATCACGGTAAAATCAGGGAATTGAACAGAGGGCTTGTTCTGCGGCAGACTTTTATAATTTGAGGGTATCACAGCGATAAAAAGCATTATAACAAAATCATTAAAATACGGAAAGGAGCAATCATAATATGGAAACGAATAGCAAGCGTTTACTTGAAAAATATCTGAAGGATCTTGCGCCCGATAAGTCCAAAATTCTGGTTGACAAGGGTACGGACCCGCAACTTGATATCAAACCGAGCGTCAGGGAAGGCGACGATAACAGTTTTATCATTATAAGCCGCGTAAAGGAAAGGGCAGAGGATCAGACAGCAGACCTGTCTGCGATCAGCGGGAACCTTAACAGCGTCTACCCCGGCGCTATTGTACATGCGGATTCTGCATTGGTGGATGGAAGACCCAATGGCATATCTGGGGAGGATCTTCCGAGAAAGCCGATAACGGTAGGCCTTGATATCAACGGAAATACGAATGAGCCTGTGGTTGTGAACAAGCCAAATCGTCATAGGATAACGGCTGCGATAAATGCGATGGTTCAGAAATGGTTCGAGGATGGTCATAAAGCAGCGGCGAAGATGTCCTATCGGAGCGCATTCGTATATGATTCGAAGCAGATTGAGGCAAAGCTCGGCATCCAGCGTGCGGACAAACTTTTCGGTGTGGATTTCAAGGCATATTCGGAGGGCGTTCAAAAGGAAATGCTCATCTGCTTTAATCAGATTTACTACACCGCAAGGGTTGAAGCGCTTACTGCATCGTCGCTTTTTGCGGATGAGGTGACTCCTGATGACCTGAGTGAAAACGGTATCGATGAGAAGAATCCTGCGGCGGCTCTTGTTACCAGCGTCGATTTTGGACGACAGATTGTTGTGAGGTTCACAACAAACAATGTAACTGACAAGGTGGAAGCCGCATGGAACGCCTCAATCAGCGGAACCGGGATTGAAAACAAGAACGAGTACAAGCATATTATGGAGAACACCACCTTTAACGTGTTTGTCTATGGAGGCACGACTGAAACCGCAGCACATATTCTGAAGGACTCTCATAACATTGCTGAGGTCAACAGGATCATTACCGAAGATATGAATTTTGACAAGGATTCCGCCGTTTGCCCGATCAGCTACACCACGAACTTCATTGATGACGGGACGCAGGCGATTGTTTCAAGATCAGCTGAATATGTGAAAACTACAGTAGAGAAACGTGGAAATATCAGCGTAAAGACAGATTCTGCGAATGCCTACGCAACAAAGCACCAGAAGTTTTATGGAAGGTCGGTGATTGGCGTCAATGAAGACGGAAGCTTTAAACTTGGTCCCTGGGAAAAACTTATGGACGAGGAGGGCGGAGATAAATCGCTGATTGTAAAGGGTAAATATGCGGAATTCGGATTCAGTTTCGATATTGTTTGGGGAACGGACTGGCCGTACAGCGGAGTGTTCTGGACGGCAGACATGGGAGCCGCAAAAGACATATACATCGAGTGGGGAGGAACAGTCAGAAACGCATGGATCACGATAAAAGTGAACGGCAAGGAGGTTGTAAATAACACAAACTGTTCCAGCCATGATGAATACAATTTCGGATGTTAAACACGGAGCAAAGAAGGACGGCATAAACACCACATCATTAAGATGCATCAGAAGAAACAACTGTGATCTGCCCCGGCACACCATCGGGGCAGATTTGGTCAATTTTCAGAGTAAGTTCCAGTTTCTCGAACTAAATTCCAGCTAATCAGTTGGTTTCTATGTTTGAAGGCTCTCCGAGGGCTTAGGGCTCTGCCCTAAGAACCCGCAAGGGGCACGCCCCTTGACCCGTTCCCTGGGCTCCGCCCAGACCCGTCCTCGCCGGAGGCAGGAAAAGGGGCAAGCCCCTTTTCCAAACAAGAGGATAATCCGAGAGCCGCTTGTCAAGGGCTTTCGCGGCATATCCTCGCGGGCTGCGGGCAGCCCGCTGCGGTATTCCACGGTCCCTTGACAACCGTCTCCGCTCCTGATTCAGGCTGTTCATTTTCTCTGAGACATGGTATGTTTCATTTTGGAAAGACCTGAAAATGGGTATGCGGTCGCCAGGGTCAAAGTACCATGGATTTTTTCTCAAAGTAACATCCACCCCTTATTGTGGTTGATATGGAGTGGTGTCCGGCAGTCTTTTTATGTGTTTAGTCGACTGTTACAAAACGGTATTTGAGTTGATACCCATGATACCGTCTGTATGCTTCAAGAAAATTTAGTTCCCAGGCGTCGCGGTCCATGTAGTGCCATGGATTCTTTTCCGGATCATGACCGGTATAAACCCATGTCCTCAGGTTTTTCCTTTCGTCTGCGGTCATAGGAAGTATTTCTTCCATTTCATGAAGCGTTACAAGATCAACGGCGTGGTCAACAGGGTCACGCATTTCTTTACGGAAAAGCATGTCACACCTCCTTAAATACAGAATTGTTGAGGGTGACAAGATTCGGATCAATCCGCGTACAGCCAAGAAGGCCGAGGATCTTATCTCCGTAAAGGAATTCCATCATCTCATAAGGGCATTTATCACCGAGTTCCGGGCGGCCGTATGAATTAATGTGGTTCATCATGTGCCGGATATGAGCCTGTGTGTAACCATCCATGGACTTACCCTTTGGGATGAAGCACCGGATGAACTCGTGGTTGCGTTCAGCCGACCCTTTCTGATATGGAGCGGAAGGATCACAGTAGAATACATGCGTCCGCTGGTTGCCCTGACGATCCATTTCGATCTTGGTGGGATTAGAGAATTCGCTTCCGTTATCCCCGAGAAGGACAGGCATGAGTTTGATGAAAACATCCGGCCCCAGTTCAAGATACAGCTTGTCGAAGACATTCAGGACGCTCTGGGAGTCGTTGGTATCACGAAGGAATGCGAGCATACATTCTGCTTTGACAAAGTGGATGGTGAGAAGGACTTTTCCACCCTTCTTTCCTTCAACGGAATCCATTTCTGTAATAGGAAGATCGGGATTGGCTGCTTTAAAAGCGAGGAAATCTTCATAAGTCCTTCCGATACGGCATGAGCGGTCTACCTTAAAAATGCTCTTTTTCTTCCTTCTGGAAAAGCGAACTTTCCGAGGCAGGTCAATGTTTCTTGCCGTAATAAGGCCGGAGTCGACAAGCCTGTAGGCGGTGCTTTCGCTAATCATCACAGAGTCCTTGTTGTTGGCACAGATGTGATGAAGGGACTGCCCTTGAAAGATGAGTGGAGACACCACAGAGTCCAGGTGACTTACCTCTTCCTCGGAGAGTGAGAGCCCAGTGCGGCATTCTGAAAGCACTGACTTATACTCATCCTGGGCTGTCTTGGCGACATAAAGCCTCTTTTCCAGTGTGCAGGAATGGTGCTTGTCTGGGCATCCATTACAAACATAAGGTGGCTTCAGGAGCTTGGCGCAGGCATCCGGCACATACTTATCGCAGAAGGTGTTGCATTGGCCGCAGGCCCAGCAGCGGCTGGCAAGTCTTGTGTGTTTGCAGTCTTCGCAGATCCAGGCTTCTTTGCAGCCGCGCCTATGAATACAGTTGTTGTAAGCATGCCCTAAGCAACCGGTCTGAGAGAAAACGAGATGATTGCGAACCTCCTTTGAAATGGTGGTGGGATCCTTTCCGATTGCAGTTCCTATGGACCGGAAGGATTCCCTGTTTTTCAACATAGTGGCAATAGTGCATCTGTCTTCAAGATTAAGATGTTCGTTCTTGGCCATGTCTGTGTCTCCTTATGGTCTGCCGGACACAGCATGGCAGAGTATAGCGTAATGGCTGGGAAATTTGTCATAGTAACTTCCACATATATGGTTTTTCATAGTAACTTCCAGATATGAATCTCCTTGGGGTGGAAGTTACTTTGAAAAATGAGTCGGGGCAGATTTTTCGCAGAATTATCAGAAAAAACTTGATTTTTCGGGGGGGTAGCTATAATAGAGAGTTGAGGAAGACTGTCGCGCCAGCCGTGTGAGAGTCCATCTACGAGTATTTAGGAGGTCACTGCTTATGAAGTGGAAGATGAAAAGATTATTAGGGCTGTTTCTTAGCCTTGCATTAGTTCTCGGGCTATTTCCCGGCATGAGCCTGACGGCGTATGCAGATGGTGGATCTATCGATGCTGGAAACGGTGAATCCGTGACCATCTCCTCCGACCAGAACTGCACGAATTTCTATGTCTTCGACGGAAGCACGCTGACAGTCAACCAGGGCGTGACCCTGACGCTGAACATAAGCAACGGCAATAGTTTTAATCTCTTTGACGATTCCACGTTGCAGCTGCACGGCACGCTGGCCGGCAGCGTTGGGAGTGGTGCCATGTGGATGGACAACACCTACATCAACGTCTATCTCTCCGACGGCGCGAAGTACACGGTCACAGGGCTGACGTGCATGGACGGCGACAACTACCTCCGCTACTACGGCTACGATGCCGCCACGGACGGCAACGGCACGGTGAGCGTGACCAGCGGCTCGACCGCCGTGACCGCCAGCAGCATCGGCTATAAGACGACCACCTACACCTTCACCGCCACCCCTGCCAGCGGCTACAAGTTCAAGAACTGGACGAAGGGCGCGGGCGGCGAAGTGCTCGGCTCCGATGCCAGCATCAACGTCACTTGCGAGCAGAACGGACAGTATCAGGTGTATGCGAATTTTGAAAGCGACAAGACAGCGCAGACCATCACGGCATCCGATGTGACCGTCACCTACGGCGACACGGGCAAGAAAATAGAGGCCAGTACCAATGGCGACGGCACACTGAGCTACGCCGTCAAGAGTGGCGGCGCCGTGACTGTGGATGAAAACACCGGCGCACTGACCATCGTGAAGTCTGGCAGCGCGGTTATTACTGTCACAGCGGCGGAAACCGCGACCTACGCACAGGCGACCAAGGACGTGAATGTGACGGTCAATACGAAAGCCATGACTGTCAGCGCGGAGAACGTGAACGTGACTGTTGACGGACAGCCCCACGGCATCACCGTAAACGTGACAGACCCTGCCTCTGGTGCAACCGTGAAGTACGGCACAGAAGTTGGGACCTACAATCTTGACGCAAGCCCGACCCAGACCGAAGCGGGAGAACTGACCGTCTACTATCAGGTGACGGCAGACAACTATACCACATACACTGGCAGCGCTAAAGTGACGGTCAATGCCAAGCAGACACAGACCATCACGGCATCCGATGTGACCGCTACTTACGGCGATATGGACAAGAAAATTTCTGCTACGACCAACGGCAATGGCGCAATCAGCTACGCGGTCAAGGATGGTAGCACGGAGTACATCGACGTGAACTCCTCCACCGGCGCACTGACGATCAAGAAGGTCGGTACGGCTACCGTTATTGTCACGGCTGCTGAGACTTCAACTTATACACAGGCGACCAAAGAAGTGACTGTGACCATCAACAAAGCGAATGCTGTTGCGGCTACTGTTACTGCAAACAACAGAACTTATGACGGTACGGAGAAACCGCTTGTGACCGTGACCGGCGAAGCCACCGGCGGCGAGATGCAGTACGCCCTCGGCACCGCAACCGCAGCGACACAACCTTATACCACATCCATCCCTACAGCAACCAACGCCGGAATCTATTATGTATGGTACAAAGTGGTGGGAAATGAAAATTATAATGATACAAAGCCTGTCTGCCTGGCAGACATCAAGATAGCAAAGCGTGAGGTGGCCCTTGAATGGTCGGATACCTCCATGGTATATAACGGTGAGCCGCAGCTTCCCACAGTGGCCATAAAGAATAAGGTGGAGGGCGATGAAGTATCCGCCGTTCTCACCGGAGGCTCCACTGATGCGGGATACTTTGAGGCGACTGTCGCCGGATTAGAGGGCAAGGATGCGGATAATTACGCAGTGCCCAAGAATAATTCGAAGGTATGCAGCATAGCGAAGGCTGCTCCTGTCATAAGCGTCAGCATGCCAAACCGTACCTACGGCGATGCTGCCACTGTACCGGATGTTACCGGCGTACCTGATGGCAAAACAGCCATCATAGAGTATAAGCCGATCGATGCCAATGTATATACGACGACGGCACCTGTAAATGCAGGAAAGTATAAGGTGCGCGCCACATTAAAGGGCGACAATAATTATGAGACCGTATCTGCTGTCTATAACTTCGTGATCTATCCCAAGGAAGTGACCCTCACCTGGGGCGAGACAGAGTTCATCTTTAACGGAAAGGACCAGGTACCTTCGGTGACGGTATCAGGCTTTGTGGGAACGGATGAACTGACGGCGGATGTAGCGGGAGCCGCTACAGCAGTGGGCACACATACTGCTACAGTATTGTCCCTTAACGGAAAGGCTGCGGATAATTATAAGCTTCCTGCCGATACAAGGAAGACCTTTACTATCATAAAGGCAGAGCTTCCCGATGATGAGGGAGATAATCCCGCTAAGCTCACCATGCCCGGCTGGACCTATGGAGACAGTGCTCCTGACCCTGTCATCGAGAATAACATAGGCGGCGGCACAGTGAACTTCAGCTACGCAAAGGATACCGTTGCAGAAGGCGGAGAAGATACGCTGGACTACGTGAACGGAAAACCCTCCGAGGCAGGAAGCTATATCGTGAAGGCCGAGATCGGAGCCACCGAAAACTATGAGGCGGCAGTGCGCTACGCCAGGTTCGTGATAAGACCGAGGGAAGCCGTGGTTGAATGGGGCGACACAGCTTTTGTATATGACGGACAGAAACACAAGCCTTCATGTGAGGTGACAAACCTGGTGAACAGCGATAAGTGTGAAGTGACCGTAAGTGTGGCCGGTGATACAAGTGCTGTAGGAGAATATATTGCTACTGTCAGTGGACTTTCAAATGAAAACTATGCACTGTCCGGGACTACGTCTACTGTCTTTACAGTCTCAAAGGACAGGCCCGCACTTTCAGTGAGCATGACGGGCTGGATCTATGGAGATGAGGCAAACAGTCCCATAGTGGAAGGCAATACCGGAAATGAACAGGTTACGTATACTTACTACACTGATGAAGAACTGAAGGAAAAGACAGGCGCGGATAACGGCGCTGCCACAGTGGGCGGCATACCTTCATATGCGGGTAACTACTATGTAGAGGCGGTAACAGAGGCGACAGCAAGCTATGAAGGCGGACGTGCCGTGGCCGGGTTCACCATCGGTAAGAGGAACTTGGACATCGGCTGGATGGATATCAGCTACACCTATGACGGCAGGTCACATGTGCCTTCGGTAGATGCCCTGAATAAGGTGACCGGCGACGAACTCATCCTGACAGTTCACGGCGTGGCTGTGGATGCAGGAGACTATGAGGCATCGGTTGAGATTACCGGAGCTTCGGTATCCAATTATAACCTGCCCGCCATCACCACCCAGAGGTTTGGCATCAGTAAGCGCGTGGCCCAGCTTGAGTGGGGAGAGACACAGTTTGTCTATAACGGAAGCGACCAGGTACCTTCTGTCAGGATGACGAACCTTGTACAGAATGATGTGTGCGATATCACCGTAGTGGGCGCAGCCACTGAGGTGGGAGAGCATACAGCTACAGTCACCAGGCTTTCAAATGCCAACTATGAGCTGCCTGAAGATGTGTCGACAGGATTCTACATAGCAAAGGCTGACGTGGCCACAGATATAGGCATTTCGGATAAGCCTGCCGTCCTCACCATACCGGACTGGACATATGGCGACAGCGCGCCTGAGCCCGTGCTGGAAAACAACATAGGCGGCGGAACAGTCACCTTCGGATATGCCGCGGTTTCCGGGAACGAAGTGCCTGCCGCTTACGGAAATCTGGAGTATTCGACAGTCAAGCCCAAGGATGCGGGAATCTATGTGGTGAGGGCTGACATAGGTGCCACCGAGAGCTATAACAGCGCAGTGCTGTATAAGAGCTTCTCCATAGCCCCCAAGGTAGCCCGGCTTAAGTGGACACAGACATCCATAGTATATGACGGCGAAACACATATACCCGAGTGCGTGGTATCTAACCTGGAGTATGGCGATGAGTGCGAAGTCGAGATAAGCGGCGGCGGCAGCGGCGCAGGAGAATATGAGGTGAAGGCACAGAGCCTTTCAAATCCCAACTATGCGCTGCCTGAGATCGTGACCCAGACACTCAGGATATCAAAGGACGTGCCTGAACTCACGGTAGCGATGGAAGGCTGGACCTATGGCGATGAGGCAAATGATCCCGTAGTGGAAGGAAACGATGGCGGATCTGAAGTAAGCTACAGCTATTATACAGATGAGGCCATGACCAAGCTTACAGGCAAGGCACAGGGAGCCGCAGCACAAGGCGGCGTGCCTGCTTATTCCGGAACCTACTATGTAAAGGCCATAGCTCCCGCCATGGATAATTATGAGTCGGTTTCCGCAAATGCGGCATTCGCCATAGAAAAGAGGCTCCTCTCCTTTGAGTGGAACGACCTTGTCTTTACCTATGACGGCGAGGAGCACCTGGCTTTGGCCACACCCGTAAATGCCATAGCAGGCGATGACCTGACCGTGGTCATAAGCGGAAAGGGAAAGGATGCAGGAGAGTATGAGGCCGTCATCGAAGGCATAGAGGGAGACAGCATTGATAATTATCTCCTTCCCGAAGTGCTGACCCAGCCCTTCAAGATAACTAAGAAGGTGGCAGAGCTTAAGTGGGGCGATACGCAGTTCACCTATACGGGAAAGGATCAGATCCCTGCAGTCAGCGTCGATAACCTGGTGCAGGGCGATGTATGCGAGCTCACGGTCACAGGCGCTGCAACGGCAGTGGGAACCCACACAGCCACAGTCATAAGGCTTTCAAATGCCAACTATGAACTGCCTGAGGTGGCTGAGAAGGAATTCACCATAGCAAAGGCAGACCTTGATGAGGATGCAAAGGTCATCATCAGCGGCTGGACCTATGGTGAGAGCCCTTCGGTACCCAGGGTGGAAGGAAACATAGAAGGCGCAAACGTGACCTTCCAGTATAAGCCTGAGGGTGCTAAGGACAGTGAGTATACCACCACCGTACCTTCGGATGCAGGCAGCTATGTGGTGAGCGCCATCATCGACGGCACCGCAGGCTATAACGGAAAGCCCGTCACCGCAGGCTTTAAGATCGCAAAGGCCGACTCTGAGATAGACATCGCGCCCAAGGCAGTCACAGGCATCATTTATGACGCCGACGCACATGAGCTGGTGACAGAAGGAAAGGCCATAGGCGGAGCCCTCAAGTATGCAGTGTTGGATGACAGCGTCAACGCCCCCGGCGCAGATGAGTATACAGAGGCAATACCTTCACAGACCCTTTCAGGTACCTACTATGTATGGTATAAGGTATTTGGCGATGATAACCATAAGGACAGCGCCGCAGATATGCTGGAAGTGAGCATAACCCCCGTCACCAGGGAGGCCCTCATAGAGACCATCGGTGATGTGACCGGTTACTATGATGAGATCAGGGCAGTGAAGGATTACACCGAGATCGCCAAGGATCTCAAAGATGTCATAGACGATGCTCAGGCTGTGGCCGATGATGATAATGTAACGGACGAGCAGATAGGACAGGCCCTTAAGGCCCTCATGGACGAGTGTGAGGAAGCTGCCCTCAGGGTACAGGATGTGGACGACACCAAGGCGGCTAAGGCAGTCGCTGATATGATAAACGCCCTGCCTGCACCCGGACAGATCACCATCCATGATGAGAAGGCCATAACGGATGCCAAAGCTGCATATGATGAGCTGACGGATCCCCAGGAGGCTAAGATCGATGATGCTACCCGCAAGAAGCTGGATGATGCCCTCACAGCCCTGGATAAAGCCTTCGAGCCCATCAGGAAGATGGAGGAGAGCAACAGGAAGAGGGACAGGCTGGTAGAGATCATAAACTCCAAGGGCTTCGATACCGTACAGGGCATATATCAGACTCCTTATGATACCGTGAGCATGAACTATACCGTAGTCAAGGGCAAGATCACCCAGGTGAGCTTCGATATCAAGAGCCTCAAGGACGGCGATAACTACATGACAGTGAACACAGGCATCAGGATGATCCTCTCGGATAAGTTCACTGTAGTGGATAATTTCGCCAACAAGCGTGACTACAGGAAGGTATCAAAGGCCATCAAGCTCAAGGATTACGGATATGTGCTGGATGTGAAGAAGCTCAAGGGCAGGAGCACATATGAGATGATACTTGTGAGCGCAGACGGCAATAAGAGGCTCATAATGGATGTGGTTGATCTGTCACTTAATAAAAAGGCCCTGAAGAAGACAGTCCTCACCACTCCCGTCAAGGAAGCTGAGGTAGGAGCAAAGGCAGTCAGCGAGAATAAGATAAGCGACGTGGGCTTTGCAGAAAACGGCGGAGTAGTCACCATAACCAGCGCACCCGTGCTCAAGAGCGAGATCGATCCCAGGAAGACACGCAGCGCCAGGTTCATATCAGGCGTATGGATGGTAGGCAACACAGCCGTGGCATACGGCAAGACCCAGACCGTGACCAAGGGTAAGGTCACCGTATATGCAAAGGTCAACAGCGACGGCACCTTAAGCATAGGCAAGGCCGAAGGCAGCGGAAAGGGCAGCATGCCCATCACCTACATCTTAAACGGTAAGGTTTCCGTAAAGCATGGAAATGTCAAGATGAAGTCAAAGACCTATAAGACGAGGATAAAGGTTAAATAACTAAAAACTTTCCTCATGATAAAATACCCATTTCATGTCATTCTGAGCGTAGCGAAGAATCTTTATAAGGTCGAACTTTTAAAATACTTCAACCCTTTCAAGATCCTTCACTTCGTTCAGGATGACAAATGGAAGGATGACAAATGGAAATTCAACACCCCTTCTTATCCCGTAGCAATGCGGGATAAGAAGGGGTGTTTTTCATCTTCATTGCTTTGTCAGGATACTTTTTATTGTGTTTATCAGGGTTAAATGTGGAAGATTCGGTTAGATTCGGTAAGAGAGTATTTACTTTTAATTTATGGCCCTTATATGGTATAATGGATCGAATGTATTAATCTTATTGTAGGTGGGTCACAATGAAAAAACTTAATTTTGCTTTTAAAACAGGTTTAATATCCTTATCGGTCCTTACCGTTCTCACCGGCTGCAAGGGTTCTGCTTATTATGCCCAAAAGCATGCCAACGATCAAAAGGAACAGGCTGATACATCCCAACAGGAAGCTTCGGATAAAGAAGTGCAGGAAGATGTGAAGGATGAGGCGCCGTCTGCGGATAAGGAAGTAACAGAGGATTCAAAGGCAGAGGAGAGATCAGGATCCGGAGAGCCTGAGCTGAAAGAACCCGGCAGGAAATCGGATGAAAAGAGCAGCAGTATTAAAAAGAGACGTCCTCCGGGAGTCGAAGATTCCTCATCAGAGCATGAGCAGGGGACCTGGGTCACGGAAAAAAAGGAAGACGTGGTCAAGTATGACAATGATCCCTGGACAGGATATTATCTGGCGGATGATAATAAGAGCCTGTATATCACACCAAATGGTGATAAGGGCTTAAGAGCCGATTATATATCATATTCGGAGGATGGCTGGACAGAGGGCAGCGCTGAAATATCTCTTGCATCGGATGATGAAAACAAAGCTTATATGGATATGGGTTATGCAGTTTTTGAACTGCAGCTGTCTGATAAGAGGATAGTGCTGGACGCCTCCGAGGCAGGGGGATCCTTTATGGAGGACAGGTATTACAAGACCGACGGCGTTCCTGACGGTACTTTCATGATGGACAGAGGGGAAAAGACTCCCGCAGATTATTATGCAGCGGCTACATTTCTGACTGCGGATGAAGTGGAGGATTATGCGGTAAAGCTGAGACTTAACCTTTTGTATTCAAATATAGACTGGATAATGAATAATGCGGCTTACCCTTTTGCCCTGTGCGGTGAGATCATAGAAGATGAAGACGAGCTTTATGCTGCGCTGTCTTCGGAGGATTCCATCCTATTTAATTATAAATTTCTGGACAGCATAAAGGAATGTAACTGCCGCAGGATGTTTGTCAATTCAGACGGTATCGCCATGGGAGATGGATATGTGTGGTTCAGGGAGACGATGGACGGTAATCTGTGTATAATCGCTCTCAATTCTCCATGATCTCGGGATACAGATAGGAGATAAAGGTGTTAAAGTATTCTCTGTGAGGTGCGTTGGACACTACGGAAGCGTATACCACAGTGGTCTCATCATAGATGCCGACATCGTTAAAAACGGCAGAATCGTTTATCCTGACGGCGGCGGGATATTCCCGGCCGTCGGAGCCTGTTGAGTAATAGATGAGGTCATGCTCCTCCAACTCATGCAGCTCTTCCTCTGAAAAGAAATCATGCAGGTTTACGAGAATGTCCTGCACGGCGTAGTCATCCAGTATCTTGCCGGAACTGCAAAGCACGTCCACCTGGGCGCTCATGAAAAGTGCATTGAGCCTTACGCTGGAGTCATAGGCATCTTCTTCAAACATGGGATTGTTATTTTGGGTATAGATGGTGGTGTCAAAGACGGTTTTATATTTCCTGCTGTTTATACCGGCATATGATTCAAAGTCAGCTGACATGCCGGTGGTCTCTACAAAGGAATGGTCCACATTCATGAATACACAGTAAAAAGCCTCATCCTTACGCGACAGGATCGCAACTATCATGTAGATCACAAAGGCTATGATCCCGATGGCTGCGAGAGCGTGCCACTTGTAATAAAAAAAGAGATATGACAGCTTTTCTTTTAAGGTCATACCTTTAAGCTTTTCATGCTGGAGTTTAACTTCCTCTTCCAGGGTTTCGGTTTCCTCCTTTTCGTCTATGTCATGGGAGGCGATATCGTCCTGAAGAGCTTTGTCTATTGCATTTTGTTCTTCCTGAGAATATAATTTCATAACAGGGAAAATTATAAAATATTACATCAACGAGGTCAAGACATGGAAGATTATTATGAGCAGATAATAAAATGTGACAACGAAAAGACCATGGGTATCATAAGGCTTGTTATCGGCTGTATCACACTGGCTCTCATCGCAGCATCTTATTTTCTGGGACTGCCTACCCTTTTCCTTTTGGCACTGGCGGTTCTGGTGGTGGGTTTTTTCGTGGTTCTGCCCATGTTTAACATGGAATATGAGTACCTTTATATCTCAAAGGAGCTCTCGGTGGACCGCATTTACAATAAGGAGCGCCGTAAAAAAATGGGCAGCTGGGATCTGACCAATATGGAGATCATGGCGCCTGAGGGCAGTGATGCCCTGTGGATAAATAAGGACAAAAAAAGTGTGGTCAAGGACTATACATCCCAGACAGAGGGCGGTCAGGTCTATGTCATCATCATGAAAGACAAGGATTCCACCAGGATACGCTTTGAACCGGATTCCGATATTCTCAGAGCCATTAAGAGTCAGTTTCCCAGACAGGCGAGGTACTGATGCGCACAGCCGTTACAAAAAAGGACAACAGGATATTTTTAGTCATTTCATATATCGTTTCAGCTCTTCTTTTAGCTTATTATCTGTATGTTCTGTCTTTAGGTCTTCATCCTAAGGTTACAAAAGAATTCAGGATGTTTTACATCAATCATGAGCTTAAGTACAGAGTCCCCGAGGGGGCTCTGGCTGTAAAGCCCGGAGTGTCCCTGTCTCTTGACGGCAGGGATGACAGTGCGACCACTTTCTACGGAGTGGGGCAGGGATTTGCCTTTGAGTATACGGGGCACGCCATGGAAAATACGGGATATTGCTATACCTCGGGTGAGCATAACTATCTGTACTTTGACGAGGTGGCTCCCGGAGAGCATACACTCACGCTTCATGTTAAGGAAGCGGACTGTCAGAGCGCCGGGATATTTGTAAATGGCATCTTTGCCGGCAGTTATGATCCGGTTGATGATGGAAATATATTGGTTGACATAACACAGGAAATGACCGGAGATATACACAGAGAAGACAGAGCGGATCTGGTGGTGGATATAGTGCCCGAAGGGGAGGGCAGCATACAGATCGACAGCCTGGTCTTTGATTGAATTATATGGAAAAGATAAAAGCAATCGTAAAAAAACATGATCTTCTTTTTGCGGCCCTTGTCTGTTTTGTGATATCCCGCATCATGCTCTTTGGTATGTATGCGGTGCTGTTTCATGATGTGAGCCCCGCAGGGTTTATAGATGAGCTTAACCGTTTTGATGCAAATCATTATCACAGGCTGGCTGAGTTCTCATACAGGGCCGCGGCCAACGATCTGACGGGAGAGGCGTCCTGGGCCTTTTTTCCTTTGTATCCCTTTACCGTAAAAGCTTTTGCCATGCTGACTTCCCTCTCTTATGAGGGGGCTGCTTTTGTACTTGGAGGCGTATTTCTTATAGCCGCCTGTGTACTGGGAGGCATGTATCTTGAAATGACCGGGGCAGGGAAGCGGGCCGCATATTTTTATATTGCATTCTTAAATCTGGGGCTGTACAGTTTTTATTTCTCCGCTTTTTATACCGAGTCCATGTTTTTGCTGCTTTTGACAGCCTGCTTTTATTTCCTTGAAAAAAAGAAATATCTGTGGATGGGCGTATGCGGAGTGCTGATGTCCCTGACACGGAACATAGGAGTGTTTTTCGTACTGCTGATACCGGTGAAGCTGGTAATGGATTATATGGAGAACTGTCATAGCTTGTCATTGTCCGCTAAAGGTGTATCGGGTGAGGTTTCATCCAGTAAGACGGGTTCGTCTAAGAACGCATCAGGTAACGCAGACTTTATTGGTTATCTTAAAACCTGTTTCGCTGATCCGACTCTGATCCTTGGCACTTTCATGATTCCCTTAGGTCTTTTTTCCTTCATGCATTACCTGTATAAGCTGACCGGGGACGCCCTGGCTTTTGTACATATACAGGTGGCCTGGGGACGGGTTAATGGCTTCTTTTTAAAGAATCTGATAAACGCCCTCAAGCAGATAACCGGGTATGATGCTTACTGCGCCATGTGGGCGGTTCTCGGATTCTATATGGTTTATATGCTGATATTTAAATATAAGAGATACCACGAGGCTCTCTTTGGCCTCATAGTGCTGATACTGCCCATGCAGTCGGTGATGGATTCGGTTCCCAGATATATGCTGGGCGGCTTCGTCTTTGCCGCGGTGGGCATGAGACTCTTGTCTGAAGCCGGCCGCCTGACCAGGATCTTTGTATGCCTGTTCATCCTCGGATTTGAACTGGTACTGATTAACGGTTGGTTCTTGGGGGCCGGAGTATTGATATAGAGCAGTGTGCAAAGAGTTTGTCTAAAATACCATTATTGTGATTTATAGAGGGAGTAAATGAATAGTATTATGAAAAAACGATTGATAGCAATACTGATGATGACCGTCATGACCGCATCGTTCATGACAGGCTGTGCGAAATCCGTGGGACGTGTTCTCCAGAAGGCAGGGAATTCTCTGGCAGGAGAGGATGCCGCGACGTCTGACGGTAATGATGAGACAGCCGGAGGAGATACTTCGAATACGTCTGAGGCCGGCACCGATGTTGCATCTGATAAGACGGCCAACGAAGGTACCGATGTTACCAGCGAAGAGATGATGGGCGGCGAGAGTCCGGATATGGCAGGTTTTCTGCCGGATATCCTGGATTATTCCGACAGATTCCTCATAGGAAATCAGTATATCTATTACATCGAAGATGATGAGACTTATACCAAGGTCCTTTCCCTGGAAGAAAACGAGAACATCGCGGGCTGCGCGGGAGATGATGAGTATTTCTTTGTCCTGATCAGAACCTTTGGCGATAAGAGCGGATATGATCTGTATTTCTGGCATGGAGATGACCCGGTCGGCTCCACCCCCATCAATGTGGATGAGAGCGTATACATCAGCAGGATAGCAGTGCTGGATCATCATTTTTATTATACCTATTATGACGGCGTCGGGAATGACAATGCCCACTGGTATTACGATCCCGAGGGGGACGCCTTTATGGAAGATGAGGATATGGAATACCTGGGAAGGAGTCTTTCAAAGTATAAGGGACGTGATCTGAACATCGTAGGTTCCTCCTCCGACATACCTAAAATGCTCTCCGATGTCGGCGTCATTTATGCTAAGGATGAAGATGCCGGTCTGGTTTATACTTTTGACCGTGACGGCGTGGAGCTTGGATGCTTTGATCAGGTACTGGATAATGTTTCATTTTCGGAATACCATGAGGATTATCTTTTCGGTCAGTCTTATGAGTATGACGGCAACGGCATGGCCACTTCCCTCTATGACATGATGTATGATATAAGGACCGGTGATTCGGTGGAGCTTTTCCGCCGCGACGTGAAGGATCCCAATGTGAACATTTTGACCATAAAGGATGGATATCTGTATTATGCCGAGGAAAACTGCAGCGAGTACGGTGATGTTTTAAGCCGTACGATATACAGGGAGAGCGTAAAGGATATCTGGGACAATATCCGCAGGGAACAGCTTATTTATGAGATCACGGAGTATCCGGGCGTAGAGTCATCCTATGGAAATTATAATATGCATCAATATGATAATCTGGGTGTGTCTGTTCTGACCAACCGCTTGTATTTTCTTGACTTTTTCCCTGATGATAGCGAGGGATATCTGGGAGATGTGATGTGGTGTTATGTGGATATGGACGGTGACAGGATCGGGAAGAGAGCGGTGACTGACTGCTTTGAGCGTCATGAGGATTATGCTGACTGGGGTACGGTAAAGACTGTTTATGACGTGAGACGTGATGATTCGGATGACTTCATCTATTTTAAGGCAAAGCGAGAAGAGTTCAGATTCCACTCTGATGTTAAAAATGCGGATGCTCTTAATAAGTGCATGGAGGAAGCGGAAGAATATGACAAAAAGGCTGCGGAAGAAATAGCAGAAAGTGCGAAAAGGGATATACTGGGCGAGGATTCCGACGAGGATCCCGACTGGTATAAGAACCAGGTGGGCTATGGCTATTCACATGAGCGGACCTTTGGCTGCGTGAAACCTCTCGGGGCAAGATATGTTCAGCTTTTGTTCAATGATTATGATTATTTTGGCGGCGCTCACGGAATGCCTTATGAAATGTATTACCTCTTCGATACGGATACGGGTGAGAGAAAGACCATAAAGGACTTTTATAAGGGCAATGAAGAGCAGTTTAAAAAGCTGGTGGTGGACGCATCGATCCAGGATTGGAAGAAGGATAAGGATTATAAGTATTATGAACTCTATGACCCTTCGCAGGAGTCAGAGCAGAGGAAGGACTTTGAGACCTATGTGAACTTTGATATGGACATAGAGTTTACCGAGAAAGGGATCACGGTTTATTATCCTCCTTATGCGGTGGCACCCTTTGCCTCCGGTTTTGTGGGCGTGGATATTTCTTATTCTGATCTGGGATTTTCACTGGAGTAATAGTGTATTGCGGTTCTTGAAAAAGATCGCTTTGTGCGGTATAATCAGAAAACGTGTAAAAATCTAAACAGGCAGGTTATTTCTTATGATAAATGAATTTTACAAAAACATGCTCTCAGGAAAGAGCGTTATCAGGCAGCTTTCAGAGTATGCCACGGCACGTGGTAAGGAGATTGGATATGAAAACGTCTTTGATTTCAGTCTGGGTAATCCCTCGGTGCCCGTACCCGATATGTACAATGATGAGATCATAAGACTCCACAGGGAGTCGGATTCCATGTATCTTCACGGCTATTCGCCCTCACCCGGAATTTATGAGGTGAGAGAAGCTATAGCCGGGAGCCTTAAAAAGAGGTTCGACATAGATTATAAGGCTGAGCATATCTTTATGGCTTCGGGTGCGGCAGGTGCCATCGCCCACGCCGTAAGATGCGTGACAAAGCCGGGAGATGAGGTCATCACCTTTGCTCCCTGCTTCCCCGAATATCATCCTTATATAGAGCACACCGGTGCCATACTTAAAAAGGTGCCCGCGGATACCGAAAGCTTCCAGATCAATTTTGCGGCTTTTGAAGAGCTTCTTACAAAAGAGGTTCAGGCGGTGCTCATAAACACGCCCAACAATCCTTCCGGCGTGGTTTATTCCGTGGATACGCTCAAGAACCTGGCCGACATCCTTTCACGCAAGCAGAAGGAATTCGGACATGATATTTTCCTTATTTCCGATGAGCCTTACAGGGAGATACTCTTCGGGGATAAGAGCATGATAAAGGATCTGTATCCTTCCAGGTATTATGACAATACCCTTTCATGCTATTCCTTCTCCAAGAGTCTTTCCATTCCCGGAGAGCGTATCGGATATGTGGCGGTAAATCCTGCTGCTACCGATGCTGACATACTGGCTGTGATGATGACTCAGATAAGTCGCGGCATAGGACATAACTGCCCTACCTCTTCGGTACAAAGAGCCATAGTACCCTGTCTTTTTGAGACTGCGGATCTGTCGGTTTATGAGAAAAATATGGAGATCCTTTACAAGGCTTTCGTGAACCTGGGCTTTTCGGTAGTGAAGCCCTCCGGTACTTTCTATATCTTCCCCAAGGCCCTGGAGGAGGATGCCAACGCCTTTTGCATGAAGGCCAAGGATTATGATCTGATACTTGTTCCTTCAGACAGCTTCGGCTGCCCGGGACATTTCAGGATAGCTTACTGCGTGGACACCGAAAAGGTGGAGCGCTCCATTCCCGTATTTGAAAAATTTGTTAAGGAGTGTTATCAAAATGGCTGATTTTAATGATCTTAAACAAAAACTGGAACAGGAACTGTCAGCGGTTTCGGACAATGAATCCCTCTCTTCCTTCTGGCAGGCGTATCTGGGCAAGACCGGCGCCGTATCCGCTCTCATGAAGGAGATGAAGAATATCCCTGCGGATGAGAAGAAGGAATACGGAAAGCAGGTCAATGAGTTAAGGGCTCACGCTCAGCAGCTTTATGATGAGAAAAAGTGTGAGATCGATGCACTGGAGCTTCAGAAGAGATATGAGGCAGAGGACATCGATGTGACCATACCCTCTGATGTACAGACCGGTAATCTTCATCCCATAACCCTTATCAGACAGGAGATGATAGATGTCTTTGCGGGAATGGGCTTTGAGGTTTTGAACACTCCCGAGATAGAGGATGATGATACAAACTTTACGCTTCTTAACGTGTTAAAGGATCATCCCGCCCGTGACATGCAGGATACCTTCTATGTGTCCGACAATTATGTGCTCAGGACCCATACTACCGGCGGTGACATACATGTGATGAAGGAAAAGAAGCCTCCCATCAAGGCTCTCAATCCCGGACGTACCTTCAGGTCTGATTCGGATGCCACCCACTCACCCATGTTTTCACAGATGGATATCCTGGTTGTGGACAAGGGCATCAACCTCTGCGATCTGCAGGGTATGCTGGATGAGTTCGTACAGCAGATATTCAATAAGGATGTGAAGACGAGACTGCGTCCTTCATACTTCCCCTTCACGGAGCCTTCGGTAGAGGTGGATGTGAGCTGCTTTAACTGTGGCGGCAAGGGTTGTCCTCTGTGCAAGGGCACAGGCTGGATAGAGATCCTGGGCGGCGGTATCCTTAATAAGGTAGTGCTGGAAAACTGCGGTATAGATCCCGAGGAGTATTCGGCTCTGGCAGCGGGCATCGGTATAGAGCGTATCGCCATGCTCAAGTACGGAATAAGGAACATGGGACAGCTGTTTGAAAATGATCTGGAATTTTTGAAGCAGTTCAGAGCGTAAAAAGATAATCGCGAAGAATCTTAAAAATAAAGAAAGGTATGATCGATCATGAAAGTTTTATATTCCTGGTTAAAAGAATATGTGGACATAGACATCCCGGCACAGGAACTGGCAGATAAGTTTTTCGGAGCAGGCTTCGAGGTAGAAGAACTGGATTACCTGGGCGAGGGTATCAGCAAGGTGGTAGTCGGCGTGGTGACCGCCATGGAAGCCTATGAAGGTACCCATCTTCAGATCTGTACCATGGACTGCGGCGAATACGGAAAGGATATCATCATCTTAACAGGTGCCGACAATGTATTCGTAGGAGCGCACGTGCCTGCAGCGCTGGTGGGAGCCATACTTCCCGGCGGCTTTAAGATAAAAGAGCGCAAGATGGTGGAAAAGATGTCCTACGGTATGCTCTGCTCCGGCGAGGAACTGGGCATAGCGGGCTGGTATCCCGGAGATGAGGTTAACGGCATCCTGATCCTGCCCGAGGATACAAAGGCGGGAGATGATATCGTCAAAGTTTTAGGTCTTGACGATTACATTTTTGATATCAGCATCACAGCCAACAGGCCCGACTGTCAGTGCATACTGGGACTGGCAAGGGAGGTGGCTGCCTTCCTTAAAAAGCCCCTTAAGGAGCCCTGCTTTGACTATACCGTGACCGAGGTGACAAACGATCAGATAAAGGTCTATGATGAGGCTTATGATCTTTGCCCCAGATTCCTGGGACATTATATATATGATGTGAAGCATTTCGAGGCGCCCATATGGATGAGGCAGCGTCTTAATAGCTGCGGCATGAAGTCCATAGACGCCATAGTGGATATAACCAATTATGTGCTTCTGGAGATAGGACAGCCCATGCACGCTTATGATCTGGCTACGCTCAAGGGCTCCACGGTATTCCCCAGAAGGGCAAAGGATGGTGAGAAGATCACTACCCTTGATGAAAAGGAAAGAGAACTGACTAGTGAGAACCTGGTGATCTGTGACGCTGAGGAACCTATCGGCCTGGCAGGTATCATGGGAGGCCTCGATTCCGAGATCACTGAAAAGACCACGGACATCGTCCTTGAGGCCGCTAAATTTATGAGGGATAATGTGAGAAGGTCCTGCAGGATGCTGGGAGTACATACCGATGCGGCCGGCAGATTTGAAAAGGGCGTGGATGAGTATTCCGTGGAGTGCGGCATGAAGAGATGTCTCAATCTGGTAGAGTCTTTAGGCGTGGCAAAGATCAGCAGCACCAGCTTTGACTGCAGCGGCGGCGCTTCCAGGGAAGAAAGAGAGATAGAGGTAAAGATGAGCCGTGTAAACGCGGTTCTGGGCATAGACGTACCCAAGGATGAGATGGTGAGCATTCTGGAATCTCTTAACTTCAAGGTGAGTGTAAACGGCGATGATATGAAGATCAGGATCCCCAGATATCGTGAGGATGTGGCTCATTATCAGGATATCGCAGAAGAGATCATCAGAGAATACGGCTATGATCATATAGTTCCCAGATTCATCGAGTCTGCAAAGGTGACAAACGGCGGTCTCAATAAGGCTCAGAAGAGAGAACTGGATCTTAAGAACCTGCTGTGTCACAGAGGCATGTTTGAGATATCATCCATGGCCATGTATTCACCGGCGGATCTGGATATGCTGAGGATACCTGAGGACAGTGAGGACAGACGTTTCGTTCAGATACTGAATCCTATCACCGAGAATCTTTCCATAGTAAGGACCATTCTGGCGCCTTCCATGCTGAATGTGCTGGTAAACAATATCAAGCTGGGACATGAGGCCGGCAGATTTTTTGAACTGGCTCCCGTGTATCGTCCCAAGTCACTTCCCGTCACAGAGTATGTGAACGAGCCTTTGCATCTGTGCCTTGGTATTTTTGGTAAGGGTGAGGATTTCTATTCCATGAAGGCCATGATAGAGGCTGTGGCAGACTTCTATGACCTGGAGTTTGAGTATAAGAAGGAAGAGATATCCTATCTGCATCCGGGCAGGAGCGCGGCCATATATGCAGGCGGAAAGAAGATAGGCCATCTGGGACAGCTTCGGTATGAGATAGTGAATGAGCTGCCCATAGCAGAGGGCAAGAAGGGTGATCTTAAGGTGTTCATGGCAGAAATCGATTACGCACTGCTCAGTGAATGCTTTAAGGATGGCATACATTTCACACAGCTTTCCGACAAGGCGGCTGCATCCAGAGACATTTCCCTCGTGGTGGATAAGAAGACTGCGGTGGGCGATATGATAGCCTCCGTAAAGGGCATTTCAAAGCTGGCTAAGGAAGTCTCTCTCTTTGATATATATGAGAGCGAGAAGCTGGGAGCGGATAAGAAGAGCGTCACCCTTTCGGTTAAGTTTGCAACCGATGACCATGATGTGACCGATGAAGAAGCAGATCAGGCCAGGGACAAGATAATCAGGAAGCTTTCAGAGCAGATAGGTGCTGTGGCCAGAGTTTAAGAATGAGTTCTGATGCCCGTCGGTTTTCATCCGGCGGGCATTTTTATTTATGTAAAGTATTTATGTGAATTGATTATGTCAACTAAAACCAATCTTACAATCGGAATACTGGCACACGTGGATGCGGGCAAGACCACCCTGTCTGAGTGTATGCTCTATAATGCAGGCATGCTGAGATCCATGGGAAGAGTGGATAAGAAGGATTCCTTCTTTGATACCGACGAAATGGAAAGACAAAGGGGGATCACCATCTTTTCCAAGCAGGCGGTCTTTGACCTGTCCGATAGCCTTAGGATCACTCTTATAGACACTCCGGGCCACGCAGACTTTTCTCCGGAGGCGGAGCGGGCTCTCTGGGTGATGGATTATGCCATTCTGGTGATCTCTGCAGCGGATTCCGGCGTACTGGGCAGGAGCAGATATTTCTTTGACCTCCTCGGCAGATATGATATTCCCGTGTTCACCTTCGTCAATAAGATGGATCAGCCGGGAGCGGATAAGGAAAGTGTGCTTCGGGAATTAAAGAAAAGTTTCTCGGACCAGTATGTGGATTTTTCTGCGGAGGGCAGTCCCGATTTTTATGAGGAGGTGGCAGCTGCATCTTCTGCCCTGGAAGGTGATCCGGATATAGATTCGGAAACGGTGATGGATGAATTCTTCTCGACCGAGCAGGTCAATAATGAGACGATCTCTGCCCTTATCGGCAGGAGAATCCTCTTTCCGGTATGGTTTGGAAGTGCATTAAATGACGATGGCGTCGAGGGATTTATGAAGATGATGGACAAATATATAAGTCTCATCGAAAGTGTCAGGACAGCGGCGAAGACTTCCGATCCTTTCAAGGCCAGAGTATTTAAGATATCCAGGGACAATAAAGGGAACAGACTGACTCATATGAAGATATTGTCAGGCGGCCTCAAAGTTCGCGATAAACTGGGAGATGAGCAGATCACCGGTATCCGTGTTTATAATGGAGAGAAATATGAAAGTGTGAATGACACGAATGTCGGAGGGTTGTATGCTATAACCGGATTGCAGA
Source organism: Lachnospiraceae bacterium (assembly GCA_017441585.1). GTDB lineage: Bacteria > Bacillota > Clostridia > Lachnospirales > Lachnospiraceae > UBA1753. The sequence continues at coordinate 25,838 of JAFRWW010000059.1, forward strand.
ATACCTATGGGGGACAGGGCCTTGGAGAAGAGCCTGATCTGTCCGGTGAAATAGCGGCGTTTGGTTCCTCACCGGTCATGACATACAGGCTGGAGGCCGTGGACGGGACCTATACCAATCCGGTGGAGCTCATGAAAAAACTGGAGGAACTGTGTGAATATATGCCGGAGCTTCAGGCCACCTGGGATGAGCAGCTTAAGGAGATACATGTCTCGATCATGGGAGAGGTTCACCTTGAGATATTAAAGAAACTCATTAAGGATAAATATGACACGGATGTCTCTTTTGGCGCCGGGAGGATACTGTATAAGGAAACCATAGCTGATATAGTCGAAGGAGTGGGACATTTTGAACCATTGAGACACTATGCCGAGGTACACCTTAAACTGGAACCCGGGGAGAGAGGAAGCGGCATTACTGTCGGTGATTCACTTGTGAGCGTGGATGAACTGGCTCTCAACTGGCAGAGACTCATAGAAACCCATATAATGGAGCGAAAACACAGGGGCGTATTGACCGGATCTCCCATTACTGATATTAAAATTACTTTGGTGGGAGGCAGGAGTCACAACAAGCACACCATGGGTGGTGACTTCAGACAGGCAGTTTATCGTGCCATCAGGCAGGGACTGATGCAGGCAAGATCCGTTTTGCTGGAACCATATTATGATGTGGAACTCAGGATCCCGATCTCATGTGTGGGACGTGCCATGACGGATCTGGAGAGAGTGGGTGCAAAACAGATCACACAGGAAAGTCTTCCGGATCAGGATACATCTCTGGTGAAGGGACGTGCCCCCGCATCCTCCATGCAGGACTATCCCAACAGGGTGGCCGAATATACCGGAGGAAGAGGCATGGTTTCTCTTTTGCCCTGCGGTTATGATATCTGCCATAATTCGGTTGACATAATATCTGAGACTTCCTATGATCCCCTGTCTGATGTCAGGAATACTCCCGATTCAGTATTTTGCTCCCACGGTGCCGGTGAGGTGGTACCCTGGGATAAAGTATTTGAATATATGCATGTACCCAACAAGCTTATCTTTAATGAAGACGGATCTTATGAAGGCGTGGTCCTGGTGGATGAGGCCCAAAGCCTTTTGGAGGCTGCCGAGCGGGTCAGGAGTGCAGCCATTTCAAAAACCGCTTCTGACTCTGTGATCCCCATGGGTTATGAGGAAGTGGATGAGATAGTGGCAAGAGCCGGCTCGGCCAATCTTAAGGGACATGCAGGGAACCGTGGCAATGGAGTTAAGAAACTTAAACGAGTGGATACGAATGCCATAGACAGGAAGCGGACCTATGCAGAGCCAAAGGAAGGCTTCGTGCTGGTAGACGGTTATAATGTGATATATTCCATTAAGGAACTTAAGGAACTGGCAGCCATTGATATGGGCGCGGCTAGGATAAGGCTTCTTGATCTGGTGAGCAATTATAAGGGCGTGAGGGATGAGCAGTTCATAGTGGTATTTGATGCGTACACGGTGAAACGCCAGGGCGCCGATCTGGAGCAGTATCATAATATCACTGTGGTATATACGCCCATGGCTCAGACTGCCGATGCTTATATTGAAAAGTACGCTCACACGAATGCGTCAAAATATGATATAACCGTTATCACCTCCGACGGAACGGAGCAGGTCATAGTCAGAGGTGCAGGCTGCCGCCTTATGTCCGCCAGAGATTTTGAGGCCGAATTGGGGCGCCTTAATGAGAGCCTTGGCGACTATTTGTCTTAGTTATTCCTTTGTCATTCTGAGCGTAGCGAAGAATCTTGATTAAACTGAACTTGATAAATTATTGATCATAAAGAATAAAAGAAAATGAAGATAAACCTTCCCGAAGAATATAAAGAGAATATGCGAAATCTTCTTGGCGATGATGCGGCACAGTATTTTGAAGCCATGGATGAGGAGCCTGTTTCAAGTTTTCGCCTTAATCCCCTGAAAAAACATAAGAATGATTTGGTTTACATAACAAAGAAGTTTCCTACAGCCATAGAAGCTGTGTCCTGGGAAAAAATGGGTCGCTATTATACTGAACCCGACAGACCGGGAAAGCATCCCTTACATGCAGCGGGAGCCTATTATATCCAGGAGGCCAGTGCCATGGCGCCGGCAGCTCTTTTGATGGCAGAGTCTTTAAGGGGAGAAGAGAAGATACTGGACCTTTGTGCGGCGCCGGGAGGTAAGACAACCCAGATCGCTTCATATATGAAGGGACGGGGACTTTTGGTGGCAAATGAGATCATACCCTCCAGAGCAAAGATACTTTCTGAAAATGTGGAACGCTGCGGTATAAAGAACTGCGTGGTCACAAACTGTACTCCGCAGGAAATGTCGGAAAGATTTACTTCTTTTTTTGACCGTATCATGGTGGATGCTCCCTGCTCGGGGGAAGGGATGTTTAGAAAGAATCCCGAAGCCGTAAAGGAGTGGTCTATGGAGAATGTAAAGATATGCGCTGACCGTCAGGATGAGATACTGGACTGCGCGGCTGATATGCTATCTCCCGGCGGGATCATGGTTTATTCTACCTGTACCTTTAACCGTTTGGAGGATGAAGGCAGCGTGGAAAGATTCCTTGAGAGGCACCCTGAATTCCGTTTAGATTATACGTGGAATTATGATAATGGGGCTGATCTTCATAATGGGAATGCTTTTAATGATAAGATTTCTTTTGATGATGAGGCTGACATAAGTAATAAAAATATCGATGGAATATCCCAAATAGACGATGGTGGTGAAAAGACGGCGAAAGTTGACATAATGTTTAATAATCGTATCCTCCCCCATACAGAAAATGGAGAGGGGCAGTTCTTCGTAAGGCTTGTAAAAGAAGGAAATCATACACAGGAACAGACCGAAAAAAAGACAGTAGAAGAATATGAAAATAGTTTACATAAAATATTAAACAAAGAACAGATAAAACTGTTCGAAGAATGGTGCGATAGTACCTGCGGCAGTTTACATAATTTTATGGAGGTAATAACAGATGAGTTTTATGGCGATAGTGGGAATAGTGTTTATCGTGGGGATTGTGGCAATTCTGTTCCATGCTTCTTCGAAGTAAGGGTCTTTGGATCTAATCTGTATCTGGTGCCGGGACAGCTTCCCGATATGTCGCATCTTAAGGTTCTAAGATGGGGATTGCACCTTGGCTCATTTGAAAAGAAGCGTTTTGAGCCGTCTCACGCCCTGGCGCTGGTGCTGGGAATGGATGATGTGACTGACTGCGTGCAGCTGTCGATGGATGAAGCGGTGCAGTACTTAAAGGGCATGAGCGTGATCATCCCACAGGGATCAGCCACAGGCTGGACGCTCGTATGCTATGAGGGCTTTTCCCTTGGCTGGGGCAAGGCCGTAGGCGGTATGTTAAAGAACCACTATCCTAAGGGACTGCGATGGATGTGAACATGTAAAAATATGTTATCCTGTTCCCGACGATTAAAAGCATTCAGTAAGAAAGTCCAGTATTTACGGGCTTTGCAAGGTGTCGAAACCTATGCCATATGCCAATCGTATGCCAATCGATGCAGAAATGAACAAGAATTGATGCTTTGGGAAGTGGCAATATGATGATTATGATGTCCTACTGTGAACCTGAAAAGTTTGTAGTAGGGTTCTTTTTATATTGACTTTATTCCGATAAATGAATATAATTTAAAGTGGTTGTTTGTTTGATTCTAGTGAGGTAGATAATGGAATATTTAACATCAGTTGAAATGTCAGAAAAATGGGGTATTACTTCTCGTAGGATCAGCGTCCTGTGTTCCGAAGGTCGCATAGAGGGCGTTATCAAAAAGGGTAAGACATGGTTGATACCTTCTGATGCAGAGAAACCAGCGGATGCCCGTATTAAGTCTGGGAAATATGTGAAGAATGTACAGGAGGAGTGTTCATGAAGCCGGTGGATGATTTAGATGAACAGATAAAAAATGAAGAAAGCACCAAGCTGAAGTACATCACTCCTGCCCTTCAGAAGAAATGGAATGCTGACGGTGATCATATTGTGATGGAATATGGAAAGAAGGGTCATGGTCACTACTTTACTGACGGTCAGATTCTTGTGGAGCCTGATGGAAGCGTAAAAAGGGGAGAACAGAAAAAGATTGATTATCTGCTTCTGTTTAAGAATAATCTGCCTCTTGCGTTAGTAGAAGCCAAAGGATATGACCATGATGTTAATGATGGCGTAGGACAGGCTCTGGAATATGCAGAACTTCTTGATGTTCCCTATGCCTATGCTTCAAATGGAAAAGTATTCCATGAAGAGGACAGGCTTACCGGGAAGAATTGTGAGTTAGGCATGGATGACTTCCCTACCTCTGATGAACTATGGGAAAGATACAAAAAGAGCGAAAATATCACAGAAGATGAAACAGAGCTTATAATCAGCCCGTATTATATTAGTCCTGATGGTAAGAAACCAAGATATTATCAAAGAAATGCTATAAATCGTTGTATCAATGCTATAGCGAAAGGACAAAACCGGTTACTTCTTGTCATGGCAACGGGAACCGGAAAAACTTTTGTTGCCATGCAGATTATATATAGGCTTTATATCAAGGAAGTAAAGAAGAAGATTCTCTTCCTTGTGGATAGAAATGCTCTTGCAGATCAGACCTTTGATGATTTTACGGCATTTAAGAATG
>JAFRWW010000060.1 GCA_017441585.1 Lachnospiraceae bacterium
ATACCATGTATCGGTCTTCCGATTGTAAGAAGGCTGTATATTGCAATCATATATCCTTATCTTTTGGAAGTTGCAGGTAATTATATACCTTGGCTTTTCAGATAAGGAAAGCTGCGATACATAATCTCTTGCCTGCTCATAGGGTGTCACCATTCTGCCCTGGCGTGGTTCTTTTACATCAAGGTCAAATTAAAGATATGCGCATTTCTTCACTCTTCGCTACTTTTTGAGTATTTCTTTCGCCAGTCTTTATAATTGCCGGACTTTACTCTATGATCCGTAGGTTTCTCTGTATCCTTTGGGATTGCCCATGACCTGCCAAATTTAGTGAGTCCCTCTATCTTACCCGTCGCACACATCGTCTGTACGGTTCTCTCATTAAGTCCCCACTTTTCAGCCATTTCCTGTACTGTTGCATATCCTTCCAGCATGTTTTTCCTCTTTATTTTTGCGTAAAATATTACATTCTCCATTGTAATCGTATAACCGCTAATTGTCAAGATAAAAAAGACCCGCCGACACGATATCGACAGGTCATGGTAGGTTGCTGCATTGCTCGATACTTATTGATTTTACTGGGTTTCTAACGGATGTACCGCTGCGTATGTCCATCCTCCTTTGATCATATCATTTGTGCCGTGTACCTTTAGGCTTACCATCAGGCGGATTTCTTTTTTCTCCATCAATTGGCGGCCGCATGCCAGCGCCGGGTGAATGTTTCTCATTACCATCACTTATTTTTATTTCTATAGCGTTTCCCGAAGATATTCCCGACTCGTATGCTTTACCATCAACATACAGGTTATGACCGTTAAGATCTATGGAATCCATGTCACAGGTTAGTGATTTAATATATGAATCCTGCGTAAGAATCCATTTTGAACCGTCTGTCAGTTCCACATATACATCTCCTGCACTGCCATCAGGATTGATAGCGCCTGAGAATGTGCTTTCATCTTTCAGATACAGATTAAGTACTGAAACATCGTCGACGATCATATCTCCTTCAATCTGCTGCCCGGATGCTGTCAGGTTCACCTTACCGCCGTTTGAACCTTCGTTTCCCCAGCCGGCAGCCTCGGATCTCAGGAAAACACCATCGCCATTATTCGTGATCTTTACACCTGACAGCGAGATATTTGTTGCCGTGTTATTTACAAAGAATATGTCTCCATTGGCATTCGTAATGCTGCCGCCTGTTGCCGAAAACTCCGACAGTCCCTCGTTCGCATCACCTGACATGGACTGATAGATCATCACGGCGTTAAAATGATCTGACTTATTACTATTATGCTGATTATGATCTGCATACAACGTGACGTTGTTCAAAGTAACCGAATTCTTACCTTCGACCACTACGCCTTCAGAAGATCCGGATCTTAAGACAGCATCATTTACCGTAATATCAGCAGTGGAATATACTGCCGGTGAACCCTTCCCTTCTGTCTCATATTCTCCACCGGTTACCGTCACGATACCACCGCCCCTGTCAGACCGTATGGCAGCGGAAGAATTTCCCGTAGTATGAACCTTAAGGTTTGATGCCTTCATAGTGCCACCGCCGGTAGTCATCAGACCGCCCGAACAATTTCCTGTAGTATTTATTGTGGAATCCGAGACCTCAACAACAGTTCCTTCCCCATAAGAGAACACTGCGTTGGCATGTTCACCGTCTGATGTGATATCCATATCGGAAAGGGTAAGCTGAGCTTTGTTTGTCGCAAAAACCGCGGCGTTCTCACCATAAAAATCAGCCTCATCTCCACTTGAGTCTCCGGTCTTTGTAACTGTGGCATTACTGTATTTTGACGTTTTACCATCGACTTCTATCGCGTGTCCGCCCTCCTCACTGTTATCAAAAATCGCCACAGTACCCGCATTCATGATATTACTATCATTTTCTTTTGCAACAGCGATACCTGCGCATCCGGAAAGCAAATATGCCGCAACGGGTATCACCAAAAAACTCATCGTACTTGTCTTCCTCATAATAATCATCTCCTTTCATTTTCCTTGATGATATATTATTCGGAAACCCATCACACAAAAATGGGGTATTGGCACACAGAACACAAATCTTATTCATTTTTCGGATATCACAATTTTTCTGTCCTTGAAATATTACTCCATATGCATCTTTTCTTTCATTGAATTCTTAAGCCCTCCTCAGTTGAACAAATAGTATGCCATCTCATTTACTTCGGTATTATATCATACACCATATCATCAAAAAAGGCATTCAGAATTATTCCTAAACGCCTTTATCTATCAGATATTATTATTTTCTCGGACCAAGGAATTTATCCCCATTAAGATGAATCATATGATCCGGCATATCCGCTATCCAGACCTCTGTCTCCCACGCAAGAGAATCAGCGAACTTCTTATAGGTCGCAAAATCCAAAAAAGCGGTCACAAAAATTTTCCCAGACTTTACACCTTTAGTCATATCTGTAATCTCGATAATTCTCTTAGGATCCATCGGTCCTACTGTTGTAACTGATTCAACAAAATATATCCAGTCCTCATCCTCACGATACAGAACAACATCTGGCATTTTATCATGAAGTGTTATGGAAAAGCCAAGTTTCTCCAGCTTATCAACATTTTTGACAAGATCCTTCTGAGTAGTATCACCCACATAAAGACATTCCGCGCCAGGTGCGAAACGCGGGGCAAACTCTTCTATAATCGCCTTCTGCAACTCGTTATGTTTTCCGGCAGAAAACTGAAAGTCTGATCCGTTAATCTTTATCGGCATCATATTCATTTTCTTCTTTGAAGCATAGATATCAACCAGCTTCTCATGATAAGCAAGGAAGCGGTTCATCTGTTCTTCCGCACTATTGCTTCTCCACGCCTTAAGAACAATCAACATTTCATCTGTAATACGATATCTATAATTAGGGCTATTGGTAGCCTTACCATTATCCTCTATCAGAGCTGCTGTCCTGAATCTATGCATCGCCCGTTTTCTAAAGGTTTCCCTGCTGTTCTCTGCATAGGTTGTTTCATAATACTTATTTGAGAATGCTATGATATCATGAATCCTGATCCATTCATTTGTCGCATCCTTCCATTCATCATCAGGCTTTATTCCAGCCATAGCAAGAATACTTAATGCACATATATCTGCCTGCTGTGCTTTTGGCATCCCAACACTTGCAAGAAAACCCCGTGCCTCATCCAGTTTAGACATATGCCACCTCTGATATAATACGGTCACAGTTGTCTGTAGACAGATCTGCGGTTACCAATATCCTCTCTCCAATTTTTTTAATCATATTTGCCGGCGGCACAGGTATATTATTGATCTCCGTACTGTTTACTTGCGTACTTCCGTTCAATATACGATAATACATATCAAACAAAGTGGAATTGAGCAGGGCATACACGCCATAAGTTGTCTGAGTATCCATTTCACTACCATCTACCCTATCCACAAAATTTATTTTATTCTGTGTCCCTATGAATTTATATTCTTTGAAATCTGCGGGTGAATAAACGCCGCATTGAAGGCGCCTTCTTTCCTCTTTTGCCGTAAATCTTTTAATAAATACATAGTTTTTGTTTTTTTGTATAAGTCCAGGCTTTTCATCAATAATCCAATCAAACTCCTTACCGGATGGCTGATGATTAACCCTGCCATCTCTTATATGTTGACTATAAAACAGGGGAAGTATATGATCACCTGGTTCCTTTCTCAGTTCATCCCACTGCCTAAAGTCAACAACAATGCCAGTTTTCATTTTCAATCCTTCATCCGGCAACGTTGTATGATATGTATTGATTTTCTTAATGACTTCAATCTCCTCATCACTGGTGGGAAGATAGACATATAAGTCTTCGCCGGATACTACCGCATCATATGGAACTTTAAGTTTAGTAATATCCGCAAAATCATTACAACTATTGCTTGAAGTAATCAACACTTCCTCTGGCTTGCGATCACTGCGTCTAACCTTAAGAATCATCGTTTCCTGCAATACTTCCTCAGTATTAAACACCTTATCCCTACTTACAAAAAGATGTATCTGCTCTATTTTACCTTCTGTAAGCAGATATTCTCTAAATGCCTTAAAGTATGCTCCCGATGTCCAGCTTCGCGGAATAATATAGACCATCTCTGATTCCGTTTTAAGATTAAACAAAGACATGGCGGCAAAAAGAAAATAAAGGTTCGGTGCGCCATGCACAACCTTAGGCATTGCCATTGCTGCCGGATGATCTCTCATCACTCTTAAATACGGTGGATTAGCTATAACAAAATCATATTTGGCTGGATTATCAGTAGCCAGCAGATTTTCATCAAAATCATTACTCTGTGAAAGGATGTAATCATCCTCTATAACACGATACTCTATCCGTTTAGGGTATTCATTTTGAGCATATTCCAGATTGCTTTTAAGTACCGGCAATACTTCCGGATCGGTTTCATAACAGGTCAAAGAAACCTTAATATCAGATGTTACTGACATCAGTCTTTCAAGAAAAGCTATAGATAATATCCCTGTGCCAGCTCCTGGATCAAGCACGGATACGCAGCCTATACAATTATCCAAATCAAACATGTCTGCCATAAACCGTGCGGTTTCTACAGATGTAAAGAATTGCCCTTTCTTTTTCCTCTTACTTTTAGGCATTTTCTCAAGAAACTCTTTTGTCTGATTTACAACATGGTCTAACATATTCCGTCTCCACATATTTTTATCTACTATGCCCCAGTATATGAAGCCTCTTTACTAAGTTCAAACAACTCATTTATATGGCAACAAGGTGTACAATATAGTGCCATGTAGACTCATTTTTGCCAATCCTCAGCATACCAAATTATACCAAAATCAAGTATTAATGTAAACTTCAGCCTTGTCATTTCACGACTCTTTCCATTTCCACTGCGGCCATCATGAAAGCGCCTATACCATGCAGATGGTTTGTCTGGCGAGGTTCACTCACATAGTAGTCATAAGAGCCATCACGAACAGTATCTCCGCCCAGGCCGGCGCCATAAACCGTTCCATGAATATTCAATAATCCCTGACAGTCCACCTCTATAAACTCGCGAACCAATGAATAAAATGCCTTTTTTGCAAAAGCAAAATAATCATCACGGATATATCCCAACCTTATCGCCTTAAGCAAAAAATAAGTAAACATAGAAGAACCTGATGCTTCAGCATAATTTCCGAAACGGTCTTCCTGATCTACCACCTGATACCAAACCCCGGTCTTATCAGACTGAAATCTCGCCAAAGCCTCTGCCAGTTTCTGTACATAGCCGATGAGGCGTGACCTGCCGGCCTCATCAGTCACATAGTCAAGTGTATCCACAAGCGCACATGCATACCATCCTATTGAACGGCTCCAGAAATTCGCTGATCTGCCGGTATTTTTATCAGCCCAGTACATTTCCCTCTTTTCATCCCATCCATGATACAACAGTCCGCTCACATCATCCCTCAAATGCTCTTCAATAAGATCAAACTGAAGCAGCACATCATCAAAATCATCTCTTATTCCAAAATCTTTTATCATTTGAGCATAAAAGGGCTGGCCCATATACAGACCATCCAGCCACATTTGATACGGATATATTTTTTTATGCCAAAAACCTCCCTGGGAAGTCCGTGGATGTATGTCAAATTGTTTCGCAAGGAGCTTTGCGGCACCTGCATACTTCTCATCACCGGTCTGATCATACAGAAAGACTAATGTCTTACCATTGTTCAGATTATCAAGATTACAGCTTTGAGCATCATAATACTTGATACTTCCATCCGCCAGAAAATAATCCATGACACTTCTTATATAATCGAGATACCTTATTTCCCCGGTCAGATCATAGGTCATTTCAAGTCCTTTGCATACAACGCCATAATCATATGACCATTTTTTATTAAGAAACGGAAATTTTTCAAGCAGGCTGTCCGCCATCCACACCGACCATCTGCGCCCAAACACCTGATCCATCTTTGTCCCTCCTTACTCTTTACATTAATCAATATGCCTGCTCTATCAAGAAGATTCTTCGCTACGCTCAGAATGACATTGCTAAATGTCATCCTGAGGCTTCAGCCGAAGGATCTTTTTTCATAAACCACTTTACACTACCCAAATATATTACCTTGCTATTCTCTGCTCCGGATGTAAATCAACCAAATATCATCACCCGAATACATTTTTTCTACTTATCATCCAACAATGATCATTGTATTATTTGGTATTATATCATACGCCATATCAACAAAAAAGGCCTGCCGGTTCAAAGCCGACAGGCCTTCCTAAAATATTACAAATTACCATTCAAACGTTGCCCAGCGGTCATTCATGTTGGGCAGCAAGGCAAACATTTTTCCACGGATACTGTATTTTTTCATTTCATCATTAAAACTGTGCTCTTCGATCAGCCTGAACCCGTCTACCAGATCTGCGATCTCCTGTCCCGAATCAGTTCCGGACATAAAATGAGCATTAGTTTTGCTAACCGTATCATGATGCTTTTCATTCTTCATCAGGATCTTGCTGTTCTGCTCTGCGATCAATATGCCTCCCTCCGGGAAATTCTGCTTTAACACAAGAAGAAAAGTTCTGATCTGTTCCATGGTAAAGTACATAAACAATCCTTCAGCAAGAAATACAGGTCTTGAGCTGCTTGCGGCAAGTGCAATTTTAACTGTATCACACCAGCCGTCCTCTAAAGCACTTCCTGCGATCATTACCACCCTGTCCTGTTCGGGAAAAGCCTTTTTCCTTGCTGCTATTGCATCCGGCAGATCCAGATCAAACCATAATATCTTTCCGTTATCCACACGGGCAAACCTGTTGTCAAATCCGGCCCCGACGTTTACTATCACCGAATCCGGATTCTTTTCTATGATGCCTTTAAGCTGCTTATCAAGCATGATGGTACGTGCGATCACGCCTTCATGGGACATGAACTTATCATATGGTTCCGTATCTATCCCCAGTGTTTTTATGATCTCTACAGCCATATAATCTTTTACTCTGGCATTTTTCCGCATAGTTTCGTTTGCTTTTATCGCAAGCGGTATAAGCGCAGTCGTCTGCACATCTCCGAGTTTCAGTTCCATCTTTGATCAACCTCCTTACCGACTCTGATCCTGTTCGATCATGACGACCTCATATCCCAGATCCGTTACAGCCTTCTTAAGCTTTTCGTCATCAAACTCACGTCCCAGTTTAACAACCGCCAGTCCCTTGGATCTGTTCACTTTAGCATTTACGCCATCAATCGAGTTCAGAGCATTATGGATCCTGGCGGAGCAGTTATCACACACCATTCCTTCTATGCGGATAGTCTTTACAGCCACGACTTTCTCAAGTTTTTTCGGTCGGATCTTTTTCACACCGCTTCCGCCACCGCAGCATCCGCCATCTCCCTTGAAATGTGAGATTGTGTTCTTTACTGCAAAAAATATAATGATGGCTATAACCAAAATGATAATTATATTTGAGATAACCGGACTCATACTACCTCCCTAAGATTCCCCATATTTCTTTCGGCGTTTTCCGGCATGCAGCTTTTACCACAGGCATGCCTAAAAATACGGTCAACTATCAGGCCAGGGCCCTTCCAAGGTTCATGCAGTCATCAAGCACAGCTTCTCCGGGTGTGCCGTTCGCCATGACGCTGTCAGTAACTATATTTGCGCCGGCCGCGCGGCATCTGTCTTCCCAGTCTCTCATCCACTGACCGTCTCCCCAGCCATATGAACCGAACAATGCGATCTTTTTGCCTGAAAGCGCACTCTCCAGTGAAGAAAACATAGGTTCAAACACAGTTTCCTCCAGGACTTCCGCCCCCATGGCAGGACAGCCAAAGGCTATGGCATCAAACTGAGCCACCATATCTGCTGAAAACTCCGAAGCATCAAAAACACTTACTTCTGCTCCTGCTGCCTTTGCGCCATTTTCTACAGCCTGTGCCATAGAGAAGGTATTACCCGTTCCACTCCAGAAAACTATTGCGATCTTACTCATTTTGTCCTTCCTTTCCTTAAAAAAAATTAATTCATTTATTTTTGCCGCTCTTATCTGTCCTTATGGTAAGCTGTTCGAGCGATCTTCCCATTTTATATTCCCTGCGGTACACTTCCGTACATATTTTATATTTTCTAAAGGTTTTTTCAGCCGAATCTCTGTCCGAATAAACCTTCCAGCAGCCCACACATTTTACACCCTTGTTGGGGCTTTTCATAAACCCTTTTACATCTTCCGGAGGATAACCCAGGAACAGGCCTATCTCATGCGGAAACATCTCATCGTTTTTTATATGTCTAATAAGCTTTGCAAGACATGCCTCCGGGCGTTCTATATCATATCCCTTCTCTTTAAGAATACTGACAGCCATCGGATTACTAAGATCTTTTTCCAAAAAATCAGGCCGGTAAATATAAACAAGTGAATAATCTTTGGTTTCATTCATCGGCAGCGCCCTTAGTCCCTTATTCCTCAACATACCGTTAAGAGCACGAAGTTCAGTTATCAGATCTCTGCCTTCCTGCCTCACCGAAAAAAGACTCCCCGTCTTAAGTCCTGCAAGAGTAGGCGAACAATGATCAATGATATTTTTCCCGGACATATTACATCCCCCAAATCAACAAATTCATTTCCGTTTCTTTATTCACTCCGCATCAGTTAGTGCAAACTAACCGCATGGTCAAATAATTGCCGGCGTATACGACCGGCATGTTAGTCTCATCTAACCCACAACATTCTACCATACTTTTCTATTTTGTCAATATGGAGGCTGAAGATGGGATCGCTCTCATTTCTGTTTTTTCTTTTTATCCGCCCCTAGGACACGGCCTGTGATAAACGACCCGTACACGCTTAGCAACCCTCCCAGCACTGCGGTCAAAACCAGGATCACCAGATAGATCACGATACTGTGGGCAAAGCTGACTTCACCCATGGCATATCTTTTCATCACCGCATATATCATGAGATGATGCACCAGGAACATTCCGAAGGAATACTCCGACAGTTTCTTTATCACAAAGGATAAATAAGGCACATGCATGATGCGCTCTCCCAGATCCATGAAAACTATGAACCAAAGCGTACCGGCGATATTTGCCATCATGGTTTCCTTCCACATAAAGCCGGGGATCGGGATGTACATAAGTAAGATAACAACCACGAGACATAAAACCGTGATCACTGCCCTTACCTTGTCTGCTCCCGATTTCACATCGGGAGAGCCCGTCCCGGCTTTGAGGGACTTCAAGACTTCTCCGTCAGGAGAAGTTTCCTTTTTCTTTGAAGGGTCAAGCAAAGGCTTATAATACTCCATCACCAGCATTCCCAGCCAGAAGCTCATGAGGCAGCTGATCAGGTTCTTCCCATCCGAAATGTGAAACCAGTCACGATAAAGATTCATGGAAAAAATGACCGTCAGGATCAGCGTAAATACCCAGCGTATCGCAACCCCCGTCTTTTCATGGGGCATGAACAAAAAGCGGACGAGGGGGAACAGCAGGTACAAAAAGATGATAGCTCCCAAAAACCACTCTCCCAGCAGATAATAGGTGGAATTCACTCCGGGATCCAGAAAGAAACCGTCCATTCCGAAGACGGTATATAAAAGCTTATATAAGGGGCCGCCGAATAACCAGTTTCCCTTTCTGATCCCCCCTGCTATATACACTATGAGCCAGGCGGTATAAAACATGGGAAAAAGAGACAGCCAGCGCTTTAAATAAAACTTCTTAATATCTATTTTTTCCCCATAGTTGTACCAGAGTACAGCTCCCGAGAGCATAAAAAACATGGCCACGAACATGGCTCCCCAGTTACCGGTGTTAAAAAGGGCAAATACCAGATGGTCGCCGCCCACGCTGTATTCCACAAAGGAAAAACTGTAATGGAACAGGATAATCCCGATCATGGACAGCACCCTGATAAAATCAAATGCTTCTATTCTCAACCGCTTAGACATGGCAATCCTCTTTAGTTATTGTTGACTTTGGCAAAACGCAGTAAAATGAAAAAAAATGTGAATCATCTTGAAATCACCGCTGTAATATTATATATTTTAGTTTGTTGTTTATCAAGGAGAAACTGTGACACTAACCGGATAAGATAACAAAGAACAGCATAGGATCAATAATTGAACAGGAGAACCACACGATGAGTTATACATTTTTAGACAAACTCCCCACACCCGAAGAGATCTGTGCCGAGCATCCCGTTCCCGCACATCTGGTAGCATTAAAAAGAGAGCGTGACGCCGAGATCAGAAAAGTCTTTACAGGAGATCTGGATAAATTTCTGGTGATCATCGGTCCCTGCTCCGCAGATAACGAAGACGCTCTGTGCGATTATACCTCCCGTCTGTCAAAGGTCCAGGAAAAGGTCAAAGACAGACTGATCCTCATACCCAGGATCTATACAAATAAACCCCGCACCACGGGAAGCGGCTATAAGGGTATCTTCCACCAGCCTGACCCGGAGAAAAAGCCCGATTTTGTCAGCGGACTCATAGCCATGAGAAAGATGCATATACGTTCCATGGAGGAGAGCCACCTGACGGCTGCGGATGAGATGCTCTATTCCGACAATTGCGGCTATGTGACCGACATACTCTCCTACGTGGCCGTGGGGGCACGCAGTGTCGAGGATCAGCAGCACCGTTTTGCAGTCAGCGGTTTTGAGGTGCCCGCGGGCATGAAGAATCCCACCTCAGGAGATCTGGAGGTCATGATGAACTCCATCCAGGCCGCACAACACGGTCATTCCTTTGTATACAGGGGCTGGGGCGTTCGAACCTCGGGCAATGAAATGGCCCACGCCGTCCTTCGCGGCAGCGTGAATAAGCACGGCAACAATCTGCCCAACTACCACTATGAGGATCTGATGCTTTTATGGGAAAAATATGAAGAAAGGCAGCTCCCCAATCCCGCCTGCGTGGTGGATACGAATCATTCAAACTCGGGCAAGAAATTCAGGGAACAGATCCGCATATCAAAAGAGATAATGCACTCCCGCTCCCATAATCCCGATATCAGAAAACTGGTAAAAGGACTGATGATAGAAAGTTACATAGAAGAAGGCTGCCAGACTATCGGCGACGGAGTCTACGGAAAATCCATAACGGATCCCTGCCTTGGCTGGGAGGATTCCGAGCGCCTGATCTACGCTCTGGCTGAACTGGCGTAAACAAAAAAGGAGAAAATCATGGACGAAAAAACCAAAGAAAACATTTATTATGGCATAGTAAAGGCCCGGATAGTAATGAACATCCCCAGACTGGTACCCATTTACCTGATGGTCAGACATAATAAAAACGTAAATACCGACCTTAAGGTGTGGGGAAACCAATATGTCTTAAGGAGATATAACAAATCAAAATTTCTCCTGTTTTCACAGGCGCTTCTGGACATAAAAGAGTTCAGGAACCTCCTCCACTTAAGGCTTTTGCAGGACAACAAGCTGATGGGCAGCGTTCTTTTCAAAAAGCTTTTCCCCCTTATGGATACCTTATATTTTGACACTCTGAATGTGGGGAAAGGTCTTTTTATCCAGCATGGTTTTGCCACGATAATTTCGGCGCAGAAAATAGGTGATTACTGCTGGATCAACCAGCAGGTCACCATAGGTTTTGAACAGGACAAGTCCCCCGTCATCGGAAATCATGTAAGGATAGGCGCCGGAGCAAAAGTGATAGGCGGCGTCACCATAGGTGATAATGCCATCATAGGCGCGGGATCCGTGGTCACAAAGGACGTCCCCGCAGGCGAAATATGGGCAGGAAATCCTGCCCACTTCATAAAAAAAGCACCTGTAGAATAAAAAGCACCGATAAAGTAAAATATACCCAAACAATAAATGAGCCGGCTTTTAAGCCGGCTCAAACTGACTGTGATAAAGTTCCGAATACAGACCATTCTTCTCAAGTAGTTCTTCATGCTTTCCCATTTCGACCACATCTCCGTCCTTCATGACAAATATGCAGTCCGCATTCTGGATAGTCGAAAGCCTGTGGGCTATGACAAAGGAAGTCCTGTCCCTGGTCAGACGATCTATAGCTCTTTGTATGAGCAATTCGCTCCTGGTATCCACATTGCTGGTAGCCTCATCCAATATCAGAATAGGTGAATCCTTGGCCAGTGCTCTGGCAATGGTCAGAAGCTGTTTCTGGCCCGCAGATATATCGGAGCGCTCGCTTATGACCGTGTCCAGTCCCTCCGGCAGGGTCCCCACATAATATGACAGTCCGCAGTCTTCCACGATCTTATTAAGTCGCTCCTCGGTCACGCCCTCGGTGGAGTATACGATATTGTCCCTGATACTGCCCTCAAAAGTCCAGGTATCCTGAAGGACCATGGCTATATTATCATGCAGTCTTTCTTGTCCCAGTTCTGTAACGGGAATACCGTCCACCAGTATCCTGCCGTTCTGAGGCTCATAGAATCTCATCAAAAGATTTACAAAGGTACTCTTTCCGGCCCCCGTAGGTCCCACGATAGCCACCTTCTGCCCTGCCTTCACCTTTGCCGACAGATCATGAAGAACGATCTGTTCCGGCTCATATCCGAAGGTCACATGCTCAAATTCCACATCACCCGACAGTTTTTCCACCTTTTGGCCATCATCCGTTTTTTTATGTACATCTTCATTCATTTCCGGCGCGTTAAGCACCTCGGCCACACGGTCAGCCGACACCAGTGCCTGTTGAAGCGCAGACACAAATGAGATCACGGCATTCATGGGCTCGGCTATCATGGGCGCATAAAGAATAAAAGCTGCCATGCCGCCTATGGTCAGGCTCCCGGACCTCATGGAAAAGAGCGCAGCCGCCGTAACTACCACAGCAACATAGCTCAGGTTTGAATTAAAAGACAATAACGGCTGAAGAAGTCCCTGGAGAAACTGAGCCTTTTTTGATGATGTGCTGACTCTTTCATTCCTTTGATCAAACTCCTTCTTCATATCCTCTTCGCAGTGGAAAGCCTTGACCACCATATGTCCGGATATGGATTCCTCCGTAAATGAAGTGAGGCTCCCCAGTGCTTCCATCTGGTCCTTGATATGAGGACCGGTCTTTTGCACCACAACAGCCAGCAGTACAAGGCCGGCAAATTCCGCCACAATGACAGCTATGGTCATGAACGGGTCAGTCATGAACATCACGATAAGCAGCAGCACCAGCTTGATCAGATTTGCCGGAGCAGGCGCAAAGGTATTCAGTATTGATGAAGAGATAGTATCCACATCTTTTACAAATCTGCTCTGGATATCCCCCACCATATATTTGTCAGTCACGCTTAAGGGTATGCGGTTCAGCTTATCATTAAGGTCTACACGCAAATTGCTTCCTATGTAGCCCGACGCCTTAGCCACCAGCAGATTCTGTGTGATAAAAAAGAATGCAAAAACAGCCAGAAGGGCGATGGCCGAACGAAGAAAAGGCACTATATCGCCAAGGCCTAAGTCTCCTCCCATATTTTGCTGCAGGTAATCCCCCAGCCGCTGTATCTGCATGGGTAAAAGCGCCTGGGCGATGGCTGCCAGCACGGCACAGACCATGGATAGAACGATGATCTTTGAGTTCTGGCGTATTATCTTTCGTAAAAGTTCTCTTCCTCCACTCATCACTTCACGCCCTCCTTACCTGCTCCCGATTTCAAATCGGGAGAGCCCGTCCCGGCTTTGAGGGACTTCAAGACTTCTCCGTCAGGAGAAGTTACCTTACCTGTTCCCACAAACTGACTATGGGCGATCTCCTGATATACGGTGCAATTCTCCATCAGTTCATCATGAGTCCCTTCTCCCACTATCTTTCCGTTATCCATCACATATATCCTGTCGGCATATCTGATGGTGGCAATACGCTGTGCCACTATGATCAGCGTCGCTCCCGCCGCATTTTCCTTAAGCGCTTTGCGAAGCTGTCTGTCCGTCTTAAAATCCAGAGCGGAAAAGGAATCGTCAAAGATATATATTTCCGGATCCCTGCACACGGCGCGGGATATGGTAAGACGCTGGCGCTGACCGCCGCTGAAATTTGCGCCGCCTCTCTGCACCTGTGTATCATAGCCTTCAGGCTTTTGCATGATGAACTCATGAGCCTGTCCGGTCATTGCAGCCTTTTTGATCTCATTCAGTCCCCTGGCGAAACCGCCGTCATCACCAAAGTCAATATTGCCGGCAACGGTATCGGAAAACAGCATGGCTTTTTGAGGCACATAACCTATGCGGTTACGAAGATCTCCCAGAGCGTAATCCCTGATGTCGGCGCCGTTTATCTCTATCTTCCCTGAAGTCGCTTCATACAGTCTGGGGATCAGATTTAAGAGTGTGGATTTACCGCAGCCTGTATTTCCGATGAAGGCTACGGTCTCACCCTTAAGCGCCCTAAAGCTAATATCTTCCAGTACATTTGACGCTGCGCCGGGATATCCGAAGTACACATGTTCAAAGCTGACAGCCGGAGCATCAGCTTTTACCGTAGCGCCTGGCCCATCATTTATAACCGTCGGATGATCCAGTATCTCTTTTATACGCTTTGAAGATATGAGTACATCGGGAATCATGCCCAGCCCACGCATCAGAAATACGACCGCTCCCATGATAAGCGTGGCATATGATGAAAACTCTATCATATCAGCATAAAGGGAAGGACGCTGTGCTATATCCGCCTGTGAAATGATATGGGTACCCATGGCAAAAACAGCTATGGTCAGACCATATATTGTCACAGTAAGTCCGGGAGCCAGGATCGATACCGCCTTATTCACTGTTATGTTAAAATCGGTAAGTTTCCTGTCAGTGACATCAAAGGCCTTTTTCTGGAAGCCGTATGCATTAAAGGCATGTACCACTCTGATACCGCCTATATGCTCTCCCACCTGCCTGTTTATCACATCCATATAGGTCTGTACATCCATCATCTTACCGGTGGCAGTTAAAAAGACCACAGATAAAAGTATCAGTGCAAACAGCGAAGCCGTCCCCACTGTGTAGATCCATCTAATATCCGTGTTACCCATTTTGACCGCAGCCAGTACAAAGGTAAAAAGCGCTCTCACCAGAAGCAAGGGTCCAAAGGTCCAGAACATGAGGACTGACTCGATATTCCTGGTACATCTGGTTACCAGGGACGATGAATCAAAATCAGAAGCCTCCTGCAGTGAAAAGCTCATCAGCTTTGCAAAGACATCGCTCCTTATCCCGGTGGCCAGATCCGTACCGATCCCCGTGATGATATATCCGCCCACCACAGCCATGGCAAGGCTTCCGAAAGCCAGAAGGAGTATGATCATACCGTTATGCAGCACATCGGAAAACATCAGGTTCTCTTTTTGTACCAAAAGCGCTATGCCTGCGGTAAATTCAGGGATCTTAAGTTCAAATATGACCTGAAATATCACACAAAGACAGCTGATGGCAAGAAGCAGGATATCCTTTTTTTTCAGATATTTAAAAACAAGATTCATAAATATGAACGCTCCTTATTCTTCGGATCCGAACAAATGCCTCCACTTTGCCAGCTGTTCATCCGAATACTTTACATTCTTTCTTTCACTGCCGGTTATCAGGAACAGATTCGTCCCATCGGAGGGCATAAATTCCGGATTCCCGGGAACGCCGTCACGGATGAATCCGGACAAAAGGTCATTCATGTCAACTGCCAGTTTCCTGTCCTCATCCTTCCAGTATTCATCCCTTAAGGGGCTCAGGTAACCGGTAAAATAAGGCACCTCGCATGAATGGAAGGATCCAAACTCCTTTGCATTGGGGCCCGGCATCACATGAGTGAAGAAATAAATATATGTCTTACCTGAGCATTTGCCGTTTCTGACTCTGGCATAATCCAGAAGTTCGAACAGCATGGAATCCTTTGAGATATCATCGATCATGGCCTGCAGATCATCGCCATGAGTGTTATAGGCATCAAATATCTCCCTTCCTCTTTGAGGATAGAATCTTTCAAGGACCATCTTCATCACATCAACGCCCTGTGCCATGACTGCATTTAACATGAAATACATGGGGCTCACATGATAATCTTTTTCCACCAGTCCCATCATCATGGTCACGTCAGGGTTTACACCGGCGTACACCTCATGCCTGAAGGTATCCTTCACATAATACCCGTCGATCACCGGGGATTTGATGACGGTCTTTTCCAGAAATATCTTAGGATCAGCCTCTCGAAGCTTTTCAAGGGAATGATCAAATCTGTCCATCAGTTCTTTGGATGTCTCATAGGCTTCATCCAAGGTCTGCCATTTGAGAAGATTGGTCTTGGGGAAACAGTTCATCCCCATAGATACAATCTTATTAAAATAGGGGGCCAGGTGTTCGCTTACGGAAATAAGATTCGCCTGTGATCCACCAGAAGACTGTCCCCAGACGGTCACATTGCCGGGATCGCCGCCAAATAAAGATATGTTTTCCTTTATCCAGATAAGAGCCATCTCTTCGTCGGACAAGGTATAATTACCGGACCTCATCTGCCCACTTTCCTCTGACAGTTCCTTTGCGGCAAGCCATCCGAAAGCATTTTCCCTGTGGGTATGAGTCACATATATCACGCCGTTTTCAGCGAAAGCCTCCCCATTATAAATATCGCAGGAGGAACCTCCCGTCACAAATCCGCCGCCATAACAATACAGTACCACCGGCAGATCTTTCTTCCCTTCGGGAGCCCATATATTAAGGGTAAGACAGTCCTCGGAATAATCCTTGTTCCTTATCACAAACTCCTGCGTCCAGATGAGTTTTTCATGATCTCCCATCTCATTCTGCCAGCAGCTGTGTCCAAACTCCGTACAATCCAGCACGCCTTCTCTGTATGCATACTTTTGCGCAGGTCTGAATCTCTTATCCCCAACAGGGGCTTCGGCATAGGGTATCCCCTTAAAAACCATCGTCCCCTTTTCATCATAATATCCTCGGATCTTTCCGCCTGTAGTATCAAAAATATCCGTATATCTGATTTCCATCACCGTTTTCTCCTTTATCCGGGCTTTTACGCCACTTTATTTTTTAAGCCTGTCCTTAGGCATCAGGGTTTTCTCTATGAGACCGTGATCCACAATTTTTGAACTGATCCCCATTCGTCCCAGAACATCTCCTACTGCACCGATCAATCCTGTATCTTCCGTCTTCATGTTAAAGGTAAACTGCATCACATCCTTGTATGTACTGATGGACACCATACTGATCCTTACCAGTCCGTAGGCTCTTACATTTTCAACATATTCATCGATCCCGCCTTCCCAGACGGTGGCACCGGGATAGGTAACACCAAAGGTGAAAGGTCTTACAGCAGTGACCTTTTTCGAAGGATTCTCATCCTTATTCTCAGATGCCGACGGCCTGGATCTCAAAAGGGCCTTTTTGAGCTTGTCATAATCCTCCACCTGTCTCACCTTATCTCCCATCAGTGCCCTTGCATACTCTGCATTCATCGAATCCGTGATATATTTTTTTATCTTCGCTCCCCTGATCGCAATATCCGCCTTCCGGTCTTCAAAGGTCTGTGGTATGAACACGGAGTCGGAGCAGTTCACAAGAGTTTTGGAATCAAAAAATCTGCGAAGATCCACCGGAAGCATGCCCACGTAAGGGGCTTCGCCCACATCACAGGATGCGCAAATGGCATCGCAGACCACAAGGTGCAAAAGAGGCGCAAAAGATATGCCCAGTTCCTTTGTCTTTTTCAAAAATTCCGATGTGGATAAAACCACTTCATATAAGTGGCTGTTGTTATACGGAAGTTTATCCGGAATGTCGGAAAACTGAAATGTCCCCGGCGGCATAGACAAAGGGGATGACGCCGTCATATCACCGTATTTCCTGTAAGGGTCATACATATCATCTTCGTCAAGCCCCACAAGGTCCTCAGGTTGAATACGGCATGAGCGCAGAAAGTTCTCATCCTTTATCTCAATTCCTTTGCCTGTGAGATAGAAATAAAGCATGGTCTTAATATATGCCTTAAGCCCCACATAGTCGGCCATTCCGTGGAAGAACCGCATCATAAGCCTTCGTTCGGTATACATGACATAAAAAAGATAACCGTTCGTTTCATCGCTTCCGAAACAAAGAGGACAAGAGCCATACTCACAAAAGACCACCGGGGCGTCATTTTCTGCGGGAACAATACTGTCATCCTTAAGGACAGGCATAAATCCCAGTTCCGGGTACAGAGATATGGCGTCTGTAGCCGCCCTTTGCATGGCCTCAACATCTATCTCATCGACAAAAGTAATATCGGTCACGATCTCAAAGACCGCATCTCCCATATTATGCTGATAAAAGTATTCATTTGAAGCACCTATTCTGACCATTTCATTTTTCTCCTCATGATATGATACCGGCGTTGTTCACGCTTCATTTTATATATAACTCCCTGAAATGAGGCGGATATACCGCATCGGGCAGGATCTTTTTTCTGTACATCTCGGTATCCCTGTACAAAAATCCCCATTCCGGTTCACTAAAGGCAATACGCAGTGTATAGTCTTCATCCGTGACAGCATCTTTCAATGTCTCCTTGACAAAAGCGATCACCTCATCAACATTAAGAGAACTTATCTTCTCACTGTCGGTGATAGTCTCAGGCTCTAAGATCAACTGGAATCCGTCCACAAAGTGATTCTTTGAGAAACAGAAATCAGACAGCGACAGGCCGAATTCTTCTTCAACGCTTCTGACAGCCTTATATATATCCTCTTCGCAAAGGCCGTTCATCCTGGAGGCATCAAATAATACAGGACAGCATTTCTCAACAAGTATCTCATTGTCATCTATACTTACAGGCCGTACAAAAATATTACTCTTATATCTGTAAAGTCCGTTCTCAGTGGATGCTATGATCCTGTACTTTTCACCTGTCTTTAGTTCAAAAGCAAATAATGTGGTACCATCCTGACGCATGAACTCATAAAAACAGGATTTGATATCCAGTACAAAATGCTCTGAATTCAAAACTCCGGTCCCGTAACAGCAGCATTCATCCGCAAGTATGCCATGGCTGTGATCCACGCCTTCAATGTATTTTTTGACCTTATCCATGTAGATCGAATAACTTCCGGTGCCGTCCGCTATTACAAGACGAAGCTTCGGCCATATGCTCTTAAGCGAAAAATCATCCTTTTCAAAAACAGCCAAAAGCTCACAAGCCCTGTCCGGCAAGGGACTCAGTCTGTTATTAATGATCTCTTCAGACTCTTTCGGAATATCACTGCATCCCGAGATCACACCATTTTTAATATCCTCACAAAGCTCCTTATAATTTTTCAGAAGAAGCCTTATGGAAGAATACAATATCCATGCATTGGGGGCAAAGACAGTTTCCAGATCCTTATCAGCCAAAGCAAAGACCAGTCTCGCATACTCATAACTTCCAAGCTGCGCAGGGAACATGATCTCCGAAGGAACAACGGAAGAAGTTTTCCTGTCTGAATCCTGCACATGCTTTTCTATAAAAGCCGACTGTATCAGTCCGTACAAAGTATTGGTATATTTATTATCCATGGTCCTGGCTGACGCCTTATAAGGCATACTCTCATACATGGGAAAATATCTGCCGGTTCCCAGGAGGTCACCATATGCATCCACATATCTTTCCATGACGGCGTCAGTCATGGGAAGACGTCTGGGAATACCGATATTTCCATGGGAAAGAGCATACCTGGTGATGGGCTTGTCCGTAAATATATCACTTTCTCCCAGATGAATGGTGAGATTTACCATGGGCTGATAATCATCATATGTGGTGATGGGAAGCTTATCCCTGTAATCTTCAAATGTAAAGATTGAAGGGAAATCAAACCTTTTACCATAATCGGTCACATATCCCATTTTTAATATATGGCTTAAAACCATTCCCTGGTATCCGCCTATTCCGGAAGCCACATATGTGTCGGCATCCAGAATGAGATGCTTGTTGCCTGTGGACTCTCCCAGAATGAATTTTCTGGGATAAGTGTTCATACGTTCGCATCTGCCGTCAGGATAAACCTTTGAAGGCCTGATGGGCTTAAGAGCACGAACATAGGGCTCCAGGATCTGTTTAACCTTTGCCCTGGTCTCATCTTTAAGATCCTTGCCGGTACACAGCAAAATAGCTTCATACGTCGTCAGCATACCTATGGAATCATTCATATATATGCCATATTTCTCACCCTTATCAAAGATTTTTTTAAAGCCCTCGGCATAAGCTATGACCACATCATCATTTACCTTGGTAGTCTGCACCAGCGACTTGGAATTTATCTCATATACATACCCGATAAGCTGCGGGGCAAGACATATCTTATTTGCAAGCCCGTACGCCTTGATCGAAAAATCAAAATCCTCGGCGAATCTTATATCATCGGAAAAACGGATATCATTATCGATAAGGAATTTCCTGCGATAGATCTTGGAAGTACACATTCCCCACTGTCCCACAAAGAGTTTGTCACCTTCCCAGGTGTTCCTGTCCACAACTATGATCTCCTTAGTCTGATCCCAAAGAACCAGCTCGTTTAATATGATGCCGCTCTCCTGCTCCAGCTCCACCATCCTGCGGAAATGACATATGTCGGCGCCGGTCTGTCTTAAATAACTCAATGCGAGAGCTACACACTTCGGAGTATACATATCGTCCGCATCAAGAAAACCGATATATTCGCTCGATGCTATATCCATTCCCCGGTTTCTGGGACTGGAAGGAGAATACACATCGTTTTTGAGCACCTCAATGACCACATTCTCATATTTGCCGAGCAGCTTTTTTACTTCATCATCCAGAGCGGGATCATTGTTATGAAGTACCACGATCATTTCTATATGGTCAAAGCCACAGCTTTGTGTTATAACGGAATCAAAGCAGTTTTTAAGCAGTTTCATATCCGTGTTGTGAACCGGGATCACTACAGAAAAATCATATTTTTTGCTCATATTTCAAGCTCCTCTTTTGTACTTGCGAACTTAGTATCCACTGATCAGAATCCAAAAAACGCGCGTCTGTTGCCCTCATAATCGGTCAGTTTCCTTTTAAAAAATTCAGTCAGCACCTCACGGCATCCGAAATCAAAAGCCTCGGGGAAATCATCATTGTTGATGATATTCAGATAATCAACAGCCTTTTTCTCATCCTTTGTATTAAGCACATAATGCGCCATCTCAAACTTATAGATATTGGTAATGGCCATCCTTGCAAGATCAATCTTTTCGGGATGGTGTTTTTTGATAAAATCCATAAAACAGTCCGTGCAGTTATGAATGCTCTCCAATGTCTTATCAAGCTTATCCATCGTTAATGTATCCGTTTCTCTGGACATGCCGCCGGTCATGGTATAGTGATAATACGCCTTTTTCATATTGGAATAGGTATTGCAGGTATTCAGCAAAACACCTGACATAAGAGTATCCTCAGAAGAATTGACATAAGGAGGATCTATAAGCTCCACCGCCTTTTTTATGACAGGAAGGGCAAAGCAGGCACTCATTATCGCCGTCGGGAACTTAAACCGTGCAAGTGCCTCAAAAGGTTCCATATCGTCGGGAGGAAGGATCTCATATTTAGAGGGTTCAAGTATAAAACCGTACCTCACCACCTCCGTGTCATTTTCCTTAAGGTGCTCATTAAGATCGTACAAAAGGTCCGAAGCGAGCACATCATCACTGTCAAGAAAGATCACCCGCTCCCCCACTGCATTTTTCATACCCGTAAAGCGCGCCCGCAAAAGAGAACGATTGGTCTCATGGGTGAAGATCTTGAACCTGTCGTCACCTTTTGCAAACTTCTTAAGCATCTCATCTGAACCGTCCGTGGAACCGTCATCCACAAGGATCACCTCAAAATCCCGGAATGTCTGTGCTTTCACAGACTCGATGCACGCATCCATCTTTCCCACCTGATTGAAAACCGGTATCAGTATGCTGAATCTCGGATTACTCATAAACAGACTCCTTTCTGATAATAATCTGGCTTAGGATATCTTAAGATAACCCTCATCATAGAGAACTTTTTTCTTTAACGTCACATTACACAGATGATCGAACAGTTCTTCAAGGCCCATATTTTTTACCTCTATCATATATTCGATCATATTCCTGTAGTCCTTGTCATTGGCTATGAACTGGAAAAATACGCTGATCCACATGTTCATTCTGGCTTTTATAACCTCTTCATTCCTCTGTGGAGCAAATTTTCCGACAAAATCTATGAAATGCTCCGAAGAAACCGTCACATCCTTCATGGACTTACGGAATTTAGGCAGGTTCACCTTGTTTTCGGTCTCACTGGCGCTCATTCCCGTCTCGGTCTCATAATGGTACAGCACGTCATCCATGGAATCCACTTTCTCACCAAAGGTAAAGAACACATGTGAAAAGAATGAATCCTCACCCATATTGCAGTAAAACGGTGATATGTTCTCCACAGCCTTATCTATAACGCGCTTTCTGTAAGCGTTACGCCAGATGGCCGGAGCCAGTTTCCCGTCATAGATGGACTGCAGCACATCCTCAGTCTCTATGGGCAGTATCTCCCGGCCTTCGGGTTCAAAGACAAAACCAAACCGGACGATATCCGCATCTGTTTTTTCAAACTTATCATGAAGTTTTGAAAGCGCATCCGTCGAAAGATAATCATCACTGTCGAGAAAGACTATGACCTGACCCGAAGCTTGCTGCATCCCTGTATATCTGGCCTTAATGAGGGATCCGTTTTCATCATAATGATAAGCATGAAATCTCCCATCCTTTTTCTCAAAATCCTTGAGCATATCATATGTTGCATCCGTAGATCCGTCATCTACCATGATCACCTCATAGTCCACGAAGGACTGGCCAAGGACCGATTCAATGCACTTGTCCATCTTTCCCACCTGATTGTATGCAGGTATCAAAATACTGAAATAACTCACTTTTCCCTCCTTTTTATCAACTGTTTGTCTTATGTGAAATCCTTCCCGTTAAAACAGCCTGACAGGATGTATCTGGCTATAGGATATCCCCATCTTATAAGAGAGCATCTCGGAACGCAGCTGAGACGTCTCAGGTTCGTCAAAAGAAACATTTACCTGAAACGGGTACTCTTCCTTTGGCAGATCCTTCTGACCGGTCAGGCTTCTTAATATGATCTCTTCACATTTTTCCGGAACAGACTCTTCTATGTGTGAATCCGCATGCAGTTCAATACAAAGTTCTATATAACCATTATCCTCATCAGGATGATAAGAATAATCATCTATGTCAAGACCCATCTCACGGCGCAGCTCACATACCGCGTCATATATATCCCGCTCCGTATAATAATGTTCTTTATAAAAGAAACTGCTCTTTATATCATACTGATAAGATATGACCGGGACTTTGTCTTCCACAGTTTCCACTCTTATCACATGATCCAGCTCATAGCGGTACAACCCCGTGGAAGTGGTGATGACAAGCCTGTAATCACAGCCTGTCTGTACCTCATTTATCGTAAGCACACTGTCGGCTTGTCTTCCGTTTTCAAAGGGAATGAACTCATAATATGCGGAAGACAGATCCATCTTAAACAGACCCTCTGCATATCTTGCGGCAATAAAAGCTTCCGGCCCGAATATACCGGGTTCAGTGTTTTTAAGATCCCCTATATATCTCTTAAGATTGTCGGAATATATCCGGTATACACCATATCCTTTTGCGGCTACGCCTTTAAGAGCCGGCCATATTTTTTGAGCTATCGGTTCATCAAACCCCCGGGCAAATATCTCCCTTAGTTCACGGGCTCTTTCCTTATCAGGCTGAATATAGTCCAGGATTTTTTTCAAGGATTCTTTTTCAAGTCCCATCAGTTTTATGCCCCTGATGGTTCCATATTCTATGTCATCGCACAAGGCGGTGTGATACTTTTCCAGCAGGCAGAAGGAATCATAAACATTCCGTGTGTTTGCTGATATTATCAGCGTATGGCTTTTATTCTTAAGCGCGAAGAACATCTGGGTGTAAAGCAACAGATCCCTGTTTCCGAAATTTTCCAGATTTCTTACAAGAATATCGGAATTGAGAGTCTCCGACTGTCTGCTGACCACGATATGGGCGATCACGATACCGAAAGCCGACACCTCCCTGGTCTCATCATTATTGACTATTCCCTGATTATAAAGATCTGAAAATATCAGCAGTTTTTCATTTTTTAACAGGGCATCAAAGGCCTCGGCAAAGGGACGTGTATGAGCCATGGTACATGGAAATCTGCGCAGTTTACCTGTCGGATCAGCCTCAGAGACATATGCGATGGTCCGCTGGTTTGATATGACATTTTCCTCGCCTATCTCAGTAGTAAGCCTGATGACGGTTTCATAATCTTCATATGTCGTCAGAGGAAGCCTCTTTTTAAATTCGCTGAGAGTGAATATCCCGGAAAAATCATAATACTGTCCCACATCCGTGGAGGAATTGTCAACCAGGATCTTCCTGAGCAGAATCTTTGAGGCATCCTCATCCTCATAATAAAAATCTCTTGAATACAGGATATCAGCCTCATCTATCTCGCTCAGGCTCCCCTTATCCACGATAACTCTCCGGGGAAGTTCATACGCCTCTCTGGCCGCAACTTCAGGATATATCTTATTGGCTTTCATCCTGGTAGTATTCTCGATAAAAGGACCGAGCATTTCCCTGATCTCATCTCTTACGTCCTCAGTCATGTCGGGACAATTAAGGATATATTTTGACAGCAGGGAACACAGCCTTGAGATCGTGGGATTCATATATATGCCGCATTGCAGCCCCCTGTCAAAAATTTTTTTAAAGCCCCGCGCATAATCAAGTATCACATCGGCTGTCTTTGCCTCGCTCTGAACCAGGGAGGTTCCGTTTATATAATAATGATAACCTATCAGTCTGGGCAGATAGAGTATTTTTTCCGCCCTGTGATATGCCTCTATATTGAACAGAAAATCCTCACCAAAAGGTACGCCCTGCTCAAAACGGATATTAAACCTGTCAATAAAATCTTTCCTGTATATCCTGGACGTCACCATGCCCCAGACGCCCACAAACATTTTATCTGCCTCCCAGTGATCCCTGTCTATCACTATCTCATCCAGAAACTGGTTCCAAAGCACTACTTCTGTCACCCTGCTGAGTTTCTCGGATTCCAGGGAATATCTTCTTCTGAACACGGAAATATCCGAATGATTTCTTTCAGCTGATTCCAAAGCCTCTTTAAAGCAGTTCTTTTCGTAAGTATCATCCGAATCGAGGAAAGCAACATATTCGGTATCAGCCATATCGATCCCCAGATTCCTGGGTGAGGAAGGACCTTTATTACCGTCCTCCAGCTGCTTTATCAATACATTTTTATGATCACCGAAAAGAGAACATACCTTTTCATAATATTCCTGTCCGGAATTATGAACCACTACCACCCACTTTATCAGATCAAAACCAAGAGTCTGATCCTTAAGTGAATCAAACGCTTTGATAAGCAACTGAAGATCCGTCTTATATACAGGAGTCACAACCGTGATCATCGATGTCTGCATATCATTACTGCCTTTCTATAATATATCTCTTATCAATACACAAAATCCCGGCCATATTTGTATTTATAAAACTGAAGGAACAGATCCTTCCTCGCCGACAGAAAATCAATATATTCCATAACCGCAAGATTACGTCCGTCTTTCATCACCAGCTCATCCAATTGCATCAGAAGATTCATATACTCTTTATCATGTTTTGACATAAATGACAGCATGGGAAGAAGAAAGATCTGATCGGCCCGCTCAAGAGTCTTGTCATAAAGGACCGTAAGTCCGTGTTCTCTTGCGAACTCAAGATTCATAATGGTACCCTTCAAAAAACAAACGCCGTGCGAAACGTTAAAATTATGCTGCTTATAGTCGAATCTGTGGCCGTAATACTCTATGTTCACTACCCTGATACAATTGGCAAAATACAGAGCCCTTACCAGAAATACAGGATCCTCGTATACTCTTATCTCAGGAAAAGTTATATTATTTTTCTCAAGATATTCTCTCTTATAAATGAATCCCTGAAAATAAAAATCATCCTGAATCTGCGAGTAATCCAGATCCTTTGCGCAGACAGCTTCTATGGAAGAAGTATCCGCTTTGTCAAACAGCTCCCTGAATCTGGGATAATCCTTTATTTCCTTATCGGAAAAATCGTTCACAAAGCCACCGCAGACGTCACAGTTTCCTTCCGAAGCCTTTTGATAGAGTATCTCAAGGGCGTCCTTTCTGCAGATCCTGTCATCGGCGTCCATGAAAGCCAGATACTCACCCGTTGCATGAGTCATGGCCGTTGCCCTGGCCATACCTGCACCGGAATTGACCTCCATTGAAAAATACCTGACATTCGGATACTTTTCACAATACTCTTTTATTATAGCTGCGGTATCGTCGGTGCCGCAGTCATCCATACAGATTATTTCCGTCTCCTTAAGCGTCTGTCCGAGAATACTCTCTATGGCTTCGCCAATATATGCCTGCATATTGTAAACCGGCATTACAACAGAAACCTTTATATCATTCATAACATATATCCTTTCTTGGAAAAATACCCGCCAACGCCCAGAATTATACCAAAAATAACGGTCTTTGTAAATTGCGGCGTAAATAAAAAGACGGATTCCTTGCCTCATGTATGAAACAAAAAATCCGTCAGCATTAGAATCATCTTCTTATTAAATCAGTTATTATCAAAATCTGGGATGGGCCTTATTATACACATCCCTTATCCTGCTATGTCCCACGGTAGCGTATATCTGTGTGGTAGATATATCCGAATGGCCCAGCATTTCCTGAACCGATTTAAGATCCGCCCCGTTCTCCACCAGATGCGCCGCAAAGGAATGCCTCAGGGTATGGGGCGTGATATCCGCCGCGATGCCTGCCTTCTTGGCATAATATTTGATCAGTTTCCAGAAGCCCTGCCGGCTCATGGGACCGCCCGAACAATTAACAAAAAGGGTCCGGCAGTTCTCATTTTCGATCATGGCTTCCCTGGATTCACCCATATATCTGGAAAGGGCATTCCTGGCTTCAGATCCGAAGGGTATTACCCTCTCTTTATGAAGATCACGGCATACGATATAACCCATGGTCATATTGACATCCGACTCCAAAAGGGATATCAGTTCGGAGACTCTGATGCCTGTCGCATACAAAAGTTCAAGCATCGCCTTGTCCCTGACTTCTTTAGGTGAATCGCCCTTAGGCTGCTCCAGAAGTCTTACCACCTCCTCCGTGGTAAGTATCTCCGGAAGCTTCTTTTCTATACGGGGTGACTTTAAGGATACTGAGACATCCTCTTTCACGATCCCTTCCTTTACCAGATAATGATAAAACGCCTTGATACTGGCAATGTTTCTTGAGATCGTGGCAGGCTTAAAGCCCTGTTCCCCCATATTGGATATATATGTCTGAAGATCATCGACAGTAACGTCAGATAAGGGTTTGCCCTTAAGATAATTTCCCAGTTTGTTGAGATCCCTTCTGTATGACATCTCTGTATTATCGGACATCTTCTTGACATTATGTAAATAATTTATGAATCCGTTTATTGTCTCTTCCATCAAAAAAATATACTCCTCCCGTAAATACCTTGTCATTATATACGGGTTTAGATGGAAATGCAAATTCGATAACGCATGTTACATCCGCTATTTTACGCGGTTTTCAGCCCAAAAATCACAATATGTTTGACTTATGTGAACAAGTATTAACTATATCTTGTGAAAAAAAATTTTTGAAAAAAATTTTAATTTTTTTTAGATTTTTTTGATTTTATGTTAAGTTTTTACGACACCTGACACAAAAATCATTGACTGTCAGAGTCTGCGGTCAATTTTAGTCCGGATAAGGCAGTAAAAAAAAGCCCCGACTTATACTGTCAGGGCTTCCCATTCAGATATTTATTTCAGATATTTATTAATATAAGACATGATGGAGGCCACGGATTTAGCATCCTGAAGTTCACCTTTAAAAATCATTTCCTTTAATTCATCTATGGTAAAGGCCTTAACGTCAATAAATTCATCATCATCCAGATGCTGATGGCTCTTTTTAAGATTTCTGGCCACGAATACGTCTATCTGCTCGCTGCAAAAAGCCACCGCTGTCTTGAGCCTGATAAGGAACTCCAGATCGTCGCTTCGATATCCCGACTCCTCTTCCAGTTCCCTGGCTGCGGCCGTCTTAAAATCCTCATCCACACTGTCACGGCATCCCGCGGGAATCTCCCAGGTATAACGGTCTATGGCATTGCGAAACTGATGCACCATGAGGATCCTTCCATCCTCCAGCACCGGCACCACAGCAGCCGCACCCTTGTGCTCCAGGAAATCATATATCACTTCTTTATTATCATCCGTCAGGATGGTATCCTCATAAATGTTGAAGATACGGCTTTTTCTTACCAGTTTTCTGTCAATTCGTTTCACTTACATCACCACCTGTTATCTTTTTAAGATTCTTCGCTTCGCTCAGAATGACATCACCATAAATTTCACACCAAGCCCTTTATAAAACTTCCTTCAGTTTAGTCAGTACCGCTTCCTTCGTTACAGGTTTTACAAGATAACCCTGAGGATGAAGGACGAGACATTCCATAACCTTTTCTTTTTCATTTACTCCGGTCAGGAAGATAACGGGTATCTTCTTCCCGTTCTCCATGGTACGGATCACCTGAAAAGTACTGATACCATCCATCTCCGGCATCATATAGTCCAGAAATATAAGATCAGGCTTCTGTTTTTCCAGAAATTTAATGGCCAGTTTGCCGGATCTCACGGCAGTCACTTTATACTGCTCTTCCATATATGTGCGCATGGAACGCAATATGACAGGATCATCATCCACCACCAGGATATGCCTCTCTTCCATCATGCGCATGTCAATTATGCTTGAAATGGCAGCCTTTATCTCATAGTCGGGCACAAAGGAATTGACTCTCTTATCGGATCCCGGAATGACATTCTGTTCAAATACATTCCTGTCCATCTCCTCGCCTATGACTAAAAGAGGCAGATTCCTGTAAGCCTCATTCTGCCGAAGGTCAATAAGTCCGTACAGCTTCGTCCTGCTCACATTATCCACCTGGACGATGATTACATCAGGGGAAAAAGCAGTGTCAAAGCGAATGGAGGGACTTCCATCCAAAATGGCGCTGCGCACCTGTACTCCCGGCGGTAAAAGTGATTTGATCTTTTCAATTGAGTAGTTTCTGGTAGCCAGAAGCAATATCTTTA
Organism: Lachnospiraceae bacterium; assembly: GCA_017441585.1. Classification (GTDB taxonomy): domain Bacteria; phylum Bacillota; class Clostridia; order Lachnospirales; family Lachnospiraceae; genus UBA1753. Next base: position 29,237 of record JAFRWW010000060.1, read on the forward strand.
TCATGATCAGTTCCTCGCTGTTAAGATTCTTCGCTAATGTCCTAAGGCATCCACCACTTCGTGTGTCTACGCTCCGCTTCGGTCGGCGCTGAACAAACGTCCCCCGGACGTTTAGCGCCCCCTTAGGACGAAATTCGCTCAGAATGACAATTTGTTTTTATCTTACCTTTTACATCTGTTTGGCAATGGCCACAAGCCGGCTGGTCCCCAGTCGGTCTGCCCCAAGCTGTACAAAACGCACGGCATCTTCGATGGACGCGATGCCGCCTGCAGCCTTTATCTTTATCCCTTCGGGCACATTATCGGCAAAAAGCTTTACATCCTCGAAGGTGGCGCCTGCGCTGCCAAATCCCGTGGAAGTCTTGATATAATCGGCACCGGCCTTCCCTACGATATGGCACATTTTCACTTTTTCCTCATCGGTGAGCTGGCAGGTTTCGATTATGACCTTAAGTATATGATCTTTGCAGACATCTTTTATACTTCGGATCTCATCTGTCACATAAGCATAGTCCTTTTCCTTAAGTTTTCCTATGTTTATGACCATATCTATCTCATCGGCCCCCTTTGAAAGGGCATCCTTTGTCTCAAAGACCTTCGCGTCCGTAGTCATGTTTCCATTGGGAAATCCAATAACGGTACAGATCTTAAGCCCGTCTTTTCCATATTTTTCCTTCACATGAGCCACGAAACATGGCGGTATGCACACGGATGCGGTCTTAAACCTGATGGCGTCCTCACACAGCTCGTCTATCTGTGCCGTAGTGCTCTCCGGCTTTAAAAGTGTGTGATCGCATTTTGCAAGTATGTCTGTTATTTCCATAATTCCTCCGATTGAAGATTAAACAAATTCAATGATCATAAGATTCTTCGCTAATGTCCTAATGCATCACCTTCTGCCTGATCTTTTCCATCTGATCCACGAATACCAGGACTTCGGCAACCACCTCATATAGCTCCGGCGGGATCACTTCGCCGATTTCCAGGCGGGACAAGGTATCCGCCAGCTTTGTGTCCTTGTGGGTAGGCACTCCCGCTTCTTTAGCCTTTTCGATGATCCTCTCCGCAGTCTTGCCAAAACCCGAAGCCACCACCTTGGGTGCGACTTCTCCGGGATTATATTCCAGGGCCACCGCCGTAAGTTTTTTAGGTTTCTTTTCCTCTGCCATTGCCTACGCCTTTACATCAAAGGAATATTTTGAGATCAGTCTGTCGCCGCGAGCCTCCCCTGCCCGACCGAGCATGGCAGTGATGGCTTTATTCTTATCGTCATCATCCTTGATGGAAACATCGCTGGTCATGGAATAGCCTCTTGCTTCAAGCCTTTCATTCAATAAATGGATATTCTCGCTTATGAGGTCCAAAGTAGCGTCATCCTCCAGCATAAAATGAGTCTTTACGCTGTTGGTATCCTTAAGGGTGACATGTATATCCATGGTACCCAGGGCTTCCATTTCCAGATGGAGCAGGGCCGTGATCTCACCGTCTTTTTCCATGAGTTTTTTCTTATTGGTCATGACATACAGATCACCGTGGGCATTTTCACCGGACATCTGAATGGGAATCTGCAGATATGTAAAAGTCTCATTCAGCTGATTCATAAAATTGATATTCTGATTCAGATTATCCAGTCCCTTTGCCAAAGGAGAATCGCTCTTGCCGAACTGATCCAAAAGCTGGGATACCTTCGCAGTGTCCCGGATCATCCTTTCATAGAGATCCGCAACCTTTTCTTTTGAAAAATCACCGTCCGCCTTAAGAGAGAAGTCCCTTATAAGGGAATCCTTCAGCAGTTCATTGAAGACTTTGCCCGAGGTCAGGTTCCTGACAGCCTCGTGCATCCTGTTTTTCATATCATCCGGCAGGTTAAGTTTATCTATTTCACCGTTCTTTTCAAGTTCCAGCGCACCCTGAATATATTTTAAGGCACTTTGGGGATCCATTTCTCCGCTCTTTATTGAATCAAGGATATCCTCCGAAATTCCAAGCTTTGACAGATCATCCGCCATCTGCGCTCTGGTATCGGGATCCAGAAATCGGTTAAGATCGGTATCTGCCGCCACGCCTTCCTTTGTCGATTCAAGTATCACGCCTTCCTCAGCTACTGATACAGCATCATCTCCGGCTGCTTCGGCTGCAAGAGAAGCCTCATAATCGTCCACCAGACCGGCAAGTCCTTTTGTCAGTTCGCCAAGCTGTGAACCGAAATCATTACCGTTAAATATGCCCGTCAGTTCGCCCTTTGCATCAAGGGGCAGCTCCCCTGCCAGATCCGATACCAGCTGCGAGAGTTCCTTATTCAGCTCCATTATCTGATGCTCATTATTCCGATAAGCACCATACTGCAGTACATTTTCATCGGTAAGAGGTATCCCCTGCTTTGACATGGACACTATGTCGGCCGCACTTGCATCGGGGAATCGGTTAACCTGCCTGAACATGGCCTGTATGCTGTCTTTACTGATAGGCAAGCCTTCATCCATCATGGCAGAAGCCATCAGCAATGTATCGGAATTAACCAGTATGGACGCTTGTCCCAGGGCTTTTATGGCCGTGGCATTTACAGCCTCGGAATTAAACAAAGGCCGGAGCGCTATCTGATCCCCTGTATTTGACTTGACGGCAAAGGCCAGAGACTGCCCCACCGACAGTTTCAGGTCTGTCTCCAGCCGTGCAGTCACCACTCTGTTATCAGGCAGTGTCAGCTGGACATTCTTACCGTTCATACCGGTGACTTCTCCGGTGACCACCTGTCCCTCCCTGGCGTCTCCCAGGGCTGCGGCATTGGCTGCCTTAACCGCGTCAACGCCCCGGACCGGTGAAGTACCGGTCTGCGGAGCGTCAGTAGGTCTTATATTCTGTTCGTATGCACCGATTCCAAATGCCATACCTTTTTTATCTTACTCTTATTCTATAGCTCCCATTTTTTCGAATGGCTGTATCCTGTAAAAAACCTTACCAACCAGTTGAGATCTCTTGATCACGCCGATCTTGGGATCTCTGGAATCCTTACTGTGATTCCTGTTATCTCCCAAAACGAAATATTCCTCCGGCCCCAAATGTATACTTTCATGAGCTATTCCCGGCTCCATGATGATGCCCACGCCATGATCGTTCTGGACTACATTATCATTTACTATAAGTCTACCAAAGCTGTCGATTTTAACGTATTTTCCCTGATCTGCAACTATTCTCTTAACTATCCTGGTACCATCCTTAAGCTCAATAAGAACAACATCCCCAATCTGCGGAGGATTAAAATTATATGTGACTATATTTGTAAAAACCACATCTCCGTCATCAAGTACAGGTGACATGGAATCACCTTCTATCACCGTCTTTTGCATGATGATATTTATGATCGTATAGGCTATGGCCAATACGATCACCAGAAAAATTCCTGTGGATAACCAGTTCTGTAAATTCCTTTTCATAACATTCCTCCTTATGGTCTTTCCATACTTATTTTACCAATCCTTCCGGACCTGAAATCGTCCAGCAGGATACAGGCTGCTTTTTCAATATCGGGTTCCCCGCCTTTTTGAAGACAGTGTCGGGACAGGGCTATACGCCTGATCATGTTATCTTCCGACCCAGCTTTGAGGGACTTCAAGGCTTCTTTACCTGCTCCCGATTTCAAATCGGGAGAGCCCGTCCCGGCTTTGAGGGACTTCAAGACTTCTCCGTCAGGAGAAGTTCCCATTTCTGCTCCCGAATCTGCCACCGGATATCTTTCCTCCAAGATCCCCGGATATTCTTTGATAAGAAACTCCGCTAATTTCCGGGAAAGTTCATATTTCTGCAATATCTCATCATTCATGGAACCTATATAAGCCAGATTCCTGCCCACCTTCTCGTCCTCAAACTTGGGCCATAGTATGCCGGGCGTATCCAAAAGCTCCAAAGTATTTGAAAGCTTGACCCACTGCTTGCCTTTTGTCACTCCGGGCTTATTACCTGTCTTAGACACCGCGCGTCCCGAAAATGAATTAATGAAGGTGGACTTACCCACATTGGGTATCCCAACCACCATGGCCCTCATGGGCCGGTTAAGAATTCCTCTCCTTTTATTCCGTTCGATCTTTTCGGCACATGCCGCTTTCACCACAGGGTCTATACGCTTGGCCATGCTCTTATTTCTGGAATCAAGTGCCAGGGCATATATTCCCTTTTCCTTAAAATGCTCCAGCCACAGCTTATTGACCCTTTCATCTGCCAGATCTGCTTTATTCAAAAGTACTATCCGGCTCTTTCCCCCTGCCAGAGAATCAATATCGGGATTCCTGGAACTGTAGGGGATCCTGGCGTCTATAAGTTCTATCACCAGATCCACCAGCTTTATGTCTTCCTGCATGGCACGCCGGGCCTTAGTCATATGTCCCGGATACCACTGATAATTTTCACTCATTATTCTTTATAGCCTCTTATCTTATTTAAAAATCAGGACCGGTCATGATCACTCTGACAAAGTACTCAACTTTATGGGATCTACCTGATAAATCCCAGTCCCGAAGACTCTGCCGCCATACAGAACCAGGCCTTACCGTATATGGTCTCCCTCTTTATAGTCCCCAGATTGGGGGATCTGGAATCTTCCGAATTATTACAGTTATCACCCATTACAAAATATTCGTCCTCAGGAACAGTAAACTGGTTTACCGCCACACCCGGATCCGCAATCTTGTCGGAAAAGAGCAAGGGCATGGCCTCACCGTTTAAGACCATCACACCGTTTTTTATCTCCACCGTATCTCCGGGGACGCCTACCACACGCTTAATATAGTAATAGGAATTCTCATTACCGTTAGGCTTAAATACCAGCACATCCCCTCTTTGAGGCTTAAGTATGTTATAACGAAGCGTATCCACCAGCACATCCTGCCCGTTAAAAAGAGCGGGTTCCATGGAATTGCCCACCATGGTGGTCCTGATCCCCACGGAGGTCACGATCATATAGGCGAGGATGACAGCCAATATGGGCCAAAAGGCATAACCTATCACCAGCCATATCTTTTCCTCGGTAACTTTACGTTCCCTGTTATAAAAGGACAAGCCTCCCTTTTTCTTTTTGCCGAAATTAGCCATAATCTGTGTAATTATAGCATATTTTCCACAATTTTTACAAGGAAAAAAGACTGTCCGTTATACGGACAGTCCACTCTAATCAATAATATCATAATATGATTCAATTCATGGAATATACATCATCCGGAACAGGCCATGCTCTGTACTGCGGCCATCCGCCGAATCTGGTGCCGTCTGCGGACCAGACCTCTATCTGACCGTTATCCAGCCTTTTAACTATCCTCCATCTGTCCACATTCTGATAGACTCTACCTCCACCCTCAGGATGGGGGCCGCTTCTTTTGATCTTATATTTAGGAATCATAGAAGCATTATATGCGCCATTATATGTATTCAGCGCCAGTTCTTCATTCATGGTATCATAAAAACCGTTCAGATATTCCGACTGCGTACCGGTCCAGTATGTCTTCTCGCTGGCAACCACCATAACAACCCTGTATGACTCCGTCACTCCGTTACTCGTGGCGCTTATGGTACGCTTAAGATTCTCATGTTTTCCGGGCATCGACCATTCTTCAAAAAGACTGTAAACTTCCGGATTCTGAGCGATGGCAGTCTGATAAGCTTCCGCAATCTCACCGGCTGTATGCAGATCCATAGCAATCCTTGCACGATCAACATACTTAATAAACTGCGGTGCCAAAACGCCAATGATTATCGCCATAATCGTGATCACGATTATCAATTCCAGCAATGTAAAACCTTTATTATCAATCTTTTTACGCATAGGACTTCACCTGCCTGACATCTGAATATCCTTGATGTTCAATTTAAGCCCGACACTAATCATTCAGCACTTTTCACATCAAATTGCCTTTCTGAATAGGTATAGATTAACACAATTCACAAAAAATTACAACAAAAAATAGAAAACGGTTAATTTAACAATTAAAAAGCCCATCCGGAAAATCCGGATGGGCTTATGATCACAGCTTATATTACTGGATACGCTCCTTAACCTTTGCAGCTTTACCTACACGGTCTCTTAAGTAGAAGAGCTTAGCACGTCTTACCTTACCCTTACGCACGATCTCAACCTTCTCTACAAAGGGAGAATGCAAAGGCCAGGTCTTCTCTACTCCGCAGCCGCTCGAAATCTTTCTTACGGTAAAAGTCTCTCTGTTAGAGCCGCCCTGTCTCTTGATGACAGTTCCCTCATAAATCTGGATTCTCTCGCGGTTACCCTCTTTGATCTTGTTATGTACTCTGACGGTATCTCCTACCTCAAACTCAGGTACACTTTCCTTAAGCTGTTCCTCTTCGATCTTTTTGATGATCTCGTTCATTTGTGACCTCCACTCTATCTAATGTTGACGTTCTTAGCGCCGCTTATAACACCTGTGAGTACAACAAATGGTGGTGTACGGACGTCAGAGGACCATCTCTACTACACAGAGCACTGCTCTGCGGACTCACGAAACAATATATTACACTACTTTAGGGAAAAATGCAAGTGGTTTTTTAAGCACCACGTTACTATTCACAGCACTATTCACAGCATCACCACACGGGTTTGGATATCGTCACTGCTTTGGGCAGATCAATAGAGCTTTTAATCTTATGGCTCTCACTGAGCACATCATCCCCCACACACAGATAATCGTAGGTTATCTCATTTCTCACTTCGCCTGTTATTATATTTCTGTAAGAAGCATCCCCCCAGGTCGTGTCCACATTAGTCCATTCGCCGTCCACATATGCTATATTCCAGGCATGTCCTTCGCCTTCCTTACCTGCTCCCGATTTCAAATCGGGAGAGCCCGTCCCGGCTTTGAGGGACTTCAAGACTTCTCCGTCAGGCGAAGTTACCTTTGCGGTTCCCGTGACCAGCAGACAGGGTATATCCAGTTCATTCAGTATATATTGGGTAGCTTTGGCATACCCCTGACAAACGCTCTTTCCACTTTTAAAGACGCTTAAAATATTCTGATTGTCCTCGGCTTCAAGATCATAGTCCGTATTGTCGATCAGATATTCATATACATATCTGACCTTCCGGTAATCTTCATCATACTCAGGCATGCCATCCAGGAGTTCGCCGACATATCGGTCTATCTCCTTTTGGCCCTCTTCCACCTCATCCTTATCCTTATCATACGTGCCTGTAAATTCAAGTGACGTGGTGACACCGTCTGTCATATATTTGTTCATGGAATAACCGGTGACATAGAATATCTCAGGATGATCGTTCATCACCAGCAAAAAGACCTTATCCACCTGATCCGCATCCGTGGAAGAAATGGTCACCGCATCGGCATGACTGTAAAGCACGGTATATATCTCGCGGTAAAGTAACCTTTCCTTTTCATTCAGTTCAGAATATGAATACCTGAACATCCCGGAAGTGGACATCCTGACTTCTTCATCGGAGGGTTCGCTTCCCATTTCAAAAATACCGCCATCCGTCCCGTCATCTGCCAGCGATCCCGATTCTATCATTTCCTCAACCGTAGGAGCTGCGCTCAGCGTGGTACTCTCCTCCCAAAGCGGCGGGTCTATGAGAATAGCCACCGTCTCCCGCAATTCATCGGAACACCCCGTCAGGAAAAGGAGAGGACATAAGAAAACAAATATGAGTTTTATAGTAAAAGATTTCATGTAAGATTCTTCGCTTCGCTCAGAATGACAATACTGTAATGCTCAAAATGACAATACCGTAATGCTCAGAATAACAATGCTGAAATAATAATACGAAACAATATCAATTTCGCGCAAATTCGCTGAGTTTAAGCCCTTCGTTGCGCTCCAGCACCATACCCACCGACCAGCTGTTGATGAACAACAGCAATGGCCTGCCCTTAAGGTCCGTTATCTTCTTCATATCAGAGGTACCTACCAGATGCTCCACATCCACATCTGCCGCGTTCTCTATCCATCTGATATGCTCATAGGGCAGACGCTCCAGAGCGATCTCCACATTGTATTCATTCCTTAAACGGTAAAGCAATACGTCAAACTGAAGCACGCCTACCACGCCCACTATGACCTCTTCCATACCGCCGGTCAGTTCCCTGAATATCTGTATGGCTCCTTCCTGGGCGATCTGATCTATACCTTTTACGAACTGTTTTCTCTTCATGGTATCCATCTGTCTCACCCTGGCAAAATGCTCCGGTGCAAAGGTGGGAATACCCTCATAGGCAAATTTTTTGCCGGGGGCACAGAGAGTATCGCCTATGGAAAAAATACCAGGATCAAAAACTCCGATTATATCTCCCGCATAAGCTTCGCTTATCATATGTCTCTCATCAGCCATCATCTGCTGAGGCTGTGACAGGCGCATATTTTTCTGCCCCTGAACATGATAGACCTCCATTCCCGGGTCAAATTTACCGGAGCAGATGCGCATGAAAGCTATCCTGTCACGGTGAGCCTTGTTCATGTTTGCCTGTATCTTAAATACAAAGGCGGAAAAATCACCACAAAAGGGATCTATCTGACCCTGATCGGATTTTCTGGCCAGGGGAGCCTTTGTCATCTGTAAGAAATAATTAAGAAAAAGCTCCACGCCGAAATTAGTCAGGGCAGAACCGAAAAACATGGGTGACAATTCACCCCTGTCGACCCTTTCCTGATCAAATTCAGCTCCGGCTCCGTCCAGAAGCTCCAGTTCCTCAGTCAGCTTATCATAGGCATCCTGTCCAATGGCGGCAATGAGCGCGCTTTCATCATCTATGGATATCTTTTCCACATGACCTTCCTTGGTGCCCTTCTGGGTATCTGAAAACAAAAAGACCGCTCTTTCGTTTCTGTCATACACGCCCTTAAAAGATTTACCTGAACCTATGGGCCAGTTCACGGGGCATACCGCGATCCCCAGTTCCTTTTCTATCTCATCTGCCAGGTCAAAAGTATCATTCGCATCCCTGTCCATTTTATTTATAAATGTAAAGACAGGTATACCCCTCATTCCGCAGACCTTAAACAGCTTTCTGGTCTGGGCCTCCACGCCCTTTGACGCATCTATAACCATCACTGCAGAATCGGCCGCCATCAGCGTCCTGTAAGTATCCTCGGAGAAGTCCTGATGTCCGGGGGTATCCAGTATGTTAACGCACTTTCCGCCATAATTGAACTGAAGCACCGAGGAAGTCACGGAAATACCTCTTTCCTTCTCTATCTCCATCCAGTCGGACACGGCATGCTTTGCGGTAGCCTTGCCCTTGACGGATCCGGCTGTATTGATTGTACCGGAATACAACAGGAATTTCTCCGTCAGTGTAGTCTTGCCGGCATCCGGGTGGGATATGATGGCAAAAGTGCGTCTTTTTTCTATCTCACTTCTGTAATCAGTCATTTTTTACTCCATAAATCAAAATCTTATAACATCTTCTTAAAGCACATCTGCTGCTCTCCGGTGACACAGTCAAGACTGTGCCATGACCCCCCGGCACAAAACTCCGTCTCCTCACATTCCCTGCAGGTAACACAGATATCACTAAGTTCCTGTCTGAAAACCTTGAATTCATTTTCCCAGATATCGGTAAACGATCTCTCCTTCACATTTCCCTGAATGGTCTTTATCCCATCTTTTTCGTCATATATCCTGGGAATATCCAGGCATGCTCCGACGCTGCCGTCCGACATGACGGACGCCGTGGTCCGGCCTGCGGTACAGTAAAAATACCAGTCCCTTAAATCCCTCTCCAACTCAATTCCCAGATAATGAGAGCACCCGTAACAAACAGGATAACCCAGTTCTCTTTTTTCCCTGATAAAGGAAAAAAGCCAGGAATAATCTTCTTTATCCAGCATATATTCAGGATGCAAAAGCGCCCTGCCTATGGGTTCCAGATTAATGACACGCCACGAATCTATGGGAAGCTCATCCATGATCTCAAAAAGCTCAGGCAGTTCACCAATATTCCTGTGGTTTATCACCGTAGTGACCTGCACATGATCAAAGCCCGCCTCCAAAAGATGTCCGATACCATTCATGGCAAGATCATAGCCTCCCTTGAGTCCCCTTTGGGCATCATGAGTACTCTCAAGCCCGTCTATGGACACGGAAACTGTACTCATCCCCGCCTTTTTAAGTGCCTGTGCACAGTCATGGTCTATGAGCGTCGCATTGGTTGTCATGCCCCATACAAAGCCCAGTGAAGCGGCATGGGACATCACTTCAAAAAGTCCGTCATAAAGAAGGGGCTCTCCTCCCGTTATGCACAGCATGGGTTTGCGGGGGAAATTTAAGGCCACTTCCCTTGTCAGAGCCTTCCAGTCTTCCACACTCATACAGTCTGTGGGGGCCAGGCTCTCGCACTTTGACCCGCAGTGAAAACAGTTTTCATTACACTTTTGGGTAAATTCGTAAAACAGATTTTTAAGCTCAGGGCGCAAATAAAGGCCGCGTCTATACGCGGCTCTTTCTTTAAGAGCTGTGAGCTTATGATCGTATAAAGCTTTATTCATAATATCTTAATTGGGCGGCGGTCCGTATACCAGCTGGACAAATTCATTCTGCCTCACATCATTGCCTGTATCAACGGCATTGTTATTTGTTTCATCAGCAGTATTCTTTGAATCAGCGGGATCCGTATCACCCATCCCGGATGTTACAGTTTCTGACCCTTTAGTCTCAGAATTTTCAGCATCTATGTCCGAAGTATCATCACCCTGTACTTTGGTTGCGTTATCCTGCGCTCCCTTTGAACTGTCAGAGGATGTGTCAGGCGCCGTATCTGAAGATGTATCAGACGAGCTGTCGGACACTTCATCCGTATCTTCCTCACCTGATAACTCTTCTACCGGTTCATCAATAAGTTCATCCGGTGGCGGTCCGTATAAGGTCTCCATAGGCTCATCATTTTCATACACATCTTCCACGGGAGGCCCGTATACGTCCTGGACTTCCTCATTATCACGGCCCAGTCCGCATCCTCCCAGCACAGCAGCAGATAAAAGGGACATGCCCACCAATATCTTTTTATTTGGCTTTTTCATGGTAAATCTCCACTAAAATATCATGCTCCGAATAATGTCGACCTATATGATACAACAATTACACGATTATGTCACATATTTTTTATCCTGTCCCTGTTACTATCTAAGCCTCACTTGGGCACTCTGATAGTACACACAGTTCTGACACCCGGTTCGCTCTTTATATCCAGGGATGCACCCATATACGAAAGACGCTCCTTTATATTCCTGATCCCTACATGATCCGGTCCGAGTTCTTCGAGAGAACCGGTATCAAATCCGACCCCGTCATCTTCAATTATGATGATATAGTCTTCCTCTTTTTCTTTTACACTAAGCCATACGGTACCACCTTCGGGACGTTTCAATATACCGTGCTTTATAGCATTTTCTATAAGAGGCTCCACCGACAGCTGGGGGACCTTAAAACTCACTTCATCAATATCCATCACCAGGTTCAGATCATCCGAAAACCGCATTTTCTCCAGCAGATAATAAAACCGAACCTGCTCCAGCTCATCTCTGATGGAAATATATTCCTTTCCCTCAATGCTCCTGAAATTTTTGCGCAGATACCCGGAGAAAAGATCTATGGCATCCTTTGCTTTTTCCACATCGATGTCACAGAGGTTATATATGGTATTCAACACATTATAGATGAAATGGGGACGGATCTGTGACAACATGATCCTCATCCTGTCCCTGTTGATCTGTGCCTCCCTTTGTCCCAGCCAGACACTGATATTATACATGGCAAAAATATTGATGATGACCATGGAAAAACAAAAACCCACAGCGGTGATCTGAAGTCCCGGGAAAGCAAGTTTCATGATACTGGTCGTAATCGGCAGAACATGAAATGTCAAAAGAGCAACTATTTCCTGTTTATACAGACAATCATGATACCTTATTATCATGATAATAAGGGCAAACAGATTTAAAGTACCCCCAAGCCGTCCTGCCACATAGAGATAATCAAAAAATTCACGGTTGGTCCCTAAGGAAAAAATATATTCATTTATCGTACACAGGCACAGCAAAATTACGGATAAACTGCAGACAAATACACAAAACGGCTTATACACAGGGCTGATTTCACGTTTTCCCTTAATAAACCCGGCTTGAAAAAAACAAAAACCCGCCAGGAAAGAATAGTGTGCCAGATGAAAAATACACTCCGATATCCCCAGATATACGCTGTCGTATCCACGCAGAAGCACAAAATAAAAAAGACTCTCGGATGCCAACATGACTATGTTTAAAGAAGCCAGCATCAGGAACCATCTGTTAACAGTATCACTAACTTTACTGATACAATAATTACCGTATAGTACGATAAGCATCAGCACCAGAGCCTGAAGATGAAGCACCAGATTAACCGTTGTCATGATAAAGTCCCTTCATCTGTAAAAAGGCGTTGGTTTCCTCGGCCCAGGCATACTGGCTCATATACTCACCCGAATACACATACTCATCCGTCCTGCCCTTAAGCCATTCATAATAATCACATTCAATAAGATCCGGATTGATGCCCATCACGCCTTTCTGGCGTACCAGCACATCCTGACAGTCCTTCTGGGTAAAAGTATTAAACAGGTCCTGCCTGATATTTGAGATGTATGAAGTATGCGATGCCGGATCGTCAGGCCACAGGATCGCTCCCAACTCATTTGAAGAGCAAAGAGCCCCCTTGCGGTCTATAAAATAAGCAAAAACTTCCTTGGTACGGTTATACTGAAACTTGACAGGCACACCGTCGATAAACAATTCAAAATTACCAAAGGTCTGAGCTCTGACACGAAGGCTCTTTGTATTAACCTTATTTCTTAAATTATCGATCTCATTCTTAATCTTTTCGTCCGTTATGGGTTTCAGGATATATCCGCTGGCATGGAGTTCAAAAGCGTCTTTCATATATTCTTCATAACCCGTGGCGAACACTATATTTATCCCCGGATCCATTTTAATTAATTTTCTGGCCAGTTCCACTCCGTTGACACGTCTCATCTCTATGTCCAGGAACGCTATCTCCGGCTTCATGGACGACGCAAAAAGAAGAGCCTCATCCACCTGTCTGAAGCCCGCCACTACTGCTCCGGGATAAAGCTTTTTTATCTTAGTCACGATACCCTCGAGAGCTATAAATTCATCATCTACAACCAGGATTTTCATAAAGTCGACCGACAAACATCTGCAATACAGGATTAAAAACTTTCAGAATAAAAAAACAAAGCAACAGGCACCTATGCAAGTATCAGCGTGAAAACACGGGATGTAATGGGGTTCTCCCGGGATCACCTAATGCTGAAAAATCGGGGCCTGCATAGTCGGTGCCTGTTGCGTGAACAGAATAACACATCGGTATTCACACAACAGGCACAAAACAAACACAAATCATTAAAAAAATTATAATTCCTTACCCTTGGCCACATAAACGGGGAAGTCCACCGTGCCCGAGGCCGTGGTGCCATCCTTGATATTTACTATCTTGTCCGTCACCAGATAATTGATGGATGCATTCTCACCCACCACCGTATCCTGAAGCAGGATACAGTTTGAAACCTTGGCACCCTTCTTTACATGGACGCCTCTGAAAAGGATACTGTTCTCCACTTCGCCTTCGATGACGCAGCCGTCGGCCACCATTACATTTGAGACCTTGGCTCCCTTCACGTATCTGGCAGGATTGTCATCACGTATCTTGGTATAGATGGGATTGCCGGAAAACAGAGCATCCAGGTTCTTTTGCTCCAGAAGTTTCATATTCTCATCAAAATATGACTTCATGCTGACCATACGGGCAAAATATCCATCAAACTCATATCCCTTGACAGTCAGGGACTCAAGATGACGGGCCAGCACATCTCTTTCAAAATAGATCATGCCGTCCACATATGCCTGGGAGATCAGTTTGATCAGAAGTTCCCTTTCGATGACAAACATATTAAGCGAAAGCTTAACCTCATCCTTGGTCTCGGGACTGGTCTTTATCTCCGTGACCCTCTTGTCATCATCCATGACCAGAGTATAGTAAAGGTCCTTATTGGAGATGGAAAACTTCTTTCCGCTGTCGGGAAGGACCGTCTTGGCATATACCATGGTCACATCCGCGCCGCTCTTTATATGAGCATTCAGGAAAGCCTTAAAGTCAAAGTTCATGGCGATATTCGAATCGGACATCACCACATATTTTTCCCTCTCACGGTTCAAGAAATTATAAATGCTGCTCAAAGCTTCCACGCGGCCGTTATACTTATCCGAACTCTTCTGTGCAAAGGGAGGGACGATGTTAAGTCCGCCGTTCTTACGGGAAAGGTCCCACTCACGGCCGTTGCCCAGATGATCGATCAGGGACAGATAATTCTCCTTGGCCAGGATCGATACATTGTCAATTCCTCCGTTCACCATGCTGGAGAGCACGAAATCCACCAGTCTGTAGCGGCTGGCAAAGGGAATGGAGGCCATGGAGCGGTCATTGGTCAGCTCCGGAAGCAGGGTATCATAGCTGTTTGGGAATATAATGCCCAAAGCTTCATTATTCATATTATTCAACAATATTCTCACCATCCTTTACATCAGTCTCTACCATGGCATTAGGTCCTATCACTGCTCCGGGTCCCACCTTTACGCCGCTGGAAACGGTAGCCACGGCTTTTACTCCGTCGGCAGGCACTTCACCCACTTTGGCACCTGAACCTATTTCCACGTTTTCGGCGATTATACTGTGGGTGACAGTGGCTCCCGCCTTGATCACACAGCCGCCCATGACTACAGAATCCTCTACGCTGGCACCCTTTTCCACGATAACTCCGGGAAAAAGTATGGAATGCTTTATGGTACCGCTGACCTTACATCCGTCGGTTATCATACAATCCTCCACTACGGCGTCGGAGCTGATGTGATGACCGGGCATACCGCTGTTGCGGCTGTATATCTTCCAGTCATCATCAAAAAGATTGATACCGGAATTCTCGGGATCCAGGACTTCCATATTAGCCTCCCACAGGGATGAAATAGTGCCCACATCCTTCCAGTAGCCGGAGAATCTGTATGCAAACATACGTCTTTTATCCTTTAACAGATTTGGAATGATATTGTTGCCGAAGTCATTCTCCGATTCGGGATCCGCCTCATCCTCGGTGAGATATTTCTTTAAGATATCCCAATTAAAAATATAGATACCCATGGATGCCAGGTTTGACTTGGGCTCCTTGGGCTTTTCCTGGAACTCGCTGATCCTGCCGTCCTCGTCCGTGACCATAAGGCCGAATCTGGACGCCTCATCCCAGGGCACCTCCATGACGGCAACGGAAAACTCAGCCTCTTTCTCCTTATGGAAACGAAGGAAATCCGAATAATCCTGCTTGCAGATCTGATCTCCCGACAATATGATCACATACTTAGGATCATATCTTTCGATAAATGAAAGATTCTGATAGATGGCATTGGCCGTACCCTTATACCAGTCCGAGCCGGATGCCTGCTGATAAGGAGGCAGCACATGAACGCCGCCGTAAAGTCTGTCCAGATCCCAGGGCTGCCCGTTTCCGATGTACTCATTGAGCACCAGAGGCTGATACTGGGTCAGGACACCCACAGTGTCGATGCCGGAATTCACACAGTTTGACAGAGGAAAATCGATGATACGATATTTCCCGCCAAAAGGGACTGCCGGCTTTGCCAGCTTTTTGGTCAGTCCGTAAAGTCTGGAACCCTGACCGCCGGCAAGAAGCATTGCTACAATCTCTTTAGCCATATTATTACCCCCAAATAATTTTTCATAGTGAAACTTGACAAGAAGTCACTTCTATTAGTATGCCATAAATGTAGAAAATAAACAATGGTTATTTCACCAATTTTTGTGGATCAACTATGACAACACCTTCAAAATTACCGGAAAAAGTGATCGTAAGTGAAGCCTCATCAAATAAATATTCATTTTTCTTCACTTTGAGACCGGCCACCTTGAGTGACGAAGCCTTGCCCTTCTTTACTTTCTTGTAGGTCACATTTTCCTCGGTTGCCTTAAATTTAAGTATATCAAACTTTAAGGCAGTTTTATTAAGCGGCTTTTTATCTGCTTTATATGCTTTTTTGAGCGTGACATACAGCTGAGCCTCACCCGCATTTTTATTGTTCTTATATTTTACGGAAAAATCCTTCTTAGTAAGCTGCGTACCATCTTCCAGTTTTATGCTTACCGCGCTCTTTTGCTTTTTGCCATTGTATGTCAGGTTAGTAGCGTATGTGATGGTATAAGTGTGGATCGTCCCTTTATATACATAGGTTTCTTCCGTCTTAGGAACCTCTTCCTTACCCTTTTCATTCTGCTGTGCTCTCCTTACTTCCCGCTCGGAATCTTCCTGTTCCTTAGCCCAGTCCGTATTTCCCTGAGGCTTGGAAGTATTATCGGGAGAGACGAATGCAAAGGAAACAATATCGGAATCATTACATCCCAGACGCTTTGTATATGCCTTTACGGAAATATCACCTGAAATTGCAAAAGCGCCGTTATATTTCCGGGCTGTCTTTGAGATCACGGGGTCGCTGCCGTCTGTCGTATAAAAGACCTCATCGCCATCATCCGGCGCAAAGATCACGACCATTTTACTGCCTATGACTCCGGGCTGTGCGCTTTGGGGATCAAGAACGGGTACCGGCGCCTTTGTCTTTTCTACAGTGCTGACGGTGACAGCATCCAAAACGCCCACACTCACACCGCAATAGCTGAGAACGCTTTCATCCACTGACAGCACGACATCGGAGCCGGCCTTCAAGTTGGCGCCCAATTTTACGGTCCTTACATACGTCCCGCGCTCATCGTCCTTGATATTATCAGGTTCCGTCTCCGAATCCAGAAGTTCCAAAACAGTATCGATCCTGTTTCCGTATTTATCCCTCAATACAAGCGCATCCGAAGACTTGAGGCTGTCCTCATCCATATATTTGTCAAAACGGATGTACACACCGTCTGTCGTAGCTGTCACCAGTTTAGGATAAGGAGCTTCATAATTCATTATGGGAATGTTTACATCCAGCTGTGGAGGCGGCACAGGCAGATAGTCATGCTTATCCCCCTTCACCGTAGCCTGAACATCATTTTGGGAATCGCCGTCACCCCTGCCTTGGGCCGTGGCAGATACAAAATAGCTACCTTCACTTACCAGCCAGGAATAATATCCGTTTATATCGGCAGTCTGTACATTAACCTGAGGATCGATGGTATCGGGATCCGCAGGCGCCAGGCCGTCATCCGCGCTATCATCCCTGACGTATAGTTTCACATCGGCGCCAGAAACGGGATTTGAGAGCACGCCCTCGTATACTGTTCCCGAAGGGTCAATGTAAGGTGTATACTTTGCCTGCGAAGTGTTCTGTTTATCCTTCATCAAAGCCTGAAGACAGTTCCAGTCATTATTCTGACGAGCCATTTTCCAGATGAAAAGCTTCAGCATGTCTATGAACATCTTTGATTCGTTGGCCACATTCTGCATCTTCATGCGCTTTATAAAGTTGGCCCCGTACAGACCACCGGAAACAGTGAGATCGATGCATTTACCCATAAGACCTCCTGCGTTGTAAAGACCAAAGCTCTGCGCCCCTGCATGCAGGGAATTAAGCAGAGCCAGAGAAGTACTCCAGGCCTCGGCATCGTTCACCAGCTTTACAAAATTATCATAATTTCGCTTCATGTTTTCATAGGTGGCTCTGGGAAGCTTATTGGCGCAAGGGCTGTTCAAAAGTTTTTTTGCAGCCATCTTTACGTCCATGAGGCTCATGGTCTCGGAAGCAAAATCAAACATGCTCATCATGGTATTGATGGAACCGTTAAGAAGCTGTCCGTCTGCTCCTCCGAAACCAAAGTTGTTTCCACCGCCGGAGTTGTTAAACGCCTTATGGAAATCATCGAAGGCGTCATAAACTCCCTTGGCGCCACGGGCATCCCCGTATGCGGTGAAGGAGTCATATCCGCCGCTTGTACCGCCTCCATTTGGATCAAGGAAGCCAAAGCCGCCGCCGTCTCCGGTGAAAGGATCTCCCGTGCCGCCGTCTGAGCCCGGATTTCCCGTACTGCCTTCACCTGTACCTGTCACCAGCAAATCTCCGGTCTCTATGAAATCAAAACCGCCGGTAGGCGTACCGGTCTCATCCACCTGGGGCACCCTGTTGATGGTAACCTGTCCCGTGAATGTCTCTCCCGGATAATCTATGGTATAAGTCTCCTCCATCACGGCGCCGGTCTCATCCGTGACAACGATGGAATTTATAGGCATGTAATCGTCATAATATGTGATCTCCATATCATTAAAATCACCTTCATACCTGTAATCATCGTAGTACGGCGGATCATACTCTGCTATGATGGTCACTCGGTCCATCATCTTTTTAAGTTCTGCAATATACTGTTCCTCCGTCAGATTTCTCACCATCCCGGAGTAAGCATAGGAGCCCTCGGGGATCTTAGCGTCCTTCGCTTTATCCAACATATCCACAGCACTGACAAACTCTCCGGATCCATTGGAATGCGTCCATTCAGGCCCTTTATCCTTATCGATCTTTCCTGTAGACGGATCCACATAATATATGCCTTCCTTCTTAAGGCCGTCGGATACCTTTTTAACCTTTGCAGGGTCATCGGATACAGACTTTACGCTCTCCGTTATAGCGGTGCGCTTTGCGGCATATTCCTTTTTGTCAAGTTCCACCGTATACACCGAAGCAGCCTCAGCACGTCCTGCATCGACAGCACCGGAGGCCGCCAGTTTTTCCAGAGTAGTACCTTTTACCTTACCGCCGGCAGTTTCATCAGGCGACAGATCCACCTCAATGCTTTCCTTATCATAGTCCACCGCATCATTTTTGGGCGCAAAGAGTATCTCCACATTCTCTACCGTATGGCCGGATATCACTTCACTTTTGTACACTCCGTCCTTTCCCTTCAGAGGATATAAAGCACTCTGCCATCCGGAATGCATCTGGATCGCGCCGACAGCCGGTGCGCTCTCTCCCGTAAGGGTCTTTGAATAAGCCTCATCCAGGTTCTCATAATTTTCAAATTCCACACAGATGCGTAATTTCACCATCCATGTATTATTATATTTGCCGCCGCTTTGAACAGTCGAATAAACGGTTCCGTCATCGCGCACAAGTTCCAGATACTGATTCTTTATCGTAGGAGCGCCTTCTTGATACATAACGCTCACATCCACAACAGATTCACTGCTCTTTTCATCTTTGTCCGTGACCACAGCCTTTGCGTGGAGTTTATGAGTCTCCCCCTTGTGTCCGGTGCAGCCTGAAAGGGCCATTTTCACGCTTCCCTCAAACTTCTTTTCATAATATTCGTCATAAATGAGAGTATCACCGTCATAAACGTATACATGTGACTTATCCGGCACGGACAATCTGGTATATATTCCCGCGCTTCCGGTGATCTCGGGCGCTGTAAAACCGATGCCAGGCTTTTTGATGACTATCCGTCCCAGAGGCTCTCCCTTATACTTTTTCTCACCTTCTGCCGTATCAGCGTCAATATCCGCATATAATGTAATATCCACGTCTTTCTCAAATTCAGGTCTTAAATACACAGTATAGGATACGGGAGCTGCCATATCGTCAAAGTTAAAATTGGAATAATATTGATCATCTTCCGGCAGATAACGGGTTCCATTGATACGCATATACTCGATCTGACCGCCGCCCTTTGAAAGCGCATAGATCCGCTCTATCCTGCCGCTGTAACCTTTATCCAGGACCAGACTTCCCGTGATCGGGATCAGTTCCTCGGAATTAAAGCATGATTCATATGATGAGAGATTCGAACCGGGCTGAGTGATATATATAGCCCCTGTAAGAGCCGCCTCATCAAAATTCACCTCACCCGCATATACGCCTTTTTTATCCTCAATAGTCACATTCTCAAAAATTACCATGGTGGAATCCTTCGAATACTTTTCCTTAAGTGCATTAAAACTGTCGGTCTGAGGATACATATTGTCAGACATTATGACCACGTCATATACACCTGCCTTGCCGGGGCATGGAAAGGCCAGATCCCTGTCATACTCGCCATAGAGCTGACGGGAAGCTGATTCACCGGCATATGCACCGGTAGAATGATCAAACCAATAAGCTTTATATGATGCAGAGATCGTAGACTTATTATGCGCGGTAATGACAATGCCACCTCTCACAGGCAGTTCTATGCTGCCCTCCCCGCACAAAGAGGTATCAAGCCCCTTTATATCAGCGCTTCCTGCCAGAAATACAGCGCCTTCATTCCACTTCATTGTAACAGACCTGTCGGAAGGCTTCTTTGACAGGGCTATCAATTCATCATAAGCCGACATAGTCCATATCCTATGGACTTCCTGCCTGCCATTTGAATCCACAAAATATGTACCCAAGACCAGAGGCTTATCACCAAGGAAACTTTCCAATGATATCACCGGCTGTCCCAATGCCTTAAGATACTTCTTTGTAGCATCATCATCCTTTCCGGAAAGAACGAGGTTAATGTTTAACCTGGCGGCGGTATAACCGGCCGGCAGATAGATTTCCTGTTCCTTTGCCAGATCTTCTGCTGCCACTTTCCTGTTACCAGCAAGATCGTCGACGTACATATTCACATCAAATCCCGGATAAACGTCAGTCTCAAAGCTGCCGTCTGCCCCGGATTTTACAGTTACGTTATAAGTAGTTCCCGGAAGCTGCTGGGTAATATGGACGCCTTTACCCTCTGCAGGGGTATCATCGCTTAAAGCATAATACAGTTTGCCCTTAAGTTTTGCATCCTTTTTAAATAACGGCACCACTACTTTTACGGTATCATCTGTCACGGGAAGGTTATACCGTCTGCTGTCGCCGTTTGGTTTTCCCTTTATATACCAGCTGGCAAAATCCAGATCAGGATGTGATGAATACACATAATGATAAAAACCGAGATTGATCACATAGCTTTTTATCTCGTCAGTCACCACTTCCCCGGAGGAAAAATTTCCCTTAGAGCAGGTAAAAACACAGCTATAACTGTCCTGCATCCCATCGATCTGTTTACCGTCGGGTGTTTCAAAGCTTATCTTCGAAGGAAGTTTTATGATATCCGGTATTTCGGTGTTTTCCGACAAAACAGCTGTCTGGGAGCCTTCTATCACATATTCCTGTCCTTTGGGCGTAGAGGCCAGGACCATCATGTCATTTTTTCCCGCAAGGTACAGGCCAAGGAAAATATCATGAACAGAGTTCTGTCCATAGGAATAGGAAACCTCTTTAAGATAATCGTCTCCCTTCAATACAGCCGGATTGACCGAACCGAAGCATACGGGATCTTCCTCGCCAAAACTGCCGTAGAGCAGACAGGTCCTGCCCTGGGCCTTCGCTATGATGTCGGACGATATGCTTACCTTAAGCGCTTCTCCTTTTATCTTAAGATCCAGAGTCTTTTCTACGGGATCATACTCATTATTCACGGGAACGGCGTTCACCGACACCTTAAACTCGCCTTGCTCCGTAGGAGTTCCCGAAATGATACCGTCCTTCGACATGGAAAGACCCGACGGAAGGCCTTTTGCTGTCAAAGATGTAAAACCTCCGCCTCCCTCGGCTATCACCTTTCCTTCATAGGGTACATTTACCCTGCCCGGATAAAGATATGAGGTAGCTATCTTAGGTGAACCGCCGCCTGACGTATAACACTCTGCGGGTATCGCCTTGGTTACCGATCTTCCTTTACTGTCAGTTACCTTGGGATTGATATTCAACGTGTAATTAGGAGAAAGCTCATTGCCCCACATTCCACCGGCGGGGTCGATGGTGACAGTGCCGGATATTACACCGTCAGACGAAAGTGACAGTCCTGTCCATGACAGTTCCCAGTATCCACCGTTTTCCGACCATATAAAAGGTCCTTCGCCTTCCGCCTCCAGTTGCGCATGATAATACTCCCCCTCCACCATATCGGGAAGAGATCGTGTCGTTATAGAGGGACCGCCATCGCTTCTTACCACCTTAAACGTATTTGTGGAATAATAAGAATAATACATATACTGAGCATGCACCGGATCCTCGCAGACAGATGCGCTCACCTTATACTCACCGGGCTCTGCTCCATAAGTATCATATTGAGGATCCTCCGGTCCCAGACATACATTCTCATAGGTTATCGTATTATTTGCAGCGTCCACCCTCACGGTAACGCCGTCATGCTTCATCCTGTAATACGGAATGCCCTCTCCCCAGGAATCCGTAAAACCGGGATCTTCATTTACCACCCAGTCCTCGCTTACGGCAGGAGAAAAATCGGAAAGCACAATAGTCACGGTATCGGTATACTCAACCGACTCCACTGTCTCTCCCGCTGCATTTTTCACTGTCACCCTGCAGGTCCTGTTTTCGGGATTTCCCAGCCGTTCTTCGCCGTGTTCTTCATTCTCCACGGTTTCATCATATGGTGCATCTTCTTCCGAGGTCACTTCCGTTTCCTCAGATATATCCGAATCTTCGTCATATGCGGCAATGGCTGCACCATCAGCTGCAAATACGGTTCCTGACGGAAAAGCCGTCTGGAAAAGCATGACTGTTGCTAAAACAACCGAGATCAGTTTTCTATTCTTCATGATATGCCCCCTTTACTATCAGGATTCTCCGTCACTTCGTTCCGCTTAAATGACAATAACCGTAAACAATATTTTAATTTCAAGCTGATTCAAGTAGAATAATAAGCCCAATATGGATTAATTCTATCACAAAAGCACACAATTTTCCACAAAAACGGCCTGTATCTGTGCAAAATAGACAATCCCCGGAACATAAGTTCCGGGGATCGTAATTCTTTTACCCTTTATCTTAGAATCCATTATTTTACTATCACATTTACGGAAACGGATCCTTTAAAATTGTTTGTACCCGTAATGCTTACCATAGAGGGATAAGTTCCGTCTGCGGCGGGCGCAAAAGCATTGGGAGTGAAATCGGTCTTGGCCGACTTTTTGTTAAACTTAAGTTTCAGGGGCTTTTTGCCGCCCACATTCACAGTGAGCTTAAACTTCCACTTACCCTTCTTAGTGCTGTACTGGGCAGTACCGCTGACCTTGTCTGCGGTAAGGGTTCTGGGAATGATCTCAAAGCTTACAGGACTTGTTTTCAAAGTCTTGTTTGCCGCCTTGACCATATTCTTTACACTCTTATCTGCCCCTTTATTTGCCTTAAGTACTATTGTAGCCTTAGCCTGGGTTCCTACATTCTTATTATTCTTGTATTTAACCTTGGCAAAAAGAACCTGGGTTCCGGGAATGACCTGTCCCACCTTAGCCCCGTCAATGCTTATATCCGAAAGTTCCACCTTACCGCCCGTGTACTGTACTACCTTATTGTAGGAAATGGTACAGGTCTTATCTCCCAAAATGAGAGGAATAAAAGCCATGGATACCGTAGGCTTTACCTGATCACCCGGTTTTGGATCATCCGTGCCGGGATCATCGCCTCCGGGGGTATCACCTCCCGGATTATCACCTCCGGGTTCGTCGCCTCCGGGTTCATCACCTCCGGTTGATGAGGCCTTGACGGTAACCTTTACGCTGGCTCCCTTTGTTCCCGAAGCGGCGGTAATGACCGCAGTCCCCGCAGCGACGCCCTTGACCACGCCTCTGAAAACTGTCGCCACCTTGGTGTCCGAAGAGCGCCATGAGACGGTCTTATCCGTAGCATTGTTAGGTGAAATCGTGGCAGTGATCGTCTTTGTCTCTCCAACTTCCAGATCAAAATCTTCAGAAGGATCTATGAACACTGCTTCCACAGGTATCCTGTCATCCTCAGTGGGAACGGAAAATTTGACCTGGGTCAGTCTTATGGATTTTTGCTCGGTATCTTCGGTCACATATCCTATCCTGTAGGTTCCGGCAGTCACTTCAAAGCTTAAAGTCACCGCCTCCTTTCCCGTAAGGGTATGTGTGGTATTTCCCTTTGTGTCAGCGACAGGATTCTTCTGTGCATCCGTCACCTGCATGGTGCTGGTATTCTTCTGACCGTCCGAACAGCATGACACCTTGAGTATTCCATCTTCCGATACGGTCACTTCCATATAACCGATGCCCTTTGCCAGACCCACCTTATCAGCAGCCGACTTACAGGTAGTGGCATCCGACAGTCTGAACACAGTACCGTTTGCGCCGTTTATGGTCAGCCAGTCTTCACTAAAGTTGGCAAAGGTACTTATATTTACACCTGACTGATCGGGTGTCCAATTGGTCTTTAACATTATATCGGATATAAAATCATCTGCCCTGAAGATATCATCAATAGTCGCGGTATTACCGCCGGTAGCACCCGAGGCACCCTCTCCCGGATCATATACCACGCCGTCGGTATTGCTGACTGCAGTCTTTTCTATCCTCTCGGTCACCGTCCTGTCGGTATCATTGCTTCCCGCGGGCACGGGTTCGGGATCCGTTCCGCCCACAGACACAAGGGCCGTCTTGTAATCGGTGATAAGTCTCTTAAGGTCCCAGTTCACCTCATAATTCTCATCTTCTGCCACGTCATCAAAGTTATACCAGAAGTCGCCGCCGTTTACTCTTCCGGCACCGGCCTTTACTATCTCTGGCACATCCATCACGTCATCGATATTCGCAGAATCTACATTGAGATTTGACACCGCCATTTTAGTATTATCATAAGTGAAACCGCCCTGATATGTAGTAACGGTGGCGGGGACCTCCTCTTCCCTTGAAGTCACCACATAGGCGTCAAAATCCTCAGTACTGGAGGTAGCCCTGTTATACTCCGTCTTTACGCCTTCAAGAGTAAAATACTGTCCGCCGTAAGGAACAAAGGTACATTTTCCAACAAAAGCATTGTTATATGCCTTTATGATGCCTCCATCCTCCTTAGAAAAAGTAGGATAATCCGTAGTATTTCTCGTATCACCGGTGGAATAAACATCAGTACCCTGCATGGAGATCATCATGGGGCTTTTTACATTTCTGAAATAATTATTTTCAACAAAGACTGAGGGACCGCCCTTTGCCGCACCCACTCCGTATTTTGCATTTCCATCATAGTAATTATTATACACATGAGTACAGAAATACCTGATCCTGGGATGTCTGGAATCGGAATGATCATACCAGTTGTGATGATAGGTCACATACAGATTTTTGTCGTTTTCGCTCAATCCCAGCAGATTACATTTTCCGCAGTCCCAGAAATGATTATATGAAAAAGTGGCATAATTTGATTTCTTACAATCAAGAGCGCCGTCACCCTTTACCTGATCGGAGTCGGTGCCTGCGTTTCCGTAAAACATATCACAGTTATGTACCCATACATGATCATTATCCTGCTGAAGGCCCACATCATCGCCTTCACCGGAACAGCAGTTCATAAAAGCCAGATTCCTCACTTCCACGTTTGAAGCGCCCTTTACTCTCACGCCCCAGCCGTTTGCCACGGCATCCTCTCCGACGCCTTCCACGGTGATTCCCATGGAGGCGTTATTGCCGTTCTGTATGCACCAGTCTCCCTTGTATTCGCTGTTATTATCACCGCCAAGAGTTTCCGCCACACCGATATTGCCTATGATACGTATGTCAAACTTTCTGTTATCCTTACCCTTTTTAAGACCCAGCATTATGTTTCCGATACCTGTATATTCGGTAAGGGTACCTTTTCCACCCGCATCTATCGAAGCGGTGACACTGTCCTTATTGGCGTCGGTGACATAGATGACCACAGCGTTTGAAGCCAGGGTTCCATCCTCGTTATATGCGCCTGAAGCGGTTCCGTTTTTCCATGCAAAGCCGGAACGGTCATGGGCTTTTACCGATAGTTCATCCGTAACGGCCGAAGCCACTGTCGCGCCTGATGCGTTTAAGGCCACCACCTTTATCACATAGCTTTCACCGCCCTTAAGTCCCAAGGCGTCCACTCTCCAGTAATCCTTATACTTTCTGATAAGCTCATCATCAAGCTTTACGTATGCACTGTCGGCATCCGAAGCCTTTTTAACATAAGCCTCATAACCTGCTGCGTCGGATACACTGAGCCACTCAGCGTATGCACCCTCTTCATATCCTGCACATGCCGCAAAACCGTCCACATTTATGCGGTCACGCCATGATATCTCACCGGCGCCGGTCACTTCCTCATAGGACTCAGCCAGCTCCACCTCTTCCACCAGTTCTGCCGCTTCATCAGCCTCAAAAGGCTCCGCTTCTGCCGCAGATACGACAGCAGGTGAAAATGCGGTCATGACCATGGCAAAGGCCATATACAAGCTTAAAGCTTTTAACATGCTTCTTTTGATCATCACAATCCTCCTAAAGAAATTCTATCGTTTATATCTGACTGACTTTTTCGTCTTTTTTGTGATCTGTCCTCTTTTGATCTGTTTACTTGACGGTAACACTCACCGGCACGGTACCGTTAAAATTATTTACGCCCGTAATATTGACCGTGGCGGGATAAGCGCCATCTGTCTGTGGAGCAAATGCCGTATCTACGCCAAAATCCGTCTTATCAGCTTTTTTGTTAAGCTTAAGTTTAAGCGGCTTCTTTCCACCGACATCCACAGTCAGCTTCATCTTCCACTTGCCCTTCTTTGCATTATATACGGCTGTTCCTGCCACTTTATCTGCTGTGAGGGTTCTGGGAATTATCTCAAAAGCAATGGGATTTGCCTTCGAAACAGCATTGGAAAACTTAACCATATTTTTTAGATTCTTGTCAGCGCCCTTGTTTGCCTTTAATACGATGTTGGCGCTGGCTGTTCCCCTGGCCTTGTTATTCTTATATTTAATCTTTGCAAATGTGACCTGGGTTCCGGGTATGGTCTCCCCCACCTTTGCGCCGTCAATATTGATATCGGTAAGCAGTATCTTGTCCCCGGTATACTGGTATGATTTAGTATAAGAGAGCGTATATGTCTTATCTCCTATGTAGATCGGGACCTTAGCCATGGACACTGTGGGGTTCACAGGATCATCAGGCTTTGAAGGATCGGTAGGCTCATCTCCCTCTTTTGAATCAGACTTAACCGTAACCTTAACACTCGCGCTCTTATCACCTGCTGTCGCCGTGATCACGGCCTCACCGTCTGAGATACCAGTAACCACGCCGTCTTCCACTTTTGCGACACCCTCATTTGAAGATGACCAGGCGACGATCTTATCTGTAGCATTTTCGGGAGTGACTGTCGCTTTAAGAGTCTTTACCTTTCCGACACCGAGTTCAAAATCCTTATCAGTGTCAAGACTGATCCCTGTAACCGGAACTGTCTCAATACCGGCCTCCACCGTAACCTCACAGGTTGCGCTGTAATCTGCGTTTGCAACGGATCTGGCAGTAATTACTGCCTTTCCTGCTCCAACCGCCGTGACAACGCCATCCTTTACGGTGGCCACCAAAGGATCGGAAGTGCTCCAATTAAGCTTTTTATTGGTTGCATTTTCAGGCTCCACCTGTGATGTCAGAGCAGCCGTTCTTCCTACGCCCAGAGTAACCTTATCGGGAGTGATGCTGACACCGCTGACAGCCACATCCGAATCCCCTGATCCGCCTTCCGTCAACAGATCCATGTACATTATATTAACGTTTGTATCAACCTTAACAATACTATACACGCCAGGAGTCGTTACGTCATGCATGACCACTCCGCAATTATCCTCCCCTTTTGCTACGGTATATTCAGTACCGCCGACTTTCACCTTTTTTCCTACGGCACTAGGATCCGTGATAATGATCCACGTTCCTTTTTCACCGGCATTCAGATCGATCTGAGTTTTACTCTCCATCTTTATGCCCTGAGTCAGTGACAGGCCGCCAAACGTACAATCAAGCTTTGTCTTGAGATTACCTGCAAGGGTATAAGCCGCATTGCTCTGTATCCCCAGTTCCGTCACATTGTAGGTGTACGCTCCCTGAGGAAGTGCAGGCGCAGATTCCACAGATACATTTACAGTGGCTGTATAGCTTCGTGTATCCGCCAAAGCAGAGCCCTCTCCGGAATAATCAGGATTTGCCACTAGCGTTACGGTTATCACCGCCTCACCTTCACTCACGCCGGTGACATTTCCGTTATTGTCTACCCTGGCGACCTCAGGCTTATCCGATGAAAATGATATCTCATAATCTTCCGTGGTATTTGCAGGCATGACTTTTGCGGTGATAATATCACTCTTCCCTGCCACAAGATTTAAGGATTCCGTGTCAGTCACCACACCGGTGATCTTTACAGGCTCAGATACTGTGACATTGCAGGTGGCGCTGACACCGTCAAGAGTTGCGGTTATGACCGTGGTACCGATCCCGCATCCGGTCACAATACCGGTATCGGAAACCGAAGCAATTGACGGATCATCGGATTTCCAGGTAAGCGTACCTGTGGTCTTTGCTGTTGAGGGTTCCTTCGTGGCTGAAAGAGCTACGGTTCCATCCACGATGATATGTGCAGTGTTCTTATTGATGCCAAGACCCGTGAGCCTCGAAGGGTCGTAATTGGGGTCGGCACTCGTCACAGAAAGAGAATATCCTGCTATCTCCTTAAATGTGGCAAATGTAAGTGATGCTGAATTTCCGGGCTGGATTTCAACAGGCTGAATGGCATAATTACCTTTTTCCAGACTATGGGCAGTGCCGGAGCCTTCGAGGATCTTAACTCCCGCCTCGTTCACCAGAACACCAGGAGCGCCTGTATACGTTACAGTCACATCACATTTTGCCGGGAGTATAAATGCATACATTTGCTTTGTCTTGGCAAAAGTCTTTTCAAAAGCTCCTGTTACAGGTACGGCTATCGCCTCGGGTGTGACACCATACTTTTTGATAACGGAAATGTCATCCATAGACACATCATCCGGATCAATACAATCTTCTTTCTGTACGCCTGCGTACGCATAAAGTTCCTTACGCATCTGCGTAAGATCCTCCTGAAGAGCATATTCGCCGCCGGGAATGTATGACAACGCAGCCGAAGTATCAAAACTGCTGTAATCGGTTCCGTCATATGCGCAGTTGTTTGCAACTATATCAGTCTTATTATTAACTACCGTTCCCAAACTTCCTTTTTTTGAGATATAACTGGAGATACTGTCATTAAAGCTCTTTATGGCACCGCTTTCAACAGCCTGAGGGCTTTTACATGCATAAAACAAATTCGATTCAGAGAAAATATAAGCGTTTGCCCTGGTATTCATGGCGTAATCGATCTGTCCAGCAAAGCAGTTATTATACATATGTATATTGGCCTGTCTGGCAAGAGGGCCTCTGGCCTCACACAGATACCAGTAATTATGATGATATGTCAGATTATACTGAAGCGACGAATCAGAAGATCCCACAAGATTTGTCTTATGACATCCCTCAAAATAGTTATAGGCTACAGTGAGATACATTCCACGCTTAAAATCACAGGAACCGTCTCCCTGCTTTTTATCACTCTCTGCAGGATTGGTAATATCAGGACAATAAAATTCATTGTTATGTATCCAGCATCTCTCCACGGATGCAGTGATCTTACCTCCCGACTGGTTTCCTTCCATTCCCACTGCATCCTCGGGATTATTGACAAATGTGATATTTCTCACCTCAAAGCTCTTACCCAGATCAGTAGCGGAACTTTCACACATGAAATGAACACCCCAGCCGTCCATCATGGCATCCGTTCCTATTCCCTCGATTGTGACATCCTTACCCGATTTCATACGGGCCATGTGTCCGTTATCGCCGGCAGATCCGCCATAATCCACAGAATCATATGCCGTAAGACCATCGATCTTTCCATCATCCGCGGCATCATATGTACCTTTTTTCCCAAGTCCGGTCTCACTGACTGCTCCTATAAGCCTCACATCCAGCGGGATCCCGGCTGATGCGAGCAGCTTAATGATCCCTTTATTGCCGTTTGCCGTTCCGTAAGTCGCTTTTCCGTCGGGAGTCATCTTACACTGTCCTTCATGGCCGGCATCAGAACATTCCTGACCGGTGGAATTGAGTATATTACCGATTCCGGTCACTATAACCTTCCCATCAGCTGCCACGGCAGTTCCTTCATTATTGACAGTCGCAGTCTTTGTATTAGTATCATAGATGATCTGAACCTTATTTTTATTGGAATCATCCACATACAAAACAAGCGCCTTATCCTTTATGGTTCCGTCATCACTATATGCGCCCACGCCCTCATCATAATTAAAATGAGCAAAGCCTGAACGGTCATAGGCAGACACTTTTATTCCGGACTTGGTATAAGTCTTACTGCCTGCAACTATAGTCAGGGAATATGTGCCAGGTTTAACGCCGGGGATATCCACGCGTACATTGCCATCATAATCTTCCCTCACCAGATAATCAAAGTCATTACCGGAAAGCTCGATAGCATTTGTCCCGTCATTATATGAAACCTTGGTCACAGCATTATCCTTAACACCTGCTATCGTAGCGTAAATCGTCTCAAAGCCGCCGCCGACAGTGGTAAAACTCTCATCACCAAGGATTTCTTCCTCACATATCAATGTTTCCTCTGTCAGATTTTCCGTTTCCTCAGGAATCTGAACTTCTTCTTCAACACCGGATACCTCTATACTCTCGGTATCCTCTGTATAAGCGCCTTCCATCAAAGAGTCATCAAGTCCTACCGATCCCACAGCAAAAGCTGCATCATCACTGCCCTGGGCCGCCAGAACAGACATCGCCTGCAATGGTGATACAGCCATAGTCACAGAAATAAAAACGCTTAAAAATTTAAACCTGCTTCTTTTAATCATTACTATCCTCCTGAATAAAATAAAAGCCACAGTGCGCATTTCCGTAAAAATGCGCACTGTGACAATGTTACACTAATCCACTTATAAATTCAAATAGAATTACGAAGCCTTAATTTGGTTATTCTTTATATTTTTTTGACAAGATAATAACTTGTCAAATTCCCCTATATCAGATTGCTCCGGGAAGCTTGTAAGTGATCTTTCCGGTATATTTGCCAATACCCTCAATTATAACCTTTCCGTCCTCGGTAAACTTATGATTGAAATCGGATTTCTTTAATTTAAAGGTATTCTTGCTGTTTGAGATAACCAGTTTGGACACTTTATCTTTATCCTTTTTATACTTTATATCCACCACTACATAGTCATCAAGCACAGCCTTTGCTATCTCAAATTTATAGAATTTAGTCTTTAATTCCTTGTTGATGTCTTTGATAAACTTCTTCTTTTCCTTTGAGATGCCCCTCTTTGCCTTGTAACTTATGGTGAACCAGGGCTGCTTTGTGGGCTCAGCGCCCACTGACATATTCTTGTTGTTCTTAAACTTGATGACGGGGGTTGCATACTCTGCAAGCGCACTGTTAAGACTTACGGTGACGTCCGTATCCACATTCTTTTTAGCCGTGCCTGTCGTATTGATATGCTTCTTTCCACTATAAGGAACGGACTTTGACCATACTACAGATATCACCACACTCTTTCCCGCATCGTCCTTTGTATCCGAAGTAAATGTTTCTCTAAAATAGGGATCACTCTCGGGAACAGGCTCGGGATCCGGATCGGGGCCGGGCTCGGGATCAGGCTCCGTATCGGGAGTTTTTGAATACTTAAATATCACGTTAAACGTAATATCGGAATAATTCTTACTCTTTATCTGCACCGTCAAAGTAGTGTCCGCCACTTCGTCTTCCACTGCAGGAGTTTTATAGAGCAGTGTATTATCAGTGATCTCGGTAGTCAAAGTGCTAAAGAAGGTCTCATCACATAAAATCTTTGTCACCTTGCTTGTGAGGGTTCCCGCATTATCGGGGATAAGTTCGGCCAGGTTAATGGAGACCGTATTTTTCTTATCATAATAAAGTTCTTTGGTGATATCATTGACGGTGATGGTTTTTTTATTCACCGTGATTTCACAGAAGTCCTTTGCCTTATGATAATCATCAGTCTCCTCGGCCACAGCCATTATCCTGGTATTTCCGGCGCCGGTGATATGAACCTTGCCTTCACCATCCACCACTGCCACGTCTTCATCAGCGCTTGAAAAGCTCACAGCCGTCTTGGCATTCAAAGCATTGATCGTAAAGTCTTCACAGCCAAAGGTCACAGTCTTTTCCACAGGATCAAGGGTAAAATCATTCTGATACTGCCTTACGTCAAACTCACTTAAGTCTAAAGTTTGATCATTGACTACGGATTCTTCGAAATTAGGGCTGGTTCCCGTCTGATAATAAAGGATTCCATCCTCTACCATGGCGCTGTATATATAACCTTCGGTAACGTCAACGACACGCTCATCCGCCACATCATCATACATATGAAAAACGTGCGCACGGTCACAGGCTGTGGCTATCAGATAATCTCCCACGATGCCAAGGCTTGTATAGACTCCATCATAGACAGCCGCTTCATTCCAGACTAACCACTCGGTATCAAAAGAACATTCATAATCTCCGGTTTCTTCTGCGCTAAAATCAAAACACCTGATATTTACCGTGTACTTGTCAGTGCCCGGGACACTCCCATTATCCGTCAGTGTATAATAAAAACCACTTTCATATATCATGGGGATGCTGCACTTCATATCCTTCCAGAAGAAATCATCATATTCATTACCCGTTTCCATGGAGTATATATTATTTCCGTAACTATCCACCCAGTCCTGAGCCTGACCATGCTTACCCTCAGGTCCTTCCAGATCCACAAAAGCAGCCTTGCTCTTTAGGAAATTAGTATATCTACAATAATACTTATAACATCCCACGGGATCATCCCAGGTACAGTCAACATAGTATTTCTTACCGTTCAGTGTCAGTACATTCCAGGCATGGTCTATGCCCTCGCTGGTAACGATATCACAGTCAAAACCATCATCCAGAAGGTTGAGCAGATACTCAAAAGCAAGGCTGTAGCCCTGACATACACACTCACCTTCAACTATGGCATTGTATGCATTAAATTTTTTATATTTGTCACCGGTCTTCTTTTCATACTGAGCATTCAGCACCAGATAATCATGCACATAAAGAACCTTCTGCAGGTCTGTCCATTCAGGATCCGCACCGTCGATGATCTCCTGCACCTTGTTATTGAACTCTTCAAACTGTGCGGGATCAAAGTCCTCTGCCACATTCATTGTAAGAGTGGTGATACATTCTGTTATCGGGTCCAAACTGTATCCGCACTGATTCATAAGGAAAAAGCCCTGAGGGTTCTTATTGACAGCGCCGCTCCAGAAATATTTGATCTCAGACTTAGGTATTTCATATTCCCTCAGATCCACCTCAATGGTAGGATCCTCCTTATTCCATGCGCTGATGGCATCGCCCACTTTGGCAAATGCGGCATCATAGTTTGCTTCGTTAATACCGAGGACCTCTTCTTCACCATACTCTGATACCGGACGGATAAGACCGCCCGCCTGCAGTATGCCATCGGTGCCATCATAGTAAAACATTTCGTCCTCATCACAGGACAGTGACTTTGGAACCTCTTCGGTCCCCTTATCTTCACCCTTCGTTTCGACAGACTCATCTGACAAAACATCTTCGGTAAGCACAGCCTCATCAGATGTGTACCCTGCGGCAGACACAGGAAGGAACATGCCGATACACATGGACACACTGATCAGCAGCGCCAGTGTCCTTTTCAAACTTTTCGCTTTCATATCAATCCCCTTTCATACCACTCTTTACATTAATCAATATGCCTGCTCTATCAAGATTCTTCGCTACGCTCAGAATGACATTGCTAAATGTCATCCTGAGGCTTCAGCCGAAGGATCTTTTTTCATAAACCACTTTACACTACCTACTTTTTATCTTTAACCCGTGCCTATTTTACTTCAACAGGCACGGATACGCTTCCCTCAAAATTGTTCATACCTGTAATGGTAACCTGAGCGGGATACTGACCCTCGACGCTCTTTTCAAAGGCACCCTCTATGGCAATGTCAGTCTTGGGACTGCCGGGCTTAAGTTTAAGCTTATAGGGCTTGGAGCCTTCATATGGCACTGTCAGAGCGCTCTTAAACTTCCCGTTCTTTTCATTATATACGATCCTGCCCTGGGGAATCAGTTTATTAAGCGGGCATCTAACTATTTCAAAATACACCGGATTAGCCTTAAAAGCTGCATTTGCAGCCTTTACATCTGCCTTCACGGCTGCATCGGCCCCCTTCGCAGCCTTAAGCACTATGGTAGCACTGGCTGTCCCGAGTTTCTTATTTTTCTTATATTTAACCTTTTTGAAAATGAATGACTTATTTTCGCCCACACTCTCTCCGACTTTAGCTCCGCCCAGGAGCAGCTCGTTTATGACAGCGCCCTTGGGATTATAGTAGACGCCTTCGTTTTTACGTGTTATGGGATAAGTCACACCTGCTACGGTCACCTGTCCCACGCTTACAGTCGAGGGTGTCA
>JAFRWW010000061.1 GCA_017441585.1 Lachnospiraceae bacterium
AGCCTTGCGCCTTGACTCATCACCGGTGTACAAGAATTACGTCTTTGTCCAACCGTTTACCTTGCCGGATTTGATATGGGACCATTCTCCGTCCTGCTCCAGGATCTCGCAGCCCGCGTTCTTTGGCATCTTGCCCACCAGTTCAGCGTCCTCTCCGGGCTTTTCTCTTACGTTCAGCCAGTTATCCACCTTTGCTATGCCCAGATTCACGTATCCTGCTATGGTACCGTCATCTACCGTCGTACCTTCGACCAAAGCTAAAGCTTCCCTTCTGTGAAGCTCTTCATCCGAGATCACGGCGCCTTCCGGTATCTCTTCCACCACGCCCTCTATCTCATCCATGGTATGCTGTGCCGTCACATGCTGCTCGTTGACCGCCTCTCCGGCCACATCTCCCAGAAGCACATCGTCATCAAAGACAGCCTCATCCATATCAAGCACTTTTCCCGCACCTGCGGAGATCATCAGATGACATCTGGCACATACCGTATTTGGTTTTGAAATAAAGAATACCGCTGCCATAGTGCACAGCAGTATCCATAATCCTGTCTTATACTTCATTTTCAGCCTGTATCTTAGTCTTCAGGTTGTGTACCGCGATCTGTTCCTCTTCGTCAAGAGTGGCTATCGCTATATTCATGGCGTGGTCCCCCACGCGCTCCAGTCCCGAAACTATATCGGAAAATATCATGCCCGCCTCGGGAGTGCATTCGTTCCTGGCCAGTCTCTCCACATGTGCGTTCTGAAGCTGTCTTTCCTTTCTGTCTATGGCCTCTTCCAGCCTGACTATATCCTCCAGCCTGGAATCATCTCCGGTGGAGAACATCTGCATGGAATAATGCAGGATATCATTTACCATCTCCAGGATCTCTCCCAGTTCTCTCTGGGCCTGGGGAGAAATGCTTATATTCTGCTCTTTTCTCATGACAGCGCAGTCAGCTATATTCTCCGCATGATCTCCGATCCTTTCGATATCATTTGCCACATGGAACAGATTGCCGATGCTTCTGGTATCCTCCACAGGCAGTCCTGTCTGGTTTATCTTTACCAGATAGTCCGTTATGGCGTGGTTCAAAAAGTCGATATTCTTTTCCACATCATACGCCTCGTCTATATCCTCCTGATCCAGGGTGATAAGGGCGTTCATGGAACGGTTAAGATTCTCACAGGCCAGAGCCCCCATACGATCCAGCTCCTTGGATGCCTCCACCACAGCCGTGGCAGGTGAGAACATATTTTTTTCGCCTATATACTGCAGCTGATATGTGGCCCTGTATCCCACCGCATCATCTTCACCGGGTACCAGCAGATAGGTCAGATCCACTATCTTATTGGAGAAAGGAAGCAGCAGCATCACCTGCACCACCTTAAAGGTCAGATGGGCATTTGCCACCACTCGGCCGGGATTCGCCGAAAAGCTCCACAGGATCGAGAGCACCTGATCCATGAAAAGAGCCAGCACCACGCACATGATGATTGTACCGATTATGTTGAACAAAAGGTGGATGAGAGCCGTCCTCTTCGCATCCTTTCTTCCGGTAAAACCTGCCAGCATGGCTGAAGCGCAGGCGCCGATATTACAACCCAATATCATAAACATACAGATGTCAAGTTCCAGAAGTCCCTGATTAGCCATCAAAAGTATGATGGCTACAGTCACCGATGATGACTGCACCAGAGCAGTCAGCGCCGTGCCCAGTATAAGAGCCTTAACTGGACTGGAAAGGGATGAGAGCAGCTCGATAACGGTCTGTGAGTCCTTGATCATGCTCATGGCGGAACTCATCATGGAAAGGCCCAGAAAAAGTATACCAAAGCCTGCCAGGACCTCAGCCCATTTCTTAACCGTATTATTCTTTACAGCGAGCATGGTGACCACTCCCACAAAGAGAAACAGGGGAGCGTATTTTGACAGATTAAAAGATACCAGCTGTGCGGTGACGGTGGTACCTATATTTGCACCAAAGATAGGACCTGCGGCCTGATACAGGGTCATAAGTCCCGAGTTCACAAAGGTCACGATCAGCACCGTACAGGCTGAAGATGACTGCACCAAGGCGGTAAAGATAACGCCCACCAACATACCTACAACGCGGTTTTTAGTGAAAGCCTCAAGAATGCCGCGGAGCTTCGCGCCCGCCGCCTTTTCTATGCCTTCGCTCATAAGGGTCATTCCGAAGAGAAAGAGCCCCAGTCCGCCTGCCATATCCAACAATAAGGTCAATTCCATAACAACCTGCCTTTAAAGATCATCCTGATTACGATCCAGCTCGGCCTCTATATAAGCCGAGAGGGAATTTATAACATCGTGTACCGTCCCCTTCATCGTACAGCCTGCAGCCTTTACATGGCCGCCGCCGCCGTATATCAAAGCTATCTTTGACACATCCACCTTATCATCGGATCTCATGCTCACCTTGTAGGTCATATCATCCGCTTCGTACATAAGTATGGCACAACTCACGCCTTTAGTCAAAAGCAGCTGGTTCACTATACCGTCCAGATCTTTGGGAAGCGCATCATAGAACTTGAGCATACGCTTGGTGACCACCGAAAAGATCGCCCTGTTGTCCAGGAATCTGACGCTCTCCACCAAAGCCCTTCCCAGGAGCTGGTTCTGGGTGTAGGTCTTTTCATAAAAACTCCGGTCCACCACCTCCGTGAAATCAAAACCGAATTCGATAAGCCGCGCAACAGCTCTCAAGGTCTCCGGTGAGGTGCAGGAATACTTAAGCACTCCCGTATCGGATATTATGGCGCTGTACAAGCATACCGCTATATCCTTGTCCATATCCTCATAGGGTATCAGCCTGAATATGAGTTCTCCCGTAGAGCTGGCGTCCGGATCGATGCATCTGTAAGTGCCGAAGCCTTGATTGGATACATGATGGTCTATGCACACGGTAACTGCCGCTTTTTCATAATATTTAAGCGCATTTCCGTATCTTTCCGTGGTGGATGAATCCAGACCGAAGAACACATCAAAGGGCTGCCTGCGGCCGAATATGTGATCTATGGAATCATAGCCGGCCAGATATGAATATCTCGGACCCAGTTTATCCAAAAAGATCTCTACCTTTACATCTTTCGGCACGATCTTTTTTATGTAATTGTAAAGCGCCAGGGTGGAGCCTATACAGTCTCCGTCGGGACGCTCATGTCCCGTTATGGCTATGGTCCTCGCCCCCTGTACTATTTCTCTTATATCTATAGTATTCATAGCTTCGTTTTGATGATCGGCCATTTCGTCTGTTTACTCAGTGAAATCCGTGCCCTCTCCCGCAGGATTGTTCCTTATATGCTCCATCTCATCGGCGATCTTTTTATTCATGTTTACGCCGTACTCTATGGAGTGATCCGCGATAAAGGTTATATGCGGGGTGATCCTTAAGTTAAGGCTGTCCGCCAGGCAATGGCGCACAAAACCCTCCGCCCGTTTAAGGGCATCCACCGTTTCCTCCACCGATATATTCTTATCAATAGATGAAATGTACGCCTTGCAGGTCTTAAGGTCGGGAGCCACTTCCACATGGGTGACAGAGGTAAGCATCCCCACCCTGGGATCCTTTACCTCTTCACGAATTATTTTAGACAGCTCCTTTTGTACCTCGCTGCTCACTCTTATGTTTTTGATACTGTTTTTTCTCATTTCTATTTTTTTATGTTTTGTTACTAAAACTTCCCACTTGATGATAAAATAGGCAATTTATGTCATTCCGAATGGCAATTTCACATTCTACCTGGGAACCTCTACCATCTTATAAGCCTCGACGATATCCAGTTCTTCCATCTCGCCGAAGCCTTCGAATACGAGACCGCACTCAAAGCCGGCCTTGACTTCCTTGACATCGTCTTTAAATCTCTTAAGTGATGCCAGATCGCCTTCAAAGATCTGCTCTCCCTGTCTGGAAATACGGACCTTACAGCCTCTCTCAAAGGTACCGTCAAGCACATAGGCACCTGCGATATTGCCCACGCCGGAAGCCTTGAATATCTGACGTACCTCGGCATGACCGAGAACCTTTTCCTCGTACACGGGATCCAGCATACCCTTCATGGCAGCTTCCACATCCTCGATAGCCTGATAGATGACCTTGTACAGTCTCACATCCACGCCCTCTGACTCCGCCGTATTCTTGGCTGTGGCATCAGGACGCACATTGAAACCTATGATTATTGCATTTGAAGCAGAAGCCAGTATGACGTCGGATTCGTTTATGGCACCTACGCCGGAGTGGATGACCTTTACCACTACTTCTTCGTTTGAAAGCTTCAGCAATGAAGTCTTCACAGCCTCCACGGAACCCTGAACGTCTGCCTTTACTATGATGTTCAGTTCCTTCAGATTGCCTTCCTTGATCTGTGAGAACACATCGTCCAGAGACATGCGAAGCTTGGTATCCTCCAGAAGCTTCAGACGGTTCTGCTCGATAAAGGTGTCGGCAAAATTCTTGGCGTCCTTGTCGTTTGCATGACAGATGAATACCTCGCCT
Source organism: Lachnospiraceae bacterium (assembly GCA_017441585.1). Classification (GTDB taxonomy): domain Bacteria; phylum Bacillota; class Clostridia; order Lachnospirales; family Lachnospiraceae; genus UBA1753. Next base: position 4,494 of record JAFRWW010000061.1, read on the forward strand.
GCATTGGGCACGTCATTGAGACCCAGGATCTCCACGGGAATGGAAGGGCCTGCCTCCTTAACCCTGTTGCCCTTATCGTCCAGCATGGCACGGACCTTACCGTGGGTAGCCCCTGCGGCGATGAAATCACCGATCTTAAGGGTACCTTTTTGTACCAGCACAGTAGCCACAGGACCCCTGCCCTTATCCAGCTGTGCCTCAATGACCAGACCTCTTGCCTTTCTCTTGGGATTAGCCTTAAGCTCCAGGATGTCAGCTGTCAGTGTCACCATCTCCAGCAGCTCCTTGATTCCCTGTCCGGTCTTTGCGGAAACGGGGGCAAAGACTGTGCTGCCGCCCCAGTCCTCGGGGATCAGCTCATATTCGGACAGCTCCTGCTTAACCCTGTCTATATTTGCATTGGGCTTATCTATCTTGTTTACAGCTACTATTATCTCTATGCCTGCAGCCTTTGCATGGTTGATGGCCTCCACGGTCTGGGGCATCACGCCGTCGTCCGCTGCCACCACCAGAATGGCGATATCGGTAGAGTTTGCACCACGCATACGCATGGCGGTAAAAGCCTCATGTCCGGGAGTATCCAGGAAAGTGATGGCATTGCCGTTTATATCCACGGTATAAGCACCTATGTGCTGGGTGATACCGCCGGCCTCCCTGTCGGTCACATTCGCATGTCTGATGGCATCCAGAAGTGAGGTCTTACCATGGTCTACGTGACCCATTACGCAGACTACGGGAGGACGCTTCTTAAGAAGCTTGTCGTCCTCTTCCTCCTCCTTGAGGAGCTCTGCGATGACATCCACCTTTTCTTCCATCTCACAGATGATGTCATACTCGATGGCGATATTCTCGGCATCCTCATAGGACAGTTCCGAATTCAGGGTGGCCATCTTTCCTTCCAGAAGCATCTTCTTTAATATCTGGGCAGGCTGTATCTTCATCTTATCGGCCAGATCCCTGATGGTTATCTTCTCGGGGAGGGTGATCACCTTGATCTTTTCCTCTTCCTCCTGCACCTTCTCGGGCTTGTGGAAGCCATGAGGATTAAACTTCTTTGACTTGATCTGCTCCTCGTCCCGCTCTATATCTTTTCTGCGGTCTCCCTTTCTTCTGTCTCGTCCTTTCTGCTGCTCTTTAGCACCCGGCCCTGCAATAAAGGTTTTATTTGAAGCCTTGGATCTATCTGCCTTCCCTCCATTTCTTCCCGGACCTTGAGAACGACTGTCACCCCCGCGATTATAAGGGCTGTTAGACGAAAAACTGATTGAACTCTTTTGAGAACCTTCTCGTGTACCACCTGCATTGAAACGTCCTCCCTGTGCTCTGCCTCTCTCATTTGTATGAATATTGGGCTTGGGGCTCTCCGTTCTGGGAGTCTCATGCCTGATTATCTTTATCTGGGGAGCGGGATCGGATATCCTGGTTATGCCGCTGGGTTTATTCTGAGTCTTGTTGTCAACAGGCTTCTTCTCCGGCTCTCTGTTCTCACGAGGTTTATCCTGGGGCTTTGCAGCCTTCTTGTCATTGCCCCGATCCTGCATGATGGCCCTGATATCCACTGCACTCTTGGGCTTTTGCTCGCTCTTTGCCGCCTCGGCGCCCTTGTTCTTTGCGCCCTGCCCTGCCTTTGCCTCCTGAACGGGCTTTGACTCTTCCTTAGCCTTTACGGGAGCTGTCTCCTCAGGTTTTACGACCTGTGCCCCCTTCACCTCAGGCTTCTTAGGCTCGGCAGGCTTTACCTCTTCTGCATGCTTTACGAAAGTCTCGCTCTTTACGGGCTGTACACTCTTTGCACCATCCCCTGACTTTACATTCCCCTCAGGCTTTACCTCGGGCTTTGCCACTGATTTCTTGGGAGCGGGGGTGCTTATGCCCAGGCTCTTATTAAAGATGTCTCTCACATTCTGTGAAGATACGGAAGACTTCTGGGGCTGCTGGGTCCTGTCATTCTTTCTGACACGGTCGCCTGCTATGCTCACCCTATTTGAAGAGATATTCTTATTGACGGCACTGCCGCTCATCTGTATTTTGCTCTTGGGCTTTTTAACCACAGCATCGGCAGGCTTAGCCTCAGGCTTTGCTTCGGTTTTTACCTTGGGCTTTGCCTCGTTCTTAGGCTCAGCGGTCACAAAAGCCGCCTTCGGCGCATCCTGCTTCACTGCCTTGGGCTTATCCTCAGCCTTTTTCTCAGGCTTCTTCGCAAAATGCTTTCTGACCATGGCAGCCTGATCGTCATCTATATTCGATGAAGCAGTCTTTACCACCCCTTTATCGGCAAGGAAGGCGATGATCTCCTTGTTTTCCACACCCAGTTCAGGTGAAAGTTCTCTTATTCTTATTGCCATATCTTCCTTTACCTCCTATAAAACGGCATCCATATTCTTCATTACACTTGCGGCGAATCCCGCATCTTCCACAGCCAGAACCACCCTGGCCTCTTTCCCTATCTGATGGCCCAGACTGTCGGCGTCGGAATATTCCGCACAAGGTATATCCCTAAACCTGCAGGCATCCGAAAACTTTTTCTTCGTGTTATCCGAAGCATCCTTTGCCAGGATCACCAGCCGTGCCTTTTCACTTTTTACGCTCTTTTCCACGCCAAAGCTCCCTGCGGTTATCTTACCCGCTTTGGCAGCCAGCGAAAGAGTCTGCATAACTTTGTCCATATTTACATTCTATTCTATATATAAAAGCCGCTGTAAAGATTCTTCGCTTCGCTCAGAATGACAATCGATCACGCTTCAGGATCAGCCTCTTCAGACTCAGCATCTTCGGATCCTGCATCTTAGGATTCTGTATCTTCGGTTACAGTCTCATCAGTTTCAGCTGTTTCAGCTGTCACCTCATCTGATACGGCTTCCTCAGCTGCTTCCTCTTCCTGTGCGGCGTATTCTTCCTCTGAATAACCCTCCTCAGAGTACTCTTCCTCCTGATAATCCTCATCTATTTCAAGAGTGTCATCCACCAGCTCGCCGTTTTCATCATAGTAATCCTCCAGTCTGAATCCGGGGGTGTTCACAGCCTCGGACTCGGACTTGATATCTATCTTAAAGCCGGTGAGACGGGCAGCCAGTCTCGCATTCTGGCCTTCCTTGCCTATGGCAAGGGAAAGCTGGTTATCGGGAACGGTAACCTTTGCAGTCTTGGCATCACCGTCGGTAATGACCAGTATTACCTTGGAAGGAGAAAGTGCATTCTCGATCAGGATAGCAGGATTCTCATCCCAGTTTACGATATCTATCTTCTCACCGCGAAGCTCATCCACGATGGCGTTTACTCTCTCACCGTTAAGTCCCACGCATGCACCTACGGGATCCACGTCAGGATTGTTTGAATATACGGCGATCTTTGTACGTGAGCCCACCTCACGGCTTATGGCCTTGATCTCAACGGTACCATCGGCCACCTCGGTAACTTCCGACTCAAAGAGACGCTTTACCAGATCCGGATGGGTACGGCTCACATATATGCGTGAACCCTTGGGAGAATTCTTGGAATTCTTCTGATTCTTTCCGGATTCCTTCTCGGGACTGGTGACCTCGGTCACATACACCTTGATCCTGTCGCCCTTATTTAAACGCTCTCTGGGCACCATCTCCCTGTCCTTTAAGATCGCGTCTGCCTTGCCCAGATTTATGAGCAGGCCGATATTGATCCTTCTTTGTACCACGCCGGTAACGATCTGCTTTTCCTTTTCCTTGTAGTACTCGTAGATGATATCTCTTTCTTTTTCCCTTATCTTCTGCTGTATAACGCTCTTTGCGGCTGCGGCAGCTATACGTCCCATATCCTGGATCTCCACCTGAACAGGGATGATATCCTCCAGCTTCGCCTCGGGATCTATGAGCTTTGCATCTTCCAGTGCGATCTCCAGAACAGGGTCAAAAACTTCCTCCACCACTTCCTTTAAAGAGAATATCTTATACTCGGCTGTCTCACGGTCCACCTCAACCTTTACGTTTGTATACTTGGCACTCTCATTTGAAAACGCTTTCTTGGAAACCTCCGACTTGCCGTAATGATGCTGATAAGCATTGGTCAATGCGGTCTCAATAGTAGAGAAAATGATCTCTCTGGGGATATCCTTTTCTCTTTCAATATACTCAATAGCATCCATCAGTTCGTTATTCATCTTTTTTCTCCTTTTGCAGATCTGCAGATTAAATATATTTATAGGTTAACAGCCATTATTTAAAAGTTTACAGCCAGTCTGATCTGGGCGATCTCTTTTCTGGTAAAGACCAGTGTATTCCCTGATTCATCATTGAGGGTGACGGTTTCATCATCCCAGTCTGTAAGGATTCCTGAAAACTCCTTGCTCTTGCCTTTATAGAAATCAAACTCCTTATTGGTGTAGGTTTTGACTTCCACTTCCTCGCCCTTACTTCTGATAAAGTCCTTTTCCTTCTTAAGGACCCTTCCGAGCCCCGGTGAACTCACTTCCATGATGTAAGCGTCGTCGATGAAATCAGCCTCATCCAGTTTATCCGAAAACTGACGGCTCACTGCTTCACAGTCGTCTATGGTTATGCCGCCGCTCTTGTCTATGTAGGAGCGCAGATACCAGTCCGAGCCTTCCTTTACATATTCCACGTCCACCAGTTCAAAACCAAAGCTCTCGACTATGGGCGTGATCAGCGCTTCTGCCTTCTTCTCTATATCTTCCGTCTTCATATCATATCCCCAAATACAAAGGAGTGAACTTCTGTCCACTCCTTACCTTAAGCTACATATCGTGTCGAATTATAACACCATACACTATATTATGTCAAGTAGAAATCCCCTCATGATTTCCGGATGGCCGAAACAGTCCTAAAACAACTATGCCAGGCTTTACATTCCCTTTGCCGAAGCTATGACATGCTTAAGCAGCATGGCTGTGGTCACGCCTCCCACGCCGCCGGGCACAGGAGTGATGGCATCCACCAGCGGCGATACGGCATCGTAATCCACATCTCCGCACAGTTTGCCGTCCACCATATTTATCCCCACATCCATAATGATCTGTCCCTCACTCACATGGTCGGGACCTATCATGCGGGGAGCCCCTGCAGCAGCGCAGATGATATCTGCTCTCTGACATTCAGCTTCAAGATCCACCGTGCGTGTATGACATATGGTCACGGTTGCATTTTCCTTAAGTAAAAGCATGGCAAGAGGCTTTCCCACCACCATGGACCGGCCCACCACCGTGACTCTCTTTCCCTTAAGAGGCACCTCATAAAATCTCAGCATCTCTATCACGGCCTCGGGAGTACAGGGCGGATAACCCACGCCGTCCTGAGCAAAGACATGAGCCGCATTTATATCACTCATGCAGTCGGCATCCTTCCCGGCGCTGACCAGATTCCTTAAGGCATCCTCATCCAGGTGCTTAGGCAGTGGACGGAACATAAGTATTCCGTGAACCTTTTCATCCTTATCCAGCTGTATCAGCAGATCCCTTACGGTCTCAAAGGTGACATCCTCGGGCAGTTCGTGAACCTTTGCCTCACAGCCTGCCGACTCAAAACGCTTTATTATACCGCGCTCATAGGCCAGATCATCTTCCCTTTTTCCGACCCTTACTATGGCAAGGGCAGGGACAACGCCCCTGCTCTTAAGTTTATCTGCCTGTTCTTTATATTCCTGTGTAAGCGCCTCCACTACGGGCTTTGCTCTGAATTCTCTCATTTCCTCACCTTTTTATCTAAGATTACCTTAATCTATATGCCCGGACTGTCATGATTCTCCGATAATGTCCTAAGGCATCCACCGCTTCGTGTGTCTAAGCTCCGCTTCGGTCGAAGGATCTTTTTTCATAATTAACGGAGTAGTTATTTCTACGCCTTGAGTTCCAGCATCACACTGTGATATACCTTCTGGCATCTCATCACGGTGTCGTCCAGCATCTCATCCGCTTCCTTATTCATCTCATCAGCCACTGCCCTGTCCTTCATCATCTTGGTGTTGATATAGACATTCATCACTGCCCCTTCAATGGCAGCCCTGGCCAAAGTAGCGGCCACAGCCACATCGGAAACAGCCAGCTTCGACCCTTTGACAGACAATTCCTCCAGCATCGGAACCAGAAATACTATCTCCTTCATCAGATCAAGCGGCGTCTGAGCCGCATCCTTAAGAGCCTTCTCCAGTATCTCATCCCTCTTCGGATCATCCTTGGGAATGGAATATGCCTTTGAAAGCGGTTCAAAAGCCTCGGCATCCTTTTCAATAAACGCGTACAGGCTCTCTCTTCTGATACATGCCTGAGCTATGATTCTCTCTATATCCGCCTGATACTCGGCGTACTTCTTTTTGCCGCTGGTGAGATTACCCACCATGGAACAAAGTGCGGATGAAAGCGCAGCCACCAGGGCGCTGACACCGCCGCCCCCGGGCACGGGATCCGAAGATGATAAATCCAATAAAAACTGTTCTGTATTCATTATATCACCCTTTTCACATTTTCTTTAACTTAAGCCCACCGACTTTTTGCCTGCAACGGCGGCAGACTTTTTCAATCCTTCTTCCCATCTGGACTCTTAACCATTACTATGGAAACGATAAGGGCGATTATATAGAGCGCCAGTGTCACATAGAGCACTGTCTGATAGCCCTGGGTATTAACGGATACCACCGTTCCGTCAGGAAGAGTCTTATCCACATATGTACCTACATGCTTAACTATGTATGTGGCCAGCTGGTTTCCGGTAAGACCTGCAATGGCCCATGCGGAAAGACACATGCCGTGTACCGCTGATATACTCTTCATACCGAAGTGATCGGAAAGAAGGGTGGGCACATTAGAGAAACCGCCGCCGTACCCTGCATTTACCATGATAAGAAGGGCCACACAAAGTACCACGATCTGGTTCTGGATACCATTGGTCACGATGACCGCACCCGTAAATACGATGGAAAGCACGAATATGATCTTATAAATGGTATTTCTGTCCTTGAAGCCGTCAGCCCATGCAGAAAAGCCCAGACGTCCGGCCGCATTTGCGATAGCCGTAACAGAGCCCAGGGTAGCTGCCACTGCCAGGCTGAGTCCAACCGAATTAAATATCGCCTTCTCCTGGGATATAAGTGCCAGTCCGCAGGTGATATTTATATAGAACATGATCCAGATACCCACAAAAGTCTTGTTTGAAAATGAAAGCTTGAAGTTTTTGCCCAGCTGATCAAAGAATTCCTTGATACCGGTCTTTTCTCCATGTGCCTCCACCCAGTCGGAAGGCTTCTTTAAAAGGAGGTGTCCTATGAACATCATCACACAGTAGATGCAGCCCATGATAAAGAACATGTAAGCAGGGTTATTGTCAAACTTTGTAAGGAAGAACTGCATCACGGGAGTCGCGATAGCCTTTGCCAGACCAAAGCCTGCAACCGCAAGACCTGTAGCCAGGCCCTTTCTGTCCTTAAACCAGAGCATCAGTGTCTTGACAGGGCTCAGATATCCGGTACCCAGGCCGATACCCATGATACATCCGTAGAAAAGGAATACCAGCGGAAGGGACTTTAGCAAAATAGCGGCGCCGGTACCCACCATACCTGTCGTGAAACAGATAGTCGCGATAAGTGAGGATTTGTGGATATCCTTTTCCACCACGTCACCGAGGAAAGCCGCAGACATTCCCAGGAAAAAGATAGCCAGGGAAAACGCCCACTGAACTGCTGTGGCGTGAGCCTGGAAATTCTCGGCTCCGTAAATGTACTCTCCGATTTCCTTTGAAAAAGTACCCCAGCAGTACACCGTACCTATACTGCAGTGAAGCAAAAGTGCAGGGATTGCCGCACATATCCACTTATTTTCCTTACCACCGGCTTTACTCTTACTACCTGACATTTTAATCTTTCCTCCTGATGAATATTCCTCGCCAACTCACTCGCCAGCTCATAAATGACAGAGCCAAATGAACATGGGGCAGAATTATAAAACACAATCCTAGCTATTCTATCAGACAAGACTTTCGTTGTCAAACATTTATCAACTATTTTTTTTAAAAAAGTGCTTGACAAAGGACGTTGCTTTTTATATTATAATACGGTGCGTGTCGCAAGAACGCATTCATAACTTCGGGGTGTGGCTCAGTTTGGCTAGAGCGCTACATTAGGGATGTAGAGGCCGCAAGTTCGAATCTTGTCACTCCGATAAAAAATAAGACCCATGCACCGCATGGGTCTTATTTTTTCGAGCACCTCAAGTCCCTTATCATGATAATCCTTATACAACTGCTCGATCGGCTCATACTGCGGTGTAAATCCGCAGCCTGTCGCGGTGTTTACAACAAGGATTACCTTACCCTTGTAATCCGCAAGACTAAGGCTTTCACCGGTTC
>JAFRWW010000062.1 GCA_017441585.1 Lachnospiraceae bacterium
CTTCCCACTTGATGATAAAATAGGCAATTTATGTCATTCTGAGCGCAGCGAAGAATCTTTATAAAGATGACCTTTTTAAATCCTTTAACTCTTTCAGGATCCTTCGTTTCACTCAGGATGACATGTGGGAAGTTTCAGTATTTTACTATATTTCACTTTATTTCTTAGTCGTAATCGGTCTAAACATACAGACGAAAAAGGGAAAAAGCGAAATCGTCCGTACCGGTGTTTGAAGGCATACGGACGAAAAAGAGAAACATGAATTCAAACATAAAACGTGTCCTCAATTACATAAAGAAATACATCCCCATAGTCATCCTCTCCATGCTGATGGCGGTGGTGATCGTATGCAGCACGCTGTACATGCCCATACTCATCGGACGCTCCATCGACTGCCTCCTGACTGAAAACGGAGTGGACATGTCGGCCATTATCGTCCTTATAAAAAGAGGACTCATAGTGGTGGCTCTCGGCGCCATGGCGCAGTGGCTCATGAATGTGTTCAACAATAAGATCACCTATGGCGTGGTGAGGGATATAAGAGCCGATCTGTTTACGCATATCGAAAGACTTCCTATAAAGTATCTGGATGCTCATCCCACCGGTGATATAGTCAGCAGATGCATAGCCGATGTGGATCAGTTCTCAGATGGTCTGCTGGTGGGCTTTTCCCAGTTCCTGACAGGCGTGCTGACCATATTCGGAACCCTGGCTTTTATGTTCAGACTCAATGTATGGTGTACTCTGGTGGTGATACTGCTGACTCCCATATCCTTCCTGGTGGCCAGGTTCATCGCCACAAGGACAGCGTCTCTGTTTCTGGCCCAGTCACAAAAGAGGGGAGAACAGACCGCGCTTATAGACGAGACTCTGGCGAATGCCAGGCTGATAAAAGCTTTTTCCAGGGAAGCTGATATAATGGAAAAATTTGATACCCAGAATGAGGAACTGAGAGAAGTTTCCTTAAAGGCTACTTTTTATTCCTCCCTGGTAAATCCGAGCACCAGATTTGTAAATTCCCTGGTCTATGCTTTTGTGGCAGTGGCCGGAGCCTTTCTTGCCATAAAGGGTAAGATCAGTGTGGGCGCTCTGACCTCATTTTTGGCTTACGCCACCCAGTATACGAAGCCCTTTAACGAGATATCCGGAGTGGTGACGGAACTGCAGAATTCACTGACCTGCGCAGGCAGGGTGTTTGATATGCTCTCGGAAAAAGTGCGTCCGGAAAGCGACGATCCCGTGGCTGTGGATATCAAAGGAAATGTGGATCTTTCCCATGTGGATTTTTCATACGATCCCCAAAGAGAGCTTATTAAGGATCTGAATCTTTCCGTTACACAGGGACAGCGCATAGCTATCGTTGGACCCACGGGCTGCGGCAAGACCACCCTCATCAATCTTCTCATGAGATTTTATGATGTGGATGCAGGTTCCATTATGGTGGAAGGCTGCGATATAAGAAATATTGACAGACATCACCTGAGAGCCAGCTACGGAATGGTGCTCCAGGACACATGGCTGCGGCATGATACCATCATGGAAAATATCAGGATGGGCAGGGAAGAGATAAGCGATGAAGCCGTGATAGAGGCGGCAAAGGCAGCTCACGCCCATTCCTTTATCATGAGGCTTCCCAAGGGCTACGATACAGTGGTCAGTGATACGGGAACCCTTTTGTCTGCAGGACAAAAACAGCTGCTTTGCATATCCCGCATCATGGCAGATATTCCGCCTATGCTGATACTCGATGAGGCGACTTCCTCCATCGATACCAGGACCGAGCAGAAGATCCAGTCTGATTTTGAGAGACTGATGAAGGGTAGGACCAGTTTTGTGGTGGCTCATCGTCTGTCTACCATCAGGACGGCGGATTTGATATTGGTAATGAAGGACGGAAATATCATCGAGCAGGGCAGACATGAAGAGCTCTTGGCCGCCGGCGGATTCTATCATAAATTATATTATAGCCAGTATGATTTGGGGGATTAGGAAAAGAATGATAGTTTGAGTTTAAAAGCCATTATTATAGGAATTGTCATTCTGAACGAAGTGAAGAATCTTGAAAGATATGGCATGGAAATACCCTTGGCATAAATAATAGTTTTATGAAACAGGACAGCATTTCAAAAAAAGCCTTCAAGGCGGGCACATGGTACACCATAAGCAACTTCCTTTTAAAGGGAGTGGGCTTTATCACCACGCCCATTTTTACCCGTCTTCTGACCAAGGGTGAATACGGCGAATACAGCAATTACACCGCCTGGCTTTCCATAATCGCGATCCTCGTGACCCTGGAGATGAGCGGCTGCGTGTACCGCGCCAGATATGATTATGAGGATGACTTTGACGGATTCTTATCCTCCATCATAGCCTGCGGCAGTCTCATCACGCTGATCTGTTATCTCATAGTCTGTCTGTTCATGTCGTTCTTTGTAAAGATTTTCGACATGGATGCGGTATATATCCATTTCATGTTTTTCAATGTGCTTTTATCTCCGGCCCTTACCATCATGCAGGCCAAGCACAGGATATTGCAGAAATATAAAAGCTTCGTGGCGGTGTCGGTGGGTTCTACCATAGTATCCACCCTCGTTTCTCTGGCGGGAGTATATTTTTGTAAGGATAGGCTCTTTGGCCGCATCGCGGGTATGACCATACCCTTGCTCATAGTTTATCTGGCAGCATATATCATGATGATGGCCCGGGGCAAAAAGTTTTATGTTGGGGAATACTGGAAATATGCAGTGTGCATATCGCTTCCGCTGGTACCCCATCTTTTGTCCAATACCATCCTGGGATCCTCCGACAGGATCATGATAAAGCAGATGTGCTCGGCTCAGGATGCTGCCGTGTATTCGGTGGCCTATTCCTGCGGTATGATAATCTCCATCCTTTTCACATCCCTGAATCAGGCCTGGGAACCCTGGCTTTTTGACCGCGTGCATAATAAGGACAACGAGAGTGTAAAGAAGATGTCCAGGTTTTACCTTTTGTTTTTTGTGGTGTTGGTGATGGGTTGCATACTGGTGGCCCCCGAGCTCATATGGTTCATGGGGGGAAAGTCCTATTATGAAGCTGTTTACGTGATACCGCCTGTCATGGCAGGCTATGGCTGCAAGTTTGCCTATACCTTCTATGTGAACATGGAACGGTTTGAAAAGCAGACAAAATATATTTCCATAGGTACCCTGATAAGCGCCGCCGTAAACGTGATACTGAACTTTATATTTATTCCGATCTTTGGATACATGGCTGCGGCATATACCACGCTGTTTGGATTTATCCTGCTGCTGGTGCTCCATTATGTCATGAGCAAAAAACTGGGACTTACGGACATGTATGACAACAGGTTTGTCTTCCTCATGACGGCTGTGATGGTGGTAGGAGGGATCGCCCTGGGCGGACTGTATCTGCTGCCGGGCTATGCCAGATGGATCATCATAGTTCTCATCGGCGTGGTGACTGTGTTCATGGGACTTAAGTTTTACAAGAGAATTAAGGGGACTGATTTTTATAATGATAAATGTCAGCATAGAAATTGATTTATGAAAATATAAAATATGAAATTTGTACATGGATCAAACAGAATACACAGAATGCATGGATCACACAGACTACATAGATTATGCAGACTACACAGACATCTCATCATCCTGTCTGCAGCCTTGTTCATTATCATCCTCATGACAGGCTGCCAAAATACAGGCTGGCAAAAGACGAGTCCCAAGTGGTACGAAAACAATCCTGTGGTGGCCCATGCCCTTGGCACTACCGGAGAGGAACCCTATAATTCTCTGGAGGGTTTTGAGTATTCACTGTCCAAGGGGCATAAGGTTTTTGAATGTGATTTTGCCATGACCAGTGATGATGAACTGGTGCTCTGTCACAGTTTTGATGAGAGCGGTCAGGAGGGCATCGATGATGACCATATCCCGACTAAAGAACAGTTTATGAATACTCCCCTTGAGGGCAAATATACGCCACTTTCACTTGATGATATGCTGAGGCTCCTTAAGGAGCATGAAGATATATATCTGGTGACGGATTTTAAAAGCGATGACAGCACCGAGAGCTTAAGGCAGGCCGGCATTTTTACGGATGCGGTAAAGGCGCTTGATAAGAATCTTTTTAACAGGATAATAATCCAGTTTTATCAGGAGGAAGAACTGGCCGGTTTTAAAAAACTGGGAGATTTCGGCGGATATATTTTCACCCTGTACAAGACCGACTTTGACGGCGAGGTGGATAAGTTCAGGGATTACGCGGCTTTTTGTAAGGAAAATGACGTGGACGTGATCGTTATGAAAAAAGGCCTTTGGCGAAAGGCTCTGGCTCCCATTGCAATGGAGTATGGGATCAGGGTCTATCCCCACACCGTGTATACCAGGTGGCAGTATGAGAGGATGATACGCACCGACGCCGACGGCGCATATTGTGACAATGTGAGCCGCGATGAGGTGAATACGTTAAAGGAAGTCTCGAACCATTGGTATGATAAGTATGATGGTTTTTCTTATGCCAAGGATGCGGATGAAGCCTTGTCTTTATATCAAAATGGTGAGAAGGCAGTGTATCTTGATGATGTTTTATATGAGCCCACGGCGGAGGCCGTAGGATATGTCCTGGCAGAGGATAAGGATGCTTATTTTGCATATCCCTTTGATGAAGACAGTTGCAGGATAATGGCTCAGAAAATATATGAGATCTATGGTGAGAGTGATGGAAATGAGATACTTTCACGCACCGTGGTATTTACGAAAAAACGCGGCATCATCAATCATGAACTGAGTACATATATGTTCTGGTGCGATGTGGTCTTTGTTTATGACGAGCTCGGCGATCTGCATGATTTCAAGACTGCACTTAAGGATGTGCAGGAAAAGGGTTTCAGTACCCTCATGGTTGATGAGGACAGGTACACGGAGGAGTACTCTCAATTGGCTCAAAAATACGATCTGCATATATATGAAAACTCATGGCATGTGCAGTTTGGTCAATAGGGCTCTGTAGTTTAATCTGAAAGAATATGTGACCGGTCCAATATGGTTCGCGATCGAAGAGATAGTTGACCGTGATCGAAATGATTGCTTAATCATGGATGCTTTGATATAATGATATGTTGTTTTCCCTTAGGATGACAATCGGTAATGTCATTAAAGGGAAAGTGGTTACGAAGAATTTCGAAAAGGATGAAAACCATGAAGATAATAGGAGTGATCCCCGCCAGATATGAGTCTTCCCGTTTCCCCGGCAAGCCCCTTGCCCTGATAAACGGAAAGCCTATGGTGTGGTGGGTATACAAACAGGCTGAGAAAGTCAGCGAGATAGATGAGATAGTAGTGGCCACGGATGATGAGCGCATCATGAAATGCTGTGAGGAAAACGGCATGAAGGCCATGATGACTTCAAAGGACCACAGGACCGGTGCCGACAGGGTGGCGGAAGTGGCTTCACGCACTGACGGTGATATCTATCTTAACATACAGGGCGACGAGCCCCTCATCGATCCTGAGGAGATCAGACAGGTCATCCATATCCTGGATGATCCCGAGGTGGAGTATGCCGCATTAAGACAGCGGATCACGGATAAGGAAGAGTTTACTAATCCCAACGTGGTAAAGGCAGTCATCGATCTTAAAGGAGATGCGCTTTATCTTACCAGATGTGCGGCGCCTTACAATTTTGAATCAGAGGCCTGCACAGGCTGGCATCTGGTGGGTCTGTATTCTTACCGCAGACAGTTCCTGCTTGATTTTTTGAGTTGGGGACAGTCGGCCCTGGAGATATCGGAAAAAGGTATTGAGTGCAACCGTGCTCTGGAACACGGCAGAAAGTTAAGGCTTGATGAGACTTCATTTTCTTCCTTTGGTGTGGATCTTATCGAACAGATCGCCCAGGTGGAGGAGATCATGAAGGAGCGCGGCATCACGCCTTAGGATGAAATTCGATGGGTTACGAAGCAACAGGAAGGATTTTGAATAAAGGTATCTAAACACAGAGTTAATCTTATGGAGATATAATGAAAAATATACAATTACTTGACTGTACCCTGAGGGACGGCGGACACATCAATCACTCCGAATTCGGTGAGGATGTGATAAAGTCCATCATCAGGGATCTGGCTTCATCCGGTATGGATGTGATCGAGACCGGTTTTCTTCAAAACTGTGAATATGATCCAGACCGTGCCATGTACAATACGATAGAAGAAGCAAAGCGTGTGCTCCCCAAGGCACGTCCCGCCCATGTGAAATACGCCCTCATGGCTCAGGCGGATCTTTACGATTTTTCAAAGCTGGAAGACAATGATGGTACTTTTGAGATCATCAGGATATCCTTCCATGATTATCATATCGAGGAAGGTTTTGCAGCCTGCGAATATGTGATCCGTAAGGGTTATAAGTGCTTTGTGAATCCCATCAATATCATGGGCTATTCCGATGCGCAGCTTCTTGGTTTTATCAAAAGGGCAAACGAGATAGGTGTCTACGGTTTCACTATGGTGGATACCTTCGGTGCCATGCAGCGTCAGGATCTGGTGCGCATATATAATCTTATCGAGCATAACCTGGATAAGGGGATCAGGATCGCGGTTCATCTTCATGAGAACCAGTCCCTTTCATTTTCCCTGGCCCAGAATTTTATCGACATATCCGTTTCGGACCGCGATATCACCATCGACGGATCGCTGTACGGCATGGGGCGTGTCCCCGGTAATCTGTGCATCGAGCTGATGATGAAATACATGAATGAAAACTGCGGCGCATCCTATGACATAGAGCCTGTCTATGATGCTATAGATGAGTACATAGCGGAGATAAAAAAGAGGATACCCTGGGGCTATTCCATAGCCTATGCCCTCTCGGCCCAGCACAAGGTTCACAGGACCTACGCCGAGTATCTCATGGGTGCCGGCAGGCTTAAGACAAAACAGATAAACCAGATCCTCTCCCGCATAGATAACGATCACAAAACCCGTTTTGACAGGGAATATGCCGACATGCTTTATGCAGAGTATCAGAGTCACAGCATAGATGATACTGCCGACAAAGAACGACTGTTGCAGATCATCAGTGAGAAAAAAGACGGGGCAGGCATTACGGCTTCCCCTGTTCTCATCATAGCTCCGGGCCTTAGCATCAGGGAGCATCGTCAGGATATAGAGGATTACATACATCTTGCGGATCCCTTTGTCATAACCGCCAATTTTATATGGAAGGAATATGCTTCCCATGCCGCATTCTTTTCCAACATAAGACGCTGGGAGACCTTCCATGACAAGAGCGGAGCGGACATAAAGGTGATCACCTCGAACCTGCTGGATGCGGGATATGAGTATGATCTGGCGGTGAATTATTCGGACTATGCATATTATAAGGATCAGATTTCAGATAACTGTATTCTGATGCTGCTTCGTCTTTTAGATTCCATCGGTGTCAAAAATGTGGCCTTTGCCGGTTTTGACGGATTTAAGAGCGGTCCTAATTTTGCCCTGTCCCAGATGGAGCGAAATACGGATCACACCAATGATAACAGGATCACGGTGGAAGTGCTGAACACGCTCTCACAGAACATGAATTTTACCTGGGTCACCCAGTCTGTGTTTGGTTCATAAGGTAAGTTAAATGCTTTTTAATTCAGGTACATTTTTACTATTCTTTCCGATAGTCGCGCTGGTATATTTTATCATTCCGAAGAAAGTACGCTGGGTATGGCTTCTCATATCCAGTTATTACTTTTACATGAGCTGGAATGCCGCCTATGCGCTGCTCTTGTTTTTGTCCACTTTTATCACCTGGGTCACGGGATTGCTGGTGGATACTTCTTCCGGCGCAAAGACTGGGACATCTACTGATGGCACATATTTGACTTCCGCTGACGGAAAGGACACGACTTCTGTTGACGGAAAGGATACGACTTTTGCTGATGGAAAAGCCCTGAATTCTGTTGCCGGAAAAAGCCTGAAGCATGGTAAGGCAGGAAAGGGCGCATCCGATACAAAAAACAGTCCGGTGGTGAAAAAAACTAAGGATGGTTTTGATCGTCGTAAGTTGATTCTGGCGATTGGTGTCATCCTTAACCTTAGCATCCTTGGATACTTCAAATACTTTAATTTCATATTACAGAATGTCTTTGGGATAGGATCTAAGCTGGGATTATCTCTTCAGATCCCCCAGTTTGATATAGTGCTTCCCGTGGGTATTTCATTCTACACATTTCAGGCTCTCGGCTATGCCATCGATGTGTACAGGGGTGATACGAAGGCGGAAAAGAATTTCTTCAGATACGCCCTTTTCGTATCCTTCTTCCCCCAGCTGGTGGCAGGACCTATCGAGCGTTCGAAGAATCTCCTTAAGCAGATAAAGAGCGATACGGTATTTTCTTTTGATAATCTAAGGCGCGGTTTTCTCATGACTCTGGCAGGTTACTTCTTAAAGGTAGTCATGGCGGACAACATAGCCATAGTGGTGGATACGGTATTTTCTGATGCACAGACCTATAAGGGCTTTTACGTGGTGCTGGCCACTGTTCTTTTCGCCTTCCAGATCTATGGTGATTTCGGCGGCTATTCCCTCATCGCCAGAGGCGTAGCGAAGATGCTGGGCTTTGAGCTGATGGAAAACTTTAACGCTCCCTACATGTCAAGAAGTGTTACGGAATTCTGGCACCGCTGGCACATATCCCTAAGCCAGTGGTTCAGGGATTATCTCTATATTCCTCTCGGTGGTAACCGTAAAGGCACCCTGAGGAAATATATAAATGTGATGATCGTATTTTTAGTCAGCGGATTGTGGCACGGCGCCTCATGGAACTTCGTGATCTGGGGCGGACTAAACGGCATCTTCCAGGTATTTGAAGGTCTGACTGTCAAGTTCTTTACTAATGTGAGATCACGCCTTCATATCGATGATTCGCGCTTAGGATATAAGATATTCAAGGTGATCATCACCTTTATCCTGGTGGATTTCACCTGGCTGTTCTTTAGGGCAGGAAGCGGCGCCATGGCAGTTGCCATGATAAAGGATGTATTTGCAAACTTTAATCCATGGATACTATTTGGTGAAGATATATATGCACTCGGCCTGGCCCAGAAGCCCTTCATGGCGATGGTTTATTCGATCCTGGCGGTGCTGGTCACGGACATATTTAAAGTGAGGGGCGTGAATTTATACGAAGTGGTGGAGCGCCAGCAGTATGTGTTCAGACTTGTTGTATATCTGATCATCCTTGCCGCCATCCTTACCTTCGGCGCCTGGGGCGGCGGGTATAATGAGAACACGTTTTTGTACTTTCAGTTTTGATTACTTCAAAGTCAGGCAGCCGTCACATGTTACCACATCCTCAAGCTTGCTTGAGAGGATGTGGTGATATGTGATCGGATATTTGACGCGAAGCGTCAAGCGAAAAATGCGAAGCATTTTGAGCCTGACTTTGAAGTATCAGTGGCTTACAATTGAGCCTGACTTTGAAGTTATGATAACCGAAGATATTGATGCCTCATCAAGCTTGCTTGAAAGGAGGTAGCAATCAAGAATTTATACGGACGAAAATGCAAGATTATGAAAATAGTCCGTATGCCGAAAAATGCGATACGGACGAAACAGAAAAAAGTCCAAATCGTCCGTAAAAATTAAATAAAAAAATACGGACGAAAATGTAAAAATCTGAAATTAGTCTGTATGGTGTTAATAGGCGATACGGACGAAATAGAAAAAAGCTTGAATCGTCCGTAAAGATGAAGTGGAAAAATACGGACGAAAATACAAAAATATGAAAATAGTCTGTATGGTGTTAATAGGTGATACGGACGAAAATACAAAAATATAAAATTAGCCTGTATTATTCACCGAATGAATCAGTGGCGCCGTAAAGCCGCATAATACCTTGACATTTTTATACTGTTGCTGTCATCTATCAAGTGATAGAAAAAAGGCCTCTAAATATGGTATAGTGTAAGTACCACCAAACAACATA
>JAFRWW010000063.1 GCA_017441585.1 Lachnospiraceae bacterium
GGCTCTGTACCCAGGGCTCGGGGTTCACGGCTATGAGACAGTTTCCGGACAGGTCGCCAAAGTCTACCGTCCGTCCCACGTATTCGTCTTTCTTCTCATCTGCCATAACAGGCATGGCAAAAGAAGATATCAAAAGTATGAAACACATTAAAAGACTGATTTTTTTCTTCGTTTTATTGAACATATTCTGATTCCTTTCCATACTGCTCCCGATTTTATATCGGGGAAACCGGTCCTTCATCCTAAGGGATACCACGAAGTGGTGGATGCCTTAGGATATTTCTTTGAGGGACTTCAAATAAAAAACCACAAAAATTATACTCCGCCGTCGCCTACAATGTCAATTTACCCAGTTTTTCGGACACAAGATTCTGATAATCATCTATCATCCCCATCTCCTCTTCACTAAGCAGCGTCCTGTCAAGGGGAGTAAGGTCGATAGGCACCAGCGTCAGCGGCTCAAATTTAAGGAAACCCTCATGCTCATCCTTCACCACCAAAAGTGTATTCTCGATCCTTATTCCATAGCCCCTGTTCTCACCTTCCATGGGGCCTTCCTTATAATATCCCGGTTCGCAGGTCACCAGCATGCCGGGTTTTAACACAGCCGCCTCTCCCCTCGTCCTGAAACTGATGGACTGGGGCCCCTCATGTACGCAAAGTCCGGCCCCCACTCCGTGGCCTGTGCCATGACCATAGTCAAAACCTGCCTCCCAGAGCCTGAGCCTTGCCAGTATATCCAGATTCAGTCCCGTGCATCCCTCGCGCCACACGGCATTCATGAGCCTGGCCCAGCCTGCCGCTACCAAAGTATAGGCGCGCCTCTCCTCCTGTGTCAGCTCACCGCAGGCCACAGTCCTGGTGACGTCGGTGGTGACTCCCGGATAGAAGCCTCCGCTGTCACACAGGTAAAACCCTCTTTTTTCTATCTTCACATCACCCTCTCCGGCAGATGAATAGTGGGGAAGCGCAGCATTTGCCCCGTAGGCCGATATAGTCTCAAAGGACTCGCCCAAAAATCCTTCTATCTTTTTTCTTTCTTCATGAAGCAGGGCCGCCAGCTTTTTTTCCGAAAGAGCATCCGGATCTCCGTCTTTTAATTTTTCATCTAACCTGTTCAAAAATCTTGTGACAGCCAGTGAATCCAGCAGAAAATACTTTCTGATCTGCTCTATCTGGGCTTCGCTTTTACAGGCTTTCATAGGACTTATCAGATCCTTTGCATCCCCAAAATCCGGCACGAATTCATCATAGTTTTCTATTTTAACCCCGTTAACAGCCATATGCTCCCGTATGGTATCATCCACAGCCTCATCATACAGGTAGATGGCTGCCTCATCCTTTGTGATACGCCCGTGAGCAAAAGCCAGGGTATTATAGGGTATATCCCTTCCCCTTAAGTTAAACAGCCACATCAGATTATCAAGCCTGGATTCCCGGTATATGTCGATCTTTTCCCCGGCCATCACATCCCTCAGGGATTTAAGCTTATCCTTTACACTGCCTCCAAAAATGTCATCCTCCATTATAGAAACGGGATGCGCCAGGACAGCCGGCCTGTCCGGCCATATCATATCAGCAAATCCTCTGTCATTGTAAAGCTCTATTCCATAAGACTCACTGAGTTTTTTAAGCTTCTTCCTCAT
Organism: Lachnospiraceae bacterium; assembly: GCA_017441585.1. Taxonomy (GTDB): domain Bacteria; phylum Bacillota; class Clostridia; order Lachnospirales; family Lachnospiraceae; genus UBA1753. Next base: position 1,647 of record JAFRWW010000063.1, read on the forward strand.
GTTACGGTCCAGACATGCCATATCCGTCAGCAGCTTATCTCCCGCCTTTAACACTCCGGAAATATATTCGCAAACCTCCGGCACATCCTTTTCACCGCTCTTCATTAGCCTGACAGGGCCATCAGACAGCTCCCTCGCCCCCTGTATAAAGAATCTGCTGTCCGTCCAGAGCAGCGCCTCATCCGCCGTGACCAAAAGAGTGGCATTTTCTCCCGTAAATCCGGTCAGATACTCCGTCACCTTGTAATGGTCACTTATGTATTCGGACTCATGGGGATCGCAGGCTGCGCAAAGGTAAGCCGCAGCTTCCGCTTTTTTAAGTTCGTCTCTTACTCTGCTAAGTTTTTCTTCAGTATTCATATCTTTACCCGCCGTGCCAACACCGGAAGGATAAATCTTTCTCAATCCGGTATGCACTTACATATATTCACTCTATCAGGATTCTTTCTGTTGCTTCGCAACCCCTCGCCGGGGCGGCATCACATCATTTCATGATGTGATCAGCGTCGTCACTTCGTTCCTCAGAATGACAAAAAGCCAAACCCGGAAGAATGACAAAAGCCACACACCCCGAAAGATGTATGGCTGATTTAAGTGCCGGCCATGGGACTTGAACCCATACGATGTTGCCATCAACAGATTTTGAGTCTGCCTCGTCTGCCAATTCCGACAGGCCGGCTTTTGCGGGAAATCCCAAAGGATATCCCGCACAAATAAATATTATATTCGATTCGCGGCAATATTTCAACAAAAACTTATATTTGTCGATCAAAAATACTTATTATTGCCGATCAAATCTTACACTATGACAAAGAATTTTACCAGAAACAGCAGTGAGATAACGTAGGTCAGTACCGATACTTCCTTTGCCTTGCCGGAGAACACCTTTATACAGGTATACATGATCATGGCCAAACCGATACCGTGACCTATGGAACCGGACACAGGCATAGCCAGCAGCATGATGAACACAGGCACGATCTCATCTATATTGCCAAAATCAAGCTTACCCAGTCCCTGAAGCATCAGGGCGCCCACATATATAAGTGCCGCGCTGGTTGCTGCAGCAGGTATGATGGCTGCTATGGGGGCGATAAAGATACATGCCAGGAACATAATTCCTGCCACAATGGCGGTAAGACCGGTACGTCCTCCTGCTTCCACGCCTGATGCGGACTCTACGAAGGTAGTTACCGTGGAAGTACCTGTACATGCTCCGGTGACGGTACCGATTGCATCTGAAAGAAGTGCTTCCTTCATATTGGGCATGTTTCCTTCCTTATCCACCATGCCTGCCCTGGAGGCGGTACCTACCAGTGTGCCTATGGTGTCAAACATATCTATTATACAGAATGATATGATGATGGTGATGGCAGTGAAGAAGCCCATGTTAAAGAAGCCCTTGAAATCAAACTTAAAAAGAGTGACGGAGGCCATGTCCGCAAAAGGAGGCACAAAGGAAGCGCTCTTAAGGGATTCAAAGGGATTATGTCCCAAAACAGCCGCGTCGCAGATCCAGTAAAGAACGGATGCCATCAGCATGCCCAGAAGCACTGCAGCTCTCACTCCCTTTTTAGACAGGATGATTATAGCGATAAGGCCCACCAGCATGGTAACCACGGTGATGACCATCTGCATATACTCGCCGCCCATATTGTCGCGCAAAAGCTTGGGAGTCATACTGCCAAAGAAATCCCTCATCACATAGAAAGGTGCCGAATAACCGTTACCTTCGGCATATATACCCACATTTGATCCAAAGCCGATATTCATGAGCATAAGACCAATGGCAGGTCCTATACCGAGCCTTATACCGAGGGGTATGGAATCCACGATCTTATCACGCACGTTAAACATCGACAGGACCATGAAAATAACGCCCTCTATGAGGATTATGCATAGTCCGGCCTGGAAAGCATTGGTATATTCCACATTGTTGATCACTGCGATATTTGCAACTACTACTGCAAAGAATGAATTAAGTCCCATACCCGGCGCCATTACGAAGGGCTTGTTGGCCAGAAAAGCCATACAGGCTGTTCCTATGGCCGATGCCAGACAGGTAGCCAGGAACACGCCGTTCCACAGGGGAGACCCCACATCAAAATTTGTCAGCAGATTGGGGTTCAGGGCTATGATATAGGCCATGGTCATAAAAGTGGTCAGACCTGCCAGAACCTCCGTGCGCACCGTAGTGCCGTTCTCCTTGAGTTTAAAATATTTTTCCATTTCAACCTCCTTTTTTATCTTAAAGATCACTTCGCCTTGATCTTCATGTTAAACTTTTTTCATTTTCCCTCTTTATCCTTACCGTACTTAAAGTCGGGTACCGTCCCTTTATAATATGCAAAAACAAAAACCGCCATCCGGACAAATAAAATATCCGATATGACGGTCCTCCTCACGTATCAAATCATTCCATAATATATGAAACTCATAAGCGAGATACGGGAATCGAACCCGCCTCCTCGGCTTGGGAAGCCGATGTACTACCGATGTACTAATCCCGCCGGTATACGATGATCTCTCACCAAAACAACCTCTGCAATTATACTATCATTTATTACATTTTGCAAGCATTCATTCCCCTTTTATCACGGGTACAGAAGAGGTCTCAGATGACTGTTTTCCCCGTCGGGGTATTCCGCATCCCTGGCCTTGTTGAAAACAGTCTTCATAAGATCCAAATTATGCATGGATATTTCATATATCAATCCGAAAATATGCGCACAAAAGATCATGTCATCCAGATCAAAGCTGTCCTTTTGGGAAAACCTGCCCAGGCAGCAAAGTTCCAGCATGCGGACGCTTCTGAAAACCGACACCAGAGGGCCTTCTATACAGCTATCCTGAATGGTATCCAAAAGCTGTCTGTGGGCAAAATACGCAGCTGTCCGCCTCATCCAGCCCTTTGCCTCAGGCACGCTGTCATAAAACTTTATGCGTATTTCATCAAGCTGCGGCAAAATGCGCTTTATAGCAGTAAACAGATCAGCCGACATCTCATGTCCCTGGAAATACAGCTGGGCTCTCATTATCCTTTCGATCAGCTCTTTTGAATCGTGTACATTAAACAGGCTGTCATCAAAGGCACCCGCCTGAAGCGCCTCCACCATGCCGTCACGGAAGGCCAGCAGCTTATCCACCTTTTCCTTAAGCTCGGGGGAAATCTCCTTTGCATTTTCATCTTCCACCCATTCCCTGACAAACTCAAGCCGATCATCTGTGTCTGTATACAGGAGCCTGGCCACTTCAGAGCAGGCAATCAAAAGACGATCCTGCCTGTAATAACCTGCCATGATCTCCTGCTCCCTGGGATAGATATCACAGATCTCTATCTGCGCCCTTTCCCCTGCGTGAAGCCGGACTTCACACTGACCGTCACAGTTATAAAAAGGACAAATTCCGTCTTCTCTCAGTGTGATGAACCACTCACCGTTCTCCTCATGCATATGGCTCCTTAAATAATCTCCGAATTCACCTTCGTATTCGAGATAATACTTAACGGTTTTCATATCCATGGGCAAACACCATGCATGACAGCATACATCTATACAAGTAGTATTGCCGGTACACTGAAACTTGTCATAGTATGACGGCTTTTCCTTTAATATCTTTGCCATTTACATCTATCCTCCTTACCTGCCCCCGATTTTACATCGGGGGAGCCGATTATTTTTTCTCCTCAAGATCTGCCAGGAACTGCTTATAATCTTCTTCGTTTGCCGGAACCTTAATCTCGCCGGATTTGATCTTGTCCTCCAGGTTGAGAACGGAATCATATATCTCATCCCTGAAATTAGGATGTTTATCCGGTATGCCCACAGCACCCTCGGTCAGACCGAAGCTCATGTTTCTGCCGCCGATCTCCTCTCCCAGGAAATATGCGGTGGACACCTTTTCCACAGCTACATTGACATTTTTAAGCGCACTGGTAAGTACAAAACGGGGCGCCAGATATGACTGATCCCTGTCCACGCCTATCACATAGCGTCTTTTTGCCTCAGCAGCCTCGATGACACCGTTTCCTGCACCTCCGGCAGCATGAAATATCACATCACAACCGCCATCGTACATTTTCTCAGCCACTTCTTTTCCCTTTTGAGCATCGGTAAAACTGTCAAGGTACTCCACCTCCACCTGCATATCCTTTGAAAAAAGGGACGCGGCATACATCGCTCCCGCCTTGTATCCATACTCAAACTGATCCAGAAGTTCGCTGCTCACTCCGCCCACAAAACCGATCTTCTGTGTACGGGTCGTGACTCCGGCTATATATCCCACCAGAAATGAAGGTTCCTGAGCTCTGAATACCACTCCCGTAACATTGTCCGGCACCTCATCATAGGCATTGTCCACGATGGCAAAATGCACATCTTCATTTGCTTTTGCAACCTCCAGAAGAGCATCCGCACAGGAATATCCCACGCCCCAGCACAGCTCGCAGCCGTTATCGGCCAGAGCCTGCAGATCTTCCTGAAATTCATCTGCCGTCTCAGGCTCCAGATATTCGATATTTGCTCCTGTGGAAAGACTGAGAGCTTCCATTCCTTCCCAGGCTCCCTGATTAAAAGAGTCATCAAATATTCCGCCTATATCAGGCACAAGACCGGCCATCCTGCCCGCACCGGGACCGTTAAGAGCCACCTGCGCGTTCTCAATCCCCATTTCCCCGGGCCATACCCTGACCACCTCGATATCATCAGCAGCCTTGTTGCAGCCCGTCAGGATAAAGGTAATGCCTGTGATCAATAATAATTTTTTCGTAAACTCTTTCATTTATCCCAAATACCTTATGGCTAACATGGTAATGTCGTCAAACTGGGGAGCATCTCCCACAAACTCATCGATCTTGACTCTCACGCCCTTTAACAGATTCTGTGTATCTTCCTTTTCAAATTCGGAGAGAGCTTTCAGCATACGGTCTTCTCCAAAGAGTGTCTGGGAACTGTCCGTTGCCTCCGTCACGCCGTCGGTGTAAAGGAAAAGAGTCTCGCCGGGCTTTAGACTGGTTTCGTTATCCCTGAAACGAAGCCCTTCCATGGTAGCCAGCGGCGGCCCGTGCTTATCCTTTTCCAGTACATATCCCTGATCCAGCCTGTAGAATGCGGGATACTCATGACCTGCACTTGCAAAGACAATGTCTCCCGTGGATATGGTCAGCACTCCGAACCATACAGTGACAAAAAGCTCAGCTTCATTGCCCTCACAGAGCATATTATTCACATCCGCAAGCACATCCTTGGGAGAAGTAAAGTCTCCGGTGAGGGATCTGTTCTTGATAAGAGTTTTGGCGATCACCATAAAAAGTGCCGCGGGAACGCCCTTACCGGACACATCCGCCATTACCAGTCCGAGATGGTCATCGTCTATCATAAAGAAATCATAGAAGTCTCCACCCACTTCCTTTGCGGGATCCATGGTGGCGTAGAGTTCGAATTCATGCTTGTCAGGGAAGGGAGGGAATATCCTGGGCAGCATATCGGCCTGTATCTGAGTAGCAACATTAAGCTCGGCGCTTATCCTTTCCTTTTCCGCGGTGACAGCAGTGATATCCTTGATGTACTGTTCTATCCTGACAGTCATCTCCTTAAAGGAAAGGGAAAGTGAACTTATCTCATCATCCCCTCCGAATTTGGACATCTTTTTGACCAGCGAATCTATCTTGCTGTCGATCTTTTCGCCCTGCTTATAGGAGTCCACGATATTGGTAAGTTTGTTCAGAGGTCTGGCTATCAACCCCCTGATGACTATGATCATCAGCAGTACCACGAAAAAGATACATACCACCTGCACCGCAACTATCTTAAGGATAGTCGCATTTATGGCAGGTCCTATGTTTTCGGCTATGTAGTCGGCTTCCACCATAGCCACCATCTCTCCCTTTGAATTAAACACAGGAGCCCAGGCCATGATGGGTATACCATAGCCCGCATCATCACCGACTATCACCTGATCGGAAGCCTTCTGTGCTCTGATATCGGGCACCAGATATTCATAATCGCTTTCCCCATAATTATAGCTGTCACCGGGGGAAGCCATCTGGTCCGGATCATCGCCTTCCTTTTGTCCCTCCACCAGATATGTCATGCTGGTTTCTCCCGGCTTATAGATATACAGATACTGCACGCCGGTGAAATCGCTCTTTATATGGTCAAGATTATCCTTCACTTCATAATAAGTCTCGTCCTTCACATAATCCTGTGAAAAGCGCTCCAGCCAGTCGCCATCCACCTGATTGGCCAGCATACGCACCAGATCCTGCGCCTTGACTGTATACTGGGTGTAGTAGATGTTGATTATGGAGAAATAACTGATCACCGCTATCGCCACAGTCATCAACATCATCAAAAGCAGTAAAGCAGTGGTCATTTTTCGGTCGATTCCGCACTTTATCAATCTTCGCTTCATACTGTTTTCCTTTCTCCTCTATAAACCATGGTTTATATCTGACATGATCCGGTCGGATGCCATTACCGCAAGCGGTAATTGGCTCCTTTAAGATGGTATCCGGATCACTTCCATACAGGCTCCGCATCTGCACTCGCTGCCGCATACCGGACAGAGTATCCCGTATTTGCTGCTGGCAGAGTAAAATCCGGGTAATTCCTTTTTATATAAGCATTGTCCCATTTTTTCATATATGCAAAGAGCCGGAGAACTGTGGTCGGGGTATACCCATATTTCCACCACAAACATATCCACGCCTCTGGATAAAAGCTGGGCGTTCACTCTCTCGCACAGGGCATGTCCTATGCCTTTCTCCCTGAACTTCGGTGATATCATAAACGCATCCACCGTGACGAAACGGGAGGAACCGATCAGGGCGAGTATCTCCCTCTCCACCTCGGGATGAGGTATGGTAAGGGACAGACCTTCCATAAGCGTGAGGAAACCGGCACACTCTCCGTCACATACAGCCTTTATCCCAAAATATTCTCCCGCATCAAATAAAGCCGCTATATCCTCGCCGACATGCACACCGCTATTCAGGTATTTCTCATAAAAGCTCACAAACTGCGGCACATCCGAAGCCGTAAACTCATAAAATTCCACCATAATATTATCTGAATAATCCCTCCTGACGCCGCATCAGCGCCACGTACAAAACGGCAAATACAAACAGGACCGCACAGAATACGCCGATACCTCTCCTGTAGCCCAAAGCCATCAGGGCACCGTATACCATGGGGCCTATGGTCTGTCCCGCATTTTCAAACAATGAATATATGCCCATTGATTTACCGTCACCATACATCACGCAATCGGGAAGCTGCTCAAAATACGTATACTGACAGGTATATGCAAAAGATGTGATGACGGACAGGATCACCACGCCCAACAAAACAGTGACCATTCCCGGCTTTATCACAAACAGCAGCATATTGCCTGCCATCAACAGACTGGCGAATACTATGCTCCAGAATGTGCCGAAGCGCTTTATAACCCATGAAGATATATGAGGTCCCACATAGATCACCATAAGGCCGCACAAAAGGTATATCTGCCCTATCCTATCCTCCATAAAACCGTTTCCCGAAGCATATAAGGGGAAAAAATACTCCCTGTAGGAAATGGAGGTCATGAACGGTACCAGTATCAGCGCAAAGAATCCCAGAACTCTCAGATTGAAGAAGAATCTGGCAAAACCGATCTTGCTGGACTCATCCTCTGTCTTTTCCAGATGTGCCCTCCTGTTAACCTCATTTTCCGTAGCCGAATCCATGGAGTAGCGGATGATAAAGATCGCAGGCAGCATAAAGCATGCTGACACGGAGTATGCAAGCCTGCTGCCTCCCAGAGGGAACAGAAGGGATGCGAATCCGGCTCCCATGGTAAGTCCCGAAAGGATACCTGCCATCACATCGGCAAAGGCCTGGGCTGTATTTTCCATGCTCCCGCCCATGGCGGCCAGGGTATTACAGATGACATTAATAAGTCCAAGGCCCATTCCCATCAGCACGTTTCCGCAAAGAAGTCCGTAATAATTGCTGGTCATGGCACAGACCAGAAAGCCTGCCAGTTCGATGAAGATTCCGATCAGGAATATCTTTCTGGTGCCGATCTTTTCGGCGATATGTCCCGTTACTATACCCGCCAGAGCCATCATCAAAAGACTAAGGGTAAGAGGCAGACCCGAAGCCATCTCACTCGTTATGGGAAGACCTCCCGTGTAAAGCCTGGATGCCAGCACCGTGATAAAGGGGTCCTGAAGCGCCACAGCCATATATGTGAGCAATATGATGGTCCTTAAGGGTATCCTGCCTGTGATATTAGATTCGGTGGGATCCTTTTTAAGCTCCGTGCGCCTTTTCTCAGCAAAGGACATAAAGAACAGAGCCTCTATGATGAGCATCATCATCACAGCGGAGGAACTGAACACATTGATTATGACATCAATGGTCTGCTTTTTTCTCTCACTCATGCCATAACTCAGATCCGTACCTATCTCCAGAACGGCCACACATTCATCCTTTTCATTTACCACCGGAGAAAGGACATACAGCCACAATCCGTCGGCATCCCGGGTCTTTAACGCATAGGCATTCCGTTTTTCCAATACATCATGATAGTATTCGCTGTCCAACTTACCCACGGGTTCGCCGCACATAACGGTATCATAATAATTCAACAGATAACAGATCTTGCCGTTTTCCTTGCCGTAGAACACATAATAGTATTCCCTTCCCTGCTCCTGGGCTTCGGCCATCAACAGATCCAGTGTGCTCCTCAGATCCACATAAGAAGAACCTCCGTATGCAGTCTCGGTCCGGATGTTGTCCAGCAGATCCGTGTCGGTATTGTTTATTACCATATCCGCGAACAGCTTCATGCTGCTCACGTCCCATTCATCCTCTTTTTTATGATTACTGTCGATAAGGGACCATGCCAGAAAACCGGACACCAGGATCACGGCCACCACCACTACTGACATTCTGAGGGCGGACTCATTATGTAAAAGTCCCATGAGGGTTCCGGGCAGAAATCTCAGCAGCCAGAGTAATATGATGACAGCCAGAACAAGGACGATCCACAGGATCACAGTCCTGTAAAAAGCGGAATAAACCACCTGACCCATATATGCATGTTCAAACGTGCCGTCTTCATTATCTGCCCCCGATTTTACATCGGGGGAGCCGGTCCCGGCTTTGAGGGACTTCAAAACTTCTCCGTCAGGAGAAGTTACCGCTTCTGAAAAGCTGTAAAAACTGATAAGGTCCGCACCCAGCGCCCTTCTACCATCCTTTGACACACTGAGGGCAGCCACCTTGAGATCGGGCTCTGTATAGACAGTCTCTATAACGTCGGGATCACTCTCATCCAGACAGCACACCCTTCCCGAATAAAGCTCCGAAAACCATACTTTTCCGCCCGATGCGGCCACGGTAGCCGGCATCAGATGCTCTCCGTCAAACTGCAGGGTATACCAGCTCTCCTGCTCATCCTTCCACAGACGCACCGCTCCCCTCTTTGTCGCTATGACAAACACTCCGGTATCAAAATCATATGAGGCATCATTCAGTACATCGCCGATGTAAGTCCTTCTCACAGCATGAGCCTTGCCGTCCTCCTCCATACGGTAAACGGCAATACCCGAGCTGTCATCCTGAAGGAAATATAACTGTCCGTTATAAAATCTCACTCCGTGGATAATGGAATCCCCGGAAGAATATAACACACTGTATCTTCCGGAGGCATACTCCACGATCCTGTATTCCTCGGTTACGCTTCCGTCGCTTTGGGTCACATACGCCTGATCGGCAATATACAGAGTACCGTCATCGCCCTCTGTCACGCCCTGGGCATAGTAGAACCGGTCTTCACGACCGCCCTTAAGCAGTTTTGACATGGTGTTATTCTTTTCGATGACACTGATATAGGACTTGCCGTGATCGGTCACAAAAACACGGCCGTCCTGTCCGTAAAACGCCGCGGCAGCAGTAGTATACTCATAACTCGGCGTCATCAGCAGTTCATCACGGAACAGAAAGACCAGGACCAGAAGAAACAATAATACAATTGATAAGATGATATCCAGTAATTTTTTCTTATTCATTCCTTAACCATACCACATGTATCCTTAAATATTTATTATAACTGATTATATCATCCAAGTTCAACCGGATTTTTCAATATCTGCCCCCGATTTTATTATGATCAAAAACATTTTACGATCAGAGAAACATCTTATGCGGCTTGAACACACCTTCATCCTCAAGGTAAATATAGATCGCCTTGAAATCTCCGGCATGATCATATACTCTCACCCGGGTTTTATCACCGATCCCGGACAAATCAGTCATGGATAAGGGCAGGGGATTTCCGTTGAGGAGAGCCTTCTCATTTTCTGTTTTGACCATAACCTTCGGATAATCCTCAAAGAGCACATCCACAGTCTTTATGTGCTCTTTTAAAAGCGGCAGTTCCACGGCTTCGATCTGTTCTAAAGTTAGAGCGTCCTTCAGTTCAAAGCAGCCCACTCTCGTCCTTTTAAGAGCCGTCATGCAGGCGCCGCAGCCCAGCTTCACACCGGCGTCATGACAGAGGGTGCGGATATAGGTTCCCTTTGAACAGGTGACCGAAAAACTGACATCTCCATCCCCTCGCATCTGTATGTCAGCGATGGAAAAAATCTTCACCCTTGAGGGCTTTCGCTCCACCTCCACGCCCTTCCTGGCCAGCTCATACAGTTTTTTCCCTGCCACTTTTTTGGCCGAATACATGGGAGGGAGCTGCTCATAATCCCCCACAAAGGAAAGAAGCACATCCCTGATCATCTCAAACCCGGCGGTCACCTCATTTTGCTCAAGAATCTGCCCCCAGATATCCTGGGTGTCGGTAACTGTCCCCGGACGCATCAGCGCCTCATAGGTTTTGGTCTCATCCATCAACAGTTCGCATACTCTGGTAGCATTCCCGAGACATACCGGAAGCACCCCCGTAGCCTCGGGATCGAGAGTACCCGTATGTCCTATCTTTTTTTGTCCAAAGATATGGCGCAGTCTTGCCACCACATCAAAGGAGGTAAAGCCTGCGCCTTTATTTACGTTTATTATTCCGTTTATCATACAAGATCACTTAAATACAGCAGTTCCCATGAAATCATTTTTACCTGTGATGGACACTATACCCTTTTGTGAATCAACAACAGATGCATAGAAACATTTTTTATTCAGCTTAAAGGTCCTGACCTGTCCGTTACAATTGGCCTGAACCACCACATTCTTGACACTTCTCAGCTTGCCTTTACTGAATACGGGCACGCCCGTTACCGAAGTGGAAGGAAGTGACAGATCCACAGGGATTATATCATAGGAATTCTCCCTTGAATCCAGGATCTTGTTCATGGCTCTCACACGCTTCTTCATGGCTTTGATCTGGGAAGCGCTTATGCCAGCCGCCTTCATAGCCTTGGCGTTCAGCTTCAACTTGAAAGTAAAATAGGGATAATTCACATAGTCGGAGGGACGGTCATCACTGACCGAAGCATGCTGGTTGCCCGACATCTTATATTTTAAGCTGAAAAAGTCTGCGCTCTTATATCTGGAAGGATCCGAAACCACTCCAGTCAGCATCTCATCATAATTGATGGCAAAACTCATCTCGGGAAGCTTGATCTTTTTCCCTGTATAGATCATCTTTGAATTGTATCTGAAGGTAATGCTTCCCGATGAGACTACATTTTTCTTGGAAAACTTCACCATGGAGCCGCCGTAGGTGACGATCTTTATGGGTGACTCTGCATCGGAAGATATGTCTGTGCCGTCTTCCGATACGGTGCCGCCATCCGTGCCGCCGCCTTCACCTCCATCCGGAGTACCGCTGCCACCGCCTTCGCCTTCACCTTCGCCTTCGCCTGAAGGCTTTTCGGGAGCTTTATTTATGCTGATGGGCACCTTGAATTCCACACGCTCATAAGTTTCCGTATCAGCAGGAGTAAAATATACAGAGAATCTGGTATCGCCGAGCACAGGCTTGATCTTGGGCGTCTTCCAGGCAAAAGTGCCCGCTACCACCGTATTATCGCTCGCGCTCACTTTGGCCCTGCCTCCCGTAAGCACGGAATCTGCCAGAGACTGTCCCTCTGTTATAGCCGAAGCCGCCGGCTTTTCGGCTATGACCGGCTTGATCTTTTCGGCCGCGTATACGGGAACCGTCGCAAGCGCTCCCACGCCTGATCCGCAAAGAACCATACATGCTGACATAAACAGCGCGATCCTTCTCTTTATAATGCGAAATACATTCATTCCCTTTTCTCCTCTCTATCCTTTTTCTTTTATGCTTTATATCGTCTGTGTGTGACAATTATATATTTTGCCCATATATATAATTTACGTATTTCTTATCTTAACTTTATGTAAAAACCTACACTCTCACAGCAACGCCCTTATCCTTAAGATAAGCCTTAAGATCCATGATCTCCAGTTCCTTATAATGAAACAGTGAAGCAGCCAGAGCCGCATCGGCTCCTCCCACAGTCAGGGCGTCATAAAAGTGAACCTTTTCTCCTGCTCCGCCGGATGCGATCACGGGTATATCTACTCTCTTTGCTATCTCAGCGGTCAGCTCTATGTCGTATCCTGCCTTGGTACCATCGCAGTCCATGCTGGTCACCAGCAGTTCGCCCGCTCCGCGCCTTTGAGCCTCCACGGCCCACTCTATGGCATCTATGCCCATATCGATCCTTCCGCCGTTTTTGTATATGTTCCAGGAGGCTCCATGACGCTTGGCGTCTATAGCCACCACCACACACTGGCTTCCGAATTTATCTGCGGCTTCGCTGATGAGATCCGGATTCATTATGGCTGCGGAATTAACCGAAACCTTATCCGCTCCGGCCCTTAAGATATCCCTGAAATCATCCACAGTGCGGATTCCGCCCCCTACGGTAAAAGGTATGAAAACCTTTTCGGCCACAGCTGTCACCATATCCACCACGGTTTTACGATGGTCGGAGGATGCGGTTATATCCAGAAAGACCAGTTCATCCGCCCCCGCCTTATCATAAGCGGCTGCAACCTCCACGGGATCCCCGGCATCCCGGAGATTTACAAAATTTATTCCTTTTACCACCCTGTTATTATTTACGTCAAGACAGGGAATTATCCTTTTTGTATGCATAATGTCTTATTTAACCTTCAAAAAATTCCTGATTATATTAAGTCCGGTTTCCGAGCTCTTCTCTGGATGGAACTGACAGCCGAAGATATTGTCCTTTTCCACCGCGGCATGTACCCTGGTACCGTAATCAATGGTGGCACAGACTATATCCTCATCCCGGGCGGCCAGATAATATGAATGGACGAAATAAACGAAGCTCCCATCCTCTATACCTTCAAAAAGCCTGCTTTCCCTAGGCAGATCAAGGGAATTCCATCCGATATTCGGTATCTTGAGATCATCCTTTTTCGGAAGCCGCTTCACATGTCCCTCAAGGAGTCTTAAGCCTTCCACTCCCTGCGCCTCTTCGCTGTCGTCAAACATCAGCTGCAGACCAAGGCATATGCCCATGAAGGGGATTCCCGAAGCCACCGCTTTTTTTATCACCGGGGGGAGATCCCTCTTATTCAGTTCCGCCATACAGTCGCCAAAATTACCCACACCGGGAAGGATGATCCTGTCGGCGTTTAATATCTCATTTTCGTCAGCCGTCAGCAGGACCTTTTCTCCCAGATATTCAAAAGCCTTTATGACGCTCATGATATTACCGGCATCATAATCTATCACTGTGATCATGCTTTACTCTCCCGCGTGATAATTGCCCTGTGAATCCTGCTGTACATCAAAGGTGAACAGATCCTCGGATTCACCGCCATCATCATCTTCTTCCTCTTCTTCGTATTCTTCCTCTGCATCACCGGATCCTTCTTCTCCGGCATCTTCCCCGGGCTCTTCTTCGGTCCCTTCTTCGCCCTCCGTCCCGGCTTCGCCCTCTTCATACAGGCGAAGTACTTCATCGGGGATATTGGGCTCTATATCCTGCTCTCCGAAGAGATAATCCTCGATAGCTATGGAATACTGTGTCTCATCGGTTATCAGCGCAAAAGTCCTAGCCTGATCCTCACTTAAGGGAATGGTATCCATCTTTGCCCTGATAGCATCATAATACCTCGTATATATATCGTATACACCGAATTCCTGTGCCGTAGGTGCATATCTGTCAAAAGCTCCGACAGCCTGAACCATCACGTCCACAGCCCTGACCATGTCTCCCTCGGCCATCCAGTGGTCGCACATCTGATCATACCGCTTCATCTTCATCAGAAGGAAGGATTTCTGATACAGCTGTTCATCACTGCCCTTAAGTTTTAAGCCCGCCAGCTTCCTGTACACGGTCTCATAATCCTCCTGAGCAAAGGCAGCCCTGGCCTCGCGGGCATAGATAAATCCCGGAAGCAGGCTTATAGCCAGAATAAAGAGTGCCAGGAAGGAGATCGACATAAAGCTTATGGCTATGATAAACTTCTTTGAAATAGGCTTGCCCGGTTCGTACTCGATGACCCTTTCCTTTTTGGGTTTCTTTTCCTTCTTGGACTTGGGTTTTTTCTCTGTCTTTTTCTTCTCTTTCTTGGGTTTTTCTTTCTTTTCTTTTTTCTTCTTTTCCTTCTTTTTGGGCGGCTCATCTTCATCCTCATCCAGCTGCTTGAGGATCTCCATGTTCTCATCACCGGCTATATTTCCGGTTTCCAGACCGCCGTCCTTTGCCTCGTCGTCGTCGTCGCCGTCTTTGCCTTTTTTGCCCTTCTTACCAAAGATGGCTTCGATTATCCTGGCCAGAAGGCCTTTCTTTTTGCCTTCATCTGCTCCCTCTTCCCGAAGGTCGAGTCCCTCTATATCCGCAAACAGGACACTTTCATCTCCTCCGTCATCTGCACCGGCACCGCCGCCGCCTTCACCCGGCATATCATCTTCACCCGATTCCAAAATCGACAGCACATCATCATCCAAAAGAGTGCCCTCTTCGTCCGCTGACAAAAGAGCATTCACGGCAGCACTGTCCGCATCAGTCTCCGACAGCGCACTTGCCAGGGATTCATCTATCTCATCATCCAGAGGAATTTCAAACAGACTGCGGTCAGACAGGTCGATTTCTATCTCTCTTCCCGGCTCCCCCTCCGGGGCTTCATCCTGTTTTACTTCCGACTCCTCAGTGAAACTAAGATCAATGGAAGTCAGTCCGTCAGGCATCTCATAAGCATCCTCATTCGCCGCAGGCTCACCCTGTGCATTTTCCTGTGCCGGTCCATCGGAAAGTTCGGGGATGGCTTCCAGAAGGTCTGCCAGAGACTCTTCGCTTAACATCATATCCACTTCCGGAGAACCCACTGTCTCTTCCAAATCTTCCGGTATGACTTCTTCCGGTATGCTCTCTTCAGTCACTTCCGGTATGACTTCTTCGGATTCTTCCGGTACGCTTTCTTCAGCCACCTCCGGTATAGTTTCTTCAGGTATCTCGGTTATCTCTTCCGATTCTGACATCGCTTCGTTTGCAGCCAGCAGCTGGGCGATCTCTTCAGGAGTCATCACCCGGTTCGGATCATCATTTATTTCAGGAGATTCCGCTTCTACTTCAACGGTCTGCGTCTCATCAGATTCCGTATCCTCCTCATTTGTAGCCAGCAACTGGGCGATCTCTTCAGGAGTCATCACCCGGTTCGGATCATCATTTATTTCAGGAGATTCCGATTCTGCTTCAACGGTCTGCGTCTCATCAGATTCCGTATCCTCCTCATTTGCAGCCAGCAGCTGAGCGATCTCTTCAGGAGTCATCACCCGGTTCGGATCATCATTTATTTCAGGAGATTCCGCTTCTGCTTCAACGGTCTGCGTCTCATCAGATTCCGTATCCTCCTCATTTGCAGCCAGAAGCTGAGCGATCTCTTCGGGAGTCATCACCCGGTTCGGATCATCATTTATGACAGACGGTTCAGGTTCAGGTTCCGTTTCAACAGCCTCTGTATCTTCTGTATCTTCTTCAACCGCAGGCTCTTCCTCCGGCATCGGGATTTCTTCTTCAACCGCAGGTATCTCTTCTTCTGTATCTTCTTCCGGTTCACTCATGGCCCGGAGCAGTTTTTCCAAATAAGCTTCGTTTGCGTTCATCTCAAAACAACTTGTTTTTAACTATTTTTGCACATCTAAAAAATTATACCATTTATCTGCAAATTTGAAAAGAAAAAACCGAATAGTATAAAACACTTGATTTTTTTACTGAATCGTAATAATATAGCAAATGGTGTTTTTAGGTACATGATTTTTAAGAAGTTTTATGGAGGTTATTATGAAAACAAATTTGGTCATTCAGGTTACCGGCATGGAAGACATCACTAAAGACGAGATCATCAGCACCATAAAGGAAAACTGTGGAGTAAAGGCATCCGAGATCAAGTCTCTTAATGTTTACTATAAGCCTGAGATCCGTACCGCATACTACACTGTAAACGGTGAGGAGAAAGACTACGTATTCTGATCATGATCATATGATAACCAGAAAAGGCGGTCACAAAAGTGACCGCCTTTTTTCGTACCTTATCTCAATTCTGTACGCCGTATCTTTCCTCGATAAGCCTGTCTATGATCCTTACCAGATTACCTATCTCAGGCTTTGACAGCTGGGCGTCAGCTCCCAGTTCCTCTCCCTTCTTTCTCATCTCTTCATTGATGAGTGATGAGAATATGATCAAAGGTATATCCTTTGTATCGGGTGATGACTTGATGAGCTTCGTCAGTCTGTGTCCGTCCATGACAGGCATCTCGATATCTGTTATGATGACCTCAGCCACATCATCGATATTACCTGCATCAACCGCATTCCTTATACAGTTATAAGCCTCCTCACCGTTTTCGGTGCTGGTGATCTTTACGAAGCCCGCCTTCTTAAGCGAATCCACGATCAGCTTGTTAAGAAGAGCCGAATCCTCTGCGATAAGCACGGGAATATTTGACTTATGTCTCACACCCAGTTCATCGATATCGGTCACCTTAAGTCCTGTCTCGGGGCTGATATCCGTAACGATCTTTTCAAAATCGAGGATGATCACCAGTTTATTATCAAACTTTACTATACCGGTGGACAGACCCTCATCCGATGTATTGACCGTAGCTCCGGGCTTAATGATCTCCGTCCAGGACACCCTGTGTATGCCCATCACCTGATCCACATGAAAAGCCACATCCAGCTTATTGAAATTAGTCACTATAAAGAGTCCGCCGGGTTCCGACTCTCCCCTGCCCAGACAATTCTTAAGACTGATGGCGGTGATCATCACATCACGGGGCATAAAGATACCCTCTATACTGGGATGCGAATTAGGAACCGGCGTAACCGTCTGATAGGGAATGATCTCACTGATCTTTGCCACATTGATCCCGTAATAGTTGCCGCATACGGTAAACTCCAGGATTTCCAGTTCATTTGTGCCGTTTTCCAATAAAATGTTTGTATCCATATCCATACCTCTCACTTTTATTAGTTATAGGCTTAAAATACCCCCAAGCCTGCACAACTGACAAAATTATAACATATTATCCATAAAAAAACATCTATTTTTTTGCAAAAACTATAATAATATGCCAACAGAGGGCGCAGACTGTTTAGTCTCGGTCGCTGCTGCCATTGCCATGACCTCTTTCCAGGAGGGTGAGAATATGTAATATGCCACCATACAGACCATACCGAAGCTAAAGGATATGGGGAAACACAGCATCAGCCACTTCCCGTTAAAAAATCTGGTGATGGCCCAGGCTGCCGGGATACGCACTGCCCAGAGCATCAGTATATTTATGACCGTGGTGTAACGCACGTTTCCTATTCCGTTGACGATGCAGATTATCCCGTTAAAAATGGCGTAAAACCACTGTGACAAGAGCATCACAAAAACATATCTTCCTGCATACAAAAGCACCATCTCATCCTTGGAAAAGATCCGCAATATGGGCATGCGTATGCTGATAAACATGAGGCCGAAGGCCAGTGTTATGAGACCTGAAAAAACAGGGATCACTACATGTCCTTCCTTAAGACGGGAATAGTTTTTCGCGCCGTAATTCTGCCCCGAAAAGGTGGTAGCTGCGGCGGACAGTCCCGTGATTGCAATGTTAGTGAGTCCCGTGATGCGGCCTGCCACGGAATTGCCCGCCATAAATACAGATCCCTGAGCGTTTACCATGGACTGTATAGCCACGTGGCCGAAGGAATACAGTGAATTGTTAAGTCCTATGGGAAGTCCGATGGTTATGATGTTTTTAAATTCTTCCGGATCCACACGCCTGGGAAGAAGCGTGAAGCCAAGATCCGGAAATCTCTTTCTGATGTATGCTATGCTGGTCAGCCAGGATAAAAACATGGCCAGCGACGTAGCTATGGCCACACCCCTGACATCCATACCAAAATGCGCTACCAGCAGAAGATCCAGGATGATGTTGACCACGCAGGATACTGCCAGGAATATAAGGGATGAGGAGCTGTCTCCCAGTCCCCTCAGGATTCCCGCATTTACGTTATATCCAATGTTGCCCAGCGCTCCGATAAGGACAATGCGTGTGTAAAGGAGGGCATACTCAAAGGTATCGGCGGGTACATTCATAAAGCGCAGCATGTGGGGTGCATAAAACCATCCCAGCAAGGCAATGGGGATACCGCAGATATAGACAAAGGATATGGCGCTCTCACAGGTGCGCTTAAGCTTATCCTCATCCCTGGCACCACAGTACTGGGATATGAGAATGGATATACCCGTACCTATCCCGAGGAAGATGCAAAGGAGTACTTCCACGGGCTGTGAACTGGTACCCACTGCGGCAAGGGAAGTATGACCGCAGTAAGCACCGATCACCAACGTATCCACCGTCGTGTACAGCTGCTGAAGTATATTTCCTATAATGATGGGGATCGCGAACAGCAATACATTCTTCATTATGGAACCATGAGTCATATCTATTTTGTTTTTTCTGATCGCTTTTGCTTTCATTTTTTCCTTTTTTTATGATAAAATATTATTTGCTGAAACTTCCCACCTGTCATCCTGATGAACGAAGTGAAGAAGGATCTTGCGTTGTTAAGTTTTATAACTTAAAAAACGCTATGATCAATGCTCTATATTTCTGTTCTATATTAAAGGTACGACATCAGATTATGATTTTCTCATATATTTTTTACCATTGTCCGGTTGTTTTTATTATCTGATGACATCAAGACTGCAAAAAGGAGGATCATATGGCTCTGCCGCTGCCAAGAGGAAGACATATACAGATTTACCACAGAAGGATGGAGGGCAATTACGAGATGCCGTCCATGGAAGTAGCTCAGGATCACTACTCACTGGGCTTTATGATCCACGGCGACAGGCGCATCATCACGCCCACAGCCACCTATGATCTTCATGAGGGCTACGTTTCGGCCCTTGCCCCCTATATCTATCACAGGACTGTTCCCGGTTCAAATGAATACTACGAGAATACCCTGCTCAAGTTTTCCCCCTCTTTTGTCAGCGACTTCGACGAAAAGCTGGGCGGCCGCATCCTGGAACAGATCTATGAATTTCCGGTCAAACGCTTTGACGAAAAGATCCGCACCCAGATATTCGATCTGGCGGGCCACATGCTGGACATCTATGAAAATAAAGATTATAAAAAGAATTATACGGAATTCAGATTAAAAAATCTTTTATACGAAATGCTCCTTCTGATCCATGAGAACGGAAAGCGGGATGATGAAAACATCACCTCGCATAATCTCAGTCTCACAAAGGAGATCATGGAGGCTGTCTACTTTATGGAGAAAAATTATATGAATCCCATCTCCATAAAGGATGCGGCTGACGCCGCCGGCTATTCGGTATCCTACTTCTCCAGACTTTTTGCCGCCCAGCTGGGCATACCCTTTTCCGAATATCTCCAGGCGGTACGCTTAAATCATGTAAAACAGGAACTGCTTAAAACCGACAGATCCATCGTGGATATTGCCCTTGATAACGGCTTCGTATATCCCGGCAATATGAGCAGCGTCTTCAGGAAACGATTCGGGATGACTCCCATTCAGTTCCGTCAAAAAAAGA
Organism: Lachnospiraceae bacterium; assembly: GCA_017441585.1. GTDB lineage: Bacteria > Bacillota > Clostridia > Lachnospirales > Lachnospiraceae > UBA1753. The sequence goes on from JAFRWW010000063.1 coordinate 21,704, forward strand.
ATTAAAAAAACGCTTCCGGCAAAACCGGAAGCGTTTTCATTTAAGCTTTATACATCAATTACTTGATAGTCTTTGCAAGTGATGCTGCGTATGCTGCCTTGGCATCTGCTGCCTGTGCTGCTGCCTTAGCGGTAGCGGACTTCTTAGCTGCTGCGATTGCTGCGTTGTTGTACTTGTCAAGAGCAACCTTAAGAGCTGCTGCATCATTCTTTGCAGTCTTGTCATAAGCCTTCTTTGCATCAAGATAATTTGCGTTAGCTGCCTTAGCTGCTGCTGCCTGTGCTGCTGCAACCTTCTGTGCATCAGCTGCCTCAGCCTGTGCTCTCTCAAGCTCTGCCAACTTAAGGTTCTTAGCCCAAAGAGCCTCTACTGCTGCCTGTGCTGCCTTCTGCTCGGCTGCAAGCTTCTCAGCTTCCTTCTGAGCTGCGATCTTTTCCTGAAGAGCCTTCTTCTGAGCTGCAAGTGCTGCTGCCTCAGCTGCCTTGCGCTCCTTCTCAGCTGCCTTCTGTGCTGCGATCTTTTCCTGAAGAGCTTTCTTCTCGGCTGCAAGCTTAGCTTCCTCAGCTGCCTTGCGCTCCTTCTCAGCTGCCTTCTGTGCTGCGATCTTTTCCTGAAGAGCCTTCTTCTCTGCTGCAAGCTTAGCTTCCTCAGCTGCTACACGCTCTTTCTCTGCCTGCTTCTGTGCTGCGAGCTTCTCCTCGTTAGCCTTCTTCTGTGCTGCGAGCTCAGCTGCCTCAGCTTCCATCTTTGCCTTAAGAGCTGCCTTTTCCTGAGCTGCCTTTTCCTCGAGAGCCTTCTTCATGGCTGCACGCTCTGCTGCCTCTTTCTCTGCGCGCTCCTTGGCTTCCTCCTTCTCCTTAGCTGCCTTGATCTCAGCCTCGGTCATGGTCTTTGCCTTTGCATATACAGGCACGGCAGTAACTGAAGTAGATAAGATCATCAGACCTGTTGTTGCGGCTATTACAGCCTTGTTGAGTTTCATCAGTGACATAACATTAACCCTCCTAATTTAAAATCATTGTCCGGGGAAAACCCCAAATCAAAGTCATTATATCACAACCATTTTCAAACCGCAATTCTATTTTGCTATCTTGATAGCGGCCTTATACTTGATACCGTTCAGCATATATGTAAGCTTGATGCTGCCTGTTTTTTCATTCGTACTGTCAAGAGCCACCGTTATGGTACCGTCGCTGTTTACTACGGCATCTACAATTGCACTGCCGCTCTTAACCTTCTGAACGGTGCCGTATTTGGTGATGACATCCTTGCCTACCATCCAGTATCCGCCCATGAATCTGCTGTCTGCGGGCAGTGTGCCTACGGTTACGAAACCGTTCTTCACATTAGCGCATGACTTTGCCGATGCAGGTACTGTATTTGCGCTCACCTTGTCGATAGATACGCTTGTGCCCACAGGGATGCTCACGTCCTTAAGTTCCTTCTTATCAAATGACACATTCACTACCTTAACAGTAACCGCAGTCTTTTCCTCTTTATTCTCAAGGAGCAGTTCATAGCTGTCTACACCTTTTATAAGAGGAAGCTGGAACACATCCTTCTTGGAAAGACTCTTGCTGATCTTGGCTGCTGCCTTTCCTGTGGTGGCAGCCATCTTTGAAGTCACCTTCTCGGAAGCGCCTGCACTCACCTTCACCTTATTGATGCTGGCTGAAAAGCCCTTAAGGCCTGTGAGCTTAACTTTGGCGTTTACCGTTGCATAGTTGTCAGCCTTACCTTTGTTGTAATTGAGGGCCACGCTCTTTACCTTACCCTTCTTTACGAGAACCTTCTGGCTTACGGTATCGCCTGTTGCGCCCCATATATTGACTTCCTTGCCTTCCTTAAATTCATTGCTCTTCTTATCGGCAGTTACAGCTGCGATAAGAGCCTCGGTAGCCTTGGCTGCCTCAGCAGCACTCACGCCTTCCTTCTGATTATCAGATGAAGGTGTAAACTCATCGGTGTAAAGATCCAGACCATTTACGCCGTCGGAAACCTTGATCCATACATAAGCCTTATCGGTTATATTGTCGGTGTACTCGGAAGGATTGAAGCTGAAGGATGCAGCTCCTGCCTGGGCAGCACCGAAATCATTTTCATAATCGCCGTCCTCGATGAAGTATACGTCACCGTCATCACCCTGAGGTGCATAGTAGATCATTGTATACAGACCCTTTGTGGTAGCCTGATCATTTTCATCAAATGCAGCCGCGGCCCACTCAAAGCTGAACTTATCCTTACCTGCCTGAACATCAAGAAGCTCGCCGTCGATTTCCTTATCGGGAGTCTCTTTGTACCAGAGCACCTTCTTATTCTTCTTGGTATAGGTAGCCTCAGGATCATAATCAGACTTCCTCATGATCACGAACATATCCGTGCCCTGGGGATACTCTGCATCAAAAGCGAACTCACAGAAGTCCTGATATCTCTTATCCCTTGAATTGCTTCCCTTTGAAGGCGCGGGCATTGCGGAATTAAAATTGCCGCCGTAGAATTCTACGATGGATTCCTCTCCATCCACGGGGGACTTCATGACCTCGCCGTCCTTGCTGATGGCCGCAAATACGAATCGGTCATCCTTAGGTGTGGCATCTTCCTTATCAAAATAATCGATGTAAGACAGATCACCCTCATATGAGAACATGGGCTCCACATCACAGCCCTTCACTTTGGCATTCTCGCTGACTGAATCATACTCTATGCATCCGGATACTTCCACCATTCTGGCACTGCCTTCACGGTATTCTTCATCATAGTAAAGATCCAGATCGTCATCGCTTACGGAATCCTTTTCATCTCCGCCCAGGGCCTGGCTTTCCTGCTGCTCACCTGACTGCTCCTGATTATTGTCCTCCTTCTTTGTCTTTACCAGGAACTCATTGAAAAGATGATCCCAGATAACGCTGGTGGTGAAATAATAGAACTTATCTCCTGAGTAGCCTGATCCCATGTAGCTCAAAGTGGGATAAGCCTTACCGTTTTCATCCACCGCATAGTGAACGAACTCCTGATCGCTCATTATATAAGGATGAAGTGAAGGATATACGACTCCGCCGCTTCCGTTGTCGGCTATATCGCTTTTTCCGTCCATTACGGTAGTGGCACCCAGTCCGTTCTTATACTGTCCGCCGGAGAGCCAGTAATACTTATCCTGGTCATTTCCGTATGCATTGACATTATTCATGGTGTAGGAAGTAGTATCATTAACTGCCTCACCTGTCACCTTGTCACGTCCTGAAGATGTATATCCGAGGGGCACATTGTTTACTCTGTAATTATAGCTTCCGCCGTCATACTCATCACCCACCTCATAGCAGTGTGCTATCTCGTGTGCCACGGTGGGCAGCATATCCTTGTCCATAAGCGTGATGATATTTGCGGGCTTTCCGTAAGTATAACCCTGTCCGCAGCCGTTAGCATCCTGACGATACATTACAAAGGCAAGGATGATATCATACTTATCTTTTCCGGTCTCTTTATTCTTGCTCTGAAGCTTGCAGGCCTCCTCCCACAGCTTCTTCTGACCGTCATCGGTACACATGTCATACTCGGCGGTACCGCAGTCAAGCTTATGTCCCTCATCTACGGTTATCTCGGCCACGGGATAGACATCGCCCAGATACTTCTTTACATCTGCAATGGTTGTATTCCACTTCTCACCACATTCAACGGGCTGTCCTGCTAAATTGGCAGGGCATCCGCCGCCTTCCACATTCGCGGACTGACTGTAATATGCGGTTACGGGAACTGCCAGGATGTTAAGGGGCCTTGTCTCATAGTAATCTATGTTGTCCTGTCTGCCTATCTCATTATTGTTTTCATCAGTGAGGACATACACGAACTTACCCTTTGTGGGAGTAAAATGTGCTACGGCCATGAAATTACCGCTGACAGTATTGGACTCCTTATCATAATATGACTTTATCGCAAACTCATTCTTCGCTCCGCTCCAGGTAGTAGATGCTTCATTTTCATTACCTGAAGGATACTCCTTAAGTGTCCAGTTCTTAATCTTATTTGCAGCCTCATCCGAAGTAGCCGCTTCCACGCTGAACATGATCGCAGAAGCCTTTCCGGCCACAAAATTGTTCATATAGGTAAGGGACTCATCCTTAAGCTGGTCCTTCTTCTCATGCAGCGAAAAGCCCTGGTTGATCTCGATATCGATCTTTTCTGTTCCAACAACCTCTTCGGCCGCATCCATATCATCGGCCACTTCTTCAATGAGCACATCATCAGCTGCCGTCTCCTGCACCGGCGCCACTTCCTCGACTCCCGATACTTCGGACACTTCCTCGACGTCAGCCTCAGCCTCGATCTCGGCATCGGCATCGGCCTCAAAAACCACGTCATCCGTTTCAGGCTCTGCCGCAAAAAGCTGTGCTGTATTTGTACCAAACAGCATCGATACAGCGAGCACGCAGGCCAGCCTTGCCCTGAGCATTCTTGATCTCATCATTACTTCCTCCTCATAAAAAATAAAAAAAGATGTTAAAAAAACCGCAAAATATAATAGCACATATCCACTTGTTAATCAATATACAACATGAGAAAGAGTAAATATGTGCCGCCTTTAATTTCCTTATACAAAGATCGATCCTTTATCAGTTCTTCCCTGTGGATCCATGGCCGCCCCGATCCACTTCTCCCAGTTTCTCCACGGTCACAAAATCAAAAGCCGGCTGATGCTCCATGATGCGGAACTGACAGATCCGGTCATTCTTTTTGATCTCGGTATCCCTCATGGCATAGGCCGGGAAAAACCACTGATCATTGTCTCCGCAGTATGACTCATCTATGATGCCGCAGTGATTGGTCTGGATGATACCGAAATTCTTGAAAGTGGAACTCCTGGGCACCACATGGGCCTCATAGCCCTCGGGCAGCTTCATGCCTATTCCCAAGGGTATCAGTTTGAACTCATCCTTCTTGAGGCTCACATCCGCAGCTGCTCTAAGGTCGATCCAGTCCGATTTTCCGTCCACATATGCCAAAGGCTCCAGTCCCTCCACAAAATACTTGATCTCGATTTTCATAACATGTTCCTCCATTTCTTTTTCTTAGTCTGTACTCTTTCAGGATTCTTCACCCCTTCGGGGTTCAGAATGACAATATCGAAGAATCTTTTTTCATAGATCATCTTACAGTATCTGATCTTTTTTACCCTTCAGCAGTTTCCGGAATATACAATCTTCAACAGTTTCCAAGATATACAATCTTAAGTTGTTCACGGGCGATCTTTGTAAGATTTCTGAGTCTCATCACATCCGTAGCGTCCCTGTCCGTCATGTGAAAGCGCGGAAAGAATCTGGTGATGTGAAGAGGAATATTCTTTTTATTTTCAGTCTCCAGTCCCTTTATAAAACCGCAGATATCCCGCATCTCTTCATCGCCGTCATTCTCCCCGGGGATTATCAGCGTGGTCAGTTCCACATGACAATGCCGCACTGCCGCGGATATAAAATCCAGTACCATCTGCCTGTTTCCACCAAGCAACCCGGAATAATAATCATCCGTAAAGCCCTTAAGATCAATATTCATGGCGTCGATCCAGGGTATCAGTTCATCGAAGATGGAAAGAGACGCACAGCCATTTGTCACCAGCACATTTTTCATGCCCTGCTCATGGGAAAGTTTCGCGCAGTCCCTTACAAACTCATAGCCCACCAAGGGTTCATTATATGTAAAGGCGATGCCGATATTCCCCCGGGGAATGTTTTCAGCCGCCAGACTTACCAGTTCATGAGGAGTGACCGTATGGGCCGTCTCCCTGAATCCGAAAGCCTGATCCGACCAGGAAATCTCATGATTCTGGCAAAAAGGACAGCGCAGATTACATCCGTAACTTCCTACCGACAATATCCTGCTTCCCGGATAAAAATCCTTCAAAGGCTTTTTCTCTATGGGATCAAGGGCCAGTGATGTGACCCTGCCGTAGTTATCCGCCACCACAGCGCCATTGCGGCACGCTCTCGCCCCGCAGAATCCCCTTTCGCCTTCCCTTATATCGCAATGTCTGAAACAGACTTTACATACCGCCATAATACATCATGATCCAAAACAAAAAACAACTCTGTGACATTATATCACAGAGTTGTTTCTCCTAAAATGATAAATTATACTGTTTTTCACCCAGTTTGCTCCTTTGTGTTTTCCGGGCAGCTGAACTATCTATATATACCTCACATAATCAGCCTCTGCATACCCGCAGTCTCTATCCTCCGATCTGTGGACACAGAAAAGTCCGCTCTTTACTCCCACCCATCGGCCCGCCATAGCATCAATGACAAGTTCTGATCCCACAACATTTTCGCCGTCTATGCTCACGCTCATGCTAATGGTTTCTCCGGGTACATTTTTTACCCATATCTCATTTCCTGCGGCATCAATACGGTCAAGATAATCCTCATAGCCACGGATCTTTACCTCATAAGAAAATACAGCCTCAAGACCGGCAGCCTTAAGTCTGTCCGTATCCAGTTCCACGATTTCTTCCGTGCTGTCGGCAAAAGACATCTCATGATCAAATTCCTGCCTGCCGTGTATTTTCACCACTTCACACACATCCATGCCGTCACGGATCGTCCTTTGGATCCCGACAGAGCCGAATATCTGCCCCATGGAGACTATCCCTGCCATATCCCCTATCTTCAATCCTTTAAGATCGATCTTTGTCTCAAAAGAAAACTCCGGAGCCGCCCATTTTTGTAATAAAAGATTTCTGTAATCAGGCAGCTGTCTCAGGGAATTAGTCCTGACCGCATTCAGTCTGATCACTGACTTTTCAGGAAAGAGCTCATACCAGTCTTCCTCATAATTTGCATTCCACTGCCACTGTAAGCCCAGAGTATCAGACTCAAATTCATCGGAAGTAGCCGGATCATACATACTCTTTGATTCGTTATCAACAGATATACTATTTGTTCCAATCTCAACTGATCTTCCTTTTGATCCCGCATCGGCAGCTATACTCTTCGCTTCCGCCCCCGTAGAAACTGACTTTTCATTCGGCACATTTATATCCGGTTTATCATATTCCGCCACCGGCTCACCGTAATCATTCCCAGCCATAACCTTTCCTATGAGGGGCCATCCATCCCGCCACTCCATGGGCTGCAGATGCACTATCCTGCCACAGGCATACACATCCTGAAAGTGAATGAACCAGTCCTGTCCACCTGCGGTATCCACCCAGGCGCCCTGGTGAGGCCCGTTCACCTTCGATGATCCCTGTCTCATCACTATGCGGTATTTATACGGCCCATATATTTTATCTGAGCGAAGCACCACCTGAAATCCGCCCTTCACACCCCCTGCCGGCGCAAATATATAATACATCCCGTCCTTCTTATAAAGCTTCGGTCCTTCTATGGTCTCATTTTCCGTTCCGCGCCCATCGTAGATGATCACGGGATCCGATTTAAGGCTCATGCCGTCAGGCGCCATCTCACTGAGCCTTAGCACACTCTTATATCCCTTTCTGGATCCTGCCACAGCCGTAATGAGATATGCCCTTCCGTCATCATCCCAGAAAGGACAGGGATCGATCACACCGCACTCAGGCATGATGTTAAAAGGCTCACTCCACTCTCCGTACGGATCCTTTGTCCTGCATACAAATATGCCCTCATCCGGCATGGGAAAATATACATAAAACTCATCGTTATGATAACGGATAGCCGGAGCCCAGACACCGCAGCCATGCATGGGATTTACATATCTGTATCCCGGCACCTTTTTACATACATAATTCACGACCTTCCAGTTTACGAGATCATATGAATGTAAAAGGGGTAATGCCGGTGAATTGCAAAAGCTGGAAGCCACCATAAAATAATCATCCCCGACACGTATGGCATCAGGGTCTGAATAATCACAGTACAATATTGGATTTTTATATTTTCCGTTTCCAAGATCGGATTTCCAAAGCATCTTTTTTCTCCCTACGAAAGATCATTTGTATTATAGCACCACTCATCAAACCAGAGCGTAACACTCTTTCGGCTATTTTTTAATTCGTTGTCCCACAAAATGAAATCATAGAGTTCCCATTCCGCAAACTTTAGTTCCCATTTTGCTCCCTCAGTCGCTTTACTGTCAGAATAAACCACATAACAGCAATTATGAACTGACTCCAATTGCTTTAAGACATCCTCTTTTGAGGCTTGTTTCTTTTTCCATTTATCATACAGTGCCAGTGCCCCGTCAACCTCTCCCCACACATCAAGCATCTGCCTATGAAAACTCTTCTCATGCCTGTGATCAAGAATAGCCTCAGGTATATCAGGAACATCCGGTCCGTGTATTTGCTGCCAGTTCTTTTCCCTGAATGCGTACATACTTGAATTTCATCTTATCCCTCATAACCACGCAGGCCGTATTAAATATGACACCGTCAATCAAGATGCATCAATGTATAATCAAACAGTTTTTTCTTCTTTATGAAGCGGACATATCCATACATCTTTTTGCTGTCATAAGCGCCGCGAGCCCTTACAACAAGCGCTGCGATCACTTCCAGTAATATGCCTGCGGTAGCTCCAAGAAATATAGGGAAAAAACGTATATCTTTTTTATTATCCATAAAAGGTGAATCCCTTCCGTATCAGCTTCACGCCTGATGATATTTTATAAAGAAAGAACTGCGGTTAAAGCTCATAGTTGTCAGATGCCGGTTTCCAAAATCTCTTTTTTCCAGATACGAAGCAATGGTATAAGCAGAAAGAGACTTTGCACTGAGTTCTTCATCGGCCATATCAAAAGAAACGCCTTCGTCTTTTGATATGATCTGTACGCCGTCAGGCTTCAGGAAAATACTGCATTCACTCAATACAGCCTTATCATCATTCATCTGACGTATGAACAGATATAATTCCTCGATCAGAAGCGAAACCCGGGTGATAGTCCTGCTGTCTACATTGCGTCCTTTAAGGAGTTCACACACCTCACCCTGCACGCTGATGATCTCATCAGGTTCTGTGCGCAGATTAAACAGAAAACTGTTATCTCCCCCGGCTATTCCTGACAAAAGCAAAGGACAGTCCTCACGTCCGTAACGTATTGTGAGATAAAGCAACAGACAGCCATAGGCAAGAGCCGGTGCCAGGACCAGTCCCATAAACATACCGAATATTCCCCATATTCCACCAAGCACCATGACAAGGGATATACTGAATATAATATCCCTGATGGCACAGGAAACAAGGCCCAGTGCGATCCGCTCAATGACCAGATAGTAGGAAGTCAGAAGATAAAGAAGACTGACAAAGGTAGAGCCCAGAGCCGTCATACGAACGCCCTCCACCACCCAGTGAACAAGCTCAGGCTGGGTGACATCCAATACCTTTGGCACAAGAGGAGCAATGAGGATCAGCACGATGGTGACAATGATCCCTTCAACAATCGCAGTTTTTTGCACCAGGCTGTAAGTATTCCTGAGGCCACTGCGGCTGTGTTCCCCGACATAAACGCTAAAGATAGGAGTAACTGCCTCTCCGATGCCTTCAAACAGCAATTGAAACTCCCTGCTCAAAGTAACGGCTGATACCAGGATTATATACTCTGAGCCATAATGAGAAGTGACAAAAGCATTGAGAATGGCAGTAAAGGCAGCAAGGAAAAGATAGGAACTGGAATCAATGATACTGTACCGCACCAGATCCTTTAACATACCGAAAGAAAAATAAAGGTTCAACCTAAGTGAATTACTCTTCTTCAGGAAGTGTCCCATAAATATCACCAGAGATATGGTATTAAACAAAAATGACGCCAAAGCTATACCACGGATCCCCATGAAACGACTAAGAACAATTGAAAATACGATATTGCCAAGTCCCTGTGCCGCACTTGCTATATTGGAAATCGTCTCATCGCCGTCACAGTAAACGGAAGCGCCGATGAGCATCTGTATGGGCATGACCATAAAGGTAAAACGCATCCAGGAAAGATACTCTGTCGCCTGCTCAAAGATCCCTTCCGAAAGAGAACAGTTTTGCAGATAAGCGTTGCCAAACAGAGTAGTCAGAACGAACAGAATAATACCGATTACCAGGGACATCAATATTCCCAGACCGAAAACCTGATCCGCTCTCTCCTTATTGAATTTACCCATCTCCGTAGAATACAGAATGGGTACTCCCAGGGAAAATACGGAACCAAAAAAAGCAGCCAGCGAATATACCGGTGTCACCAGAGTGATACCTGCCACAGCATCGGCCCCGATAACAAAACCCGCGATGACCTGATCAGACATAAGCAGTACGGAAACCACCATCATAGTCAATGTACCGCCAAGCAACATGGAATAAAACTTCTTAGCCATCAGCGTCTGCTGACTTTTACCCTTATTTTTCACTTTTCCCCCTTTTTACAGATACTTTGTCACGTCGCCGGCACGCCTTTCCCGGCAACAGTGATACATACAATATTCATCTTGTAGACGTAACTGTAAGAAACAGCTCCGTCATCTCCCAATGCAATTACCTTTTCTGATATCGATTGCGGCAATTCCCGGCGTTGTCCCACGCTGCGTATGAATAGTTCCGCTTTCTCTCCCTCATCTCTTAATCTGACGTGAATATGATCAGAGGTCCGGCGCATGTCTGACACCAGTTCTTCCACGCAGTTCATCACGATCGCTGTCTTGTCCATGTCTGAAACGATCTCCTGTATCGGTGCTCTTAATAATTCCTGTTTGGCTGCTATATCAGCTGTGTCATCCAATATTTCGAATTCCAGTAACGTAGTCCCCGTATAAAAATCTTCAGGCAATAACAGCAGTCGTTCAACCCCTTTACCTGTCCTGGCAAAGATAAAATAAACCACCGGCAAAAGCAACATCAATCCTATAAACTGATTACCCGTGATGGAAATCCAGATTCCGTCCTTCCCGATGATCGGGATCAGAAACGCCATCATGAGCATATACAGACAGGAATCGGGAATGATGGCAAATGCGATAGATAGTTTAAACCGCTTCGTAGCCTCGTAATACAATGTAAACATATACACTGTGTGCATAAACGGGGTAAAGATCATACAAAACATTATACCTCTGGCTATATCCGATGTCAGAGGCATCCCGCATAAAGCAGAAAGAACCGGTAAGAGAATATAGAACATCACCGCCCAGAAAACAGACATCACCGTGCCCAGCCCCCATCCCTGTTTCCACACATTCTTTATACTGTTTAAATCCCTTTCTTCATAGAATACACCAAACAGAGGCTCAGATGCGATAGCCGCCCCTTTTATAGTACCGGATGCAAAATAAGATATGTTGCAGACCACCTCGGACATGGAAAGGATCAATGCTTCGCCCGGAAAACTCGAAAGTATCAGGTTATTCTGAATGCCCATCACAATATTTTCCACAAAATAATCCGTCGCTGCCGGAAATCCGCATCGTATGGTCTCAATGACCTCTTTTGGACGAAGGATCAACGGACGATATTTAAGGCGAACCTTCATAATACGCAGAAGAATGATTCCCATGATAACTTCCACAAGTCCTCCTGCAGAAGTTCCGATCCCGAGCCCTGCCAGCTTCATATCCCTCGGTAAAAGAGACATACACAAAATAGAAACTGCAAGATTGACTGCCACATTGATCCCGCTCAATGTTGCACGTGCAGCCTGAAATCCCAGGACATTCATTACCTCCTGCAGGATCATACCAAAAGCTGTCAATAACACGACCGGAGCGCAAAACGTAAGATAGAGCACGGCGTTACGCAGGGTAAGAGGATCTACCATATCGCCGCCGCAAAGAAGAACAATATTATTTGCAAAAACAAGGATCAGTACTGCGAAGATAATACCAAAGGATCCCACCAGAGTCGCCCCACCGCAAAACGCTCTGTGGAACTCCTCATCATCCGCATGGCCTTTCGCCCAGATCATCCTCAGTCCGCTGCCGTGGATAAGTGAATATATGACAGCCGCCAATACGCCATACCCCGGTACTCCCAATGCCACAGCTTCGATGCCGGGCGCTCCTAAATTCGAGCCGGCGATAATGCTGTCGATCATGAGAGTGACATTAAACATCAACCCATACATAACCGCTCCCGGATATGCTGATATTATATTTTTCCTGATCGAATTCCCCGAATATATCTCAGACACTATTACGCTTCTCCATCTTGATCCACTGATTAAAAAGCATAAACAAGTACAGAAATTGTGCAATTGATACAACTTTAAGCTAAATTAATTCAAATTATTTTTTACCTCCCATCCGTCAAGGCATCGTTTTTCTGAATTAAAATTTACTCCTATCTTGATCACTTTTCGGCTGTCAGCCGCATAAGGCCTGGCATAACCCGTATCATCTATCTGCGAAAGTGCTTCTGCCGCACTCTTGTCACGCTTAAACTCAAATATATACACATAATCCTTCGTCTCCACTATACAGTCGGCCCTCCCTTTTGAGGAATGGATCTGGGTATGCACGAACTGCCCTAAAAGCATAAACACTATGTAGATCACATTTTGAAAATCACGCTCCACCCATTTTTCATCTTCGGTATATGGAAGACGTGCAAAAAGCGCAGTGAAACGCTCCTTCAGCTGCAGAGACTTTCCGGATCTTACATCCCGCAAAAAACTCCTTATATCCAAAGGATTGCCGGAATCTTCATCATGTATAAAATATGGAACCAGGCTTTTTAAAAAGCCATATTTCACCTCATCATTAGGATAACCCAGATCATATGTGGCAGTTTCCCGATCAAACCCTTTTATCGTAAGATAGCCCGTCTGATATAATAGCGGCACCGGATTAGGATTTTCTACTCTGTAGTCCGCCAATTCATACCCATCTGCATAGAGGTTTCCTTCCGTGATAATCTTTGCATCAAACCCGGCCTTCTCAAGTCTGTCCAAAAGAAATGTAGGTGTACCTGTAGCAAACCAGTACGCCGAAAAATCCTTCTTGGAAAAAGCATTTAAAAGACTGAAAGGATTATAAACACCGCTACAATCCTTCGAAAAATGATAACCGTCATACATCTTTTTAAGACGGTCAAGGCATTCCTCCTGACTGATAGCATTTCCCTGTGCCATGGCTTTTATCTCATCACAAAAACACAAGCACAATTCCTTATCCGTAATACCGCAGATTCCCGAGTAATCAGCGTCCATAGATATATCATTCAGATGATTCAGATCACTGAATATACTTACCTTACCGAATCTGGTCACTCCTGTTATGAATACAAATTTAAGATATTCGTCATAGCTCTTAAGCGCGGAAAAAAAGCCCTTAAATACACTGCGGTTATGATCGTTGAGCTTTTCATCGTCCATTGTCTCCAGCAGCGGCTTATCATACTCATCCACCAGGACCACGCACTGCCTGCCTGTCTGTTCACAGGCGAGCTTTATCAGGTGCTGAAATCTCCCTTCCAAGGATTCTTCCCGGTACTTATCCCCGTAGATTTCTTCCCACTCGCTCAAATGGTCAGCCAGCACCCCTTCCAATGCGCCTTCTGCCATATAATTTGCCCTGTTAAAGTCAATATAAAACACCGGATAGGGCTCAAAGGCGTGGGGATCATCCTTTTCCAGCTCTGCTATCTTAAGTCCTTCAAAGAGTTCCCTCTTTCCTTCAAAATAGGCTTTTAAAGTAGACAGAAAAAGACTTTTACCAAATCTTCTCGGCCTGCTCAGAAAGTAAGGTGCACCTTCCAGCACCAATCGATGGATATAATCTGTTTTATCAACATAAATAAATCCACCCTTCCTCATCTTTTCAAAATTCTGTATTCCTATCGGAAGCTTTCGCATATCCATATCCTCCACTAACAATTATGACTGACGTTCCTTAAGTCAATCAATATACATCGTTGGCCGCCGGGTACCAGCCCCTGAATCCGCACATATTTAAATTTCATTTATTCTCACACCCCGCTTACAATCAGTAATCATATCAAGAAAACAAAAAAGCAACCAAAATGGTTGCTATAATTATACTATAAAAATATGTTTTCTCAAAGTACCATACCCTGAAAACTGAATACAGTCGATCTTAAGTGATAAGAAAACAGCGCTTGGTAAAGCCTTCGGCCTATTAGTAACATTCAGCTCCATACATTACTGCACTTCCACCTATGCCCTATCTACCTCATAGTCTCTAAGGGGCCTCTCTTGCTTACGCAATCGGATATCTCATCTTGA
>JAFRWW010000064.1 GCA_017441585.1 Lachnospiraceae bacterium
CAGAAGGTTAAGCAGAATCTGGTGAGCACAGGATGCAGAGTGCTGGGCGTAGTACTTAATAAGGTAGACACTTCATCCCATCGTTACTACGGATATTATGGCAAGTATGGCAAGTATGGTAAATACGGCTATGGTTACGGTTATGGCAGATATGGCTATGGCGGATATGGCTATGGCGGATATTACGGTTATTACGGTGCATCGAATTCAGACTCTGAAAGTGAGGAATCCGATAAGACATGAAGGGACTTAAGATAGCAGCCAGGGCTGCTGTTATCCTGATCCTGCTGGTGACCACGGTTGTACTTTTATATTTTGCGGAAAAGTCAGGCAGGATCACAGGTATAGCCTCTGATGGCAGCAGCAGTGAGACCATGACTTACAAAAAGGGAGTGGATATTTCCGCTGCCGATATCGAGTATAACGGTCAGCATTACAGATATAACGATCATCTGACCAATTTTCTTTTCCTCGGAATAGATAAGAGGGAACTGGTGGATACCCAGAAGGGCCAGGCGGATGCAGGCCAGTCGGACGCGATTTTTGTACTGTCCATGGACAGGATGTCCGGCGAGACCACCATGATCTCCATTCCGAGAGATACGATGACATACATCACCGGAATCACTGAAGAAACTCAGGAACCGGTTCTCATATACGATCACATCTCTGTCCAGTACGGATACGGAGACGGTAAGCATGAGAGCTGCAACCTGACCAAGGATTCGGTTTCTTCCATACTCTATTCGCTTCCCATCCAGGGGTACTGTGCCATAGCGCTGGACGCGCTGGGGGTGCTGGCGGATGAGATGAACGGGATCAAGGTGACGGTGCCCAATGATTCGCTGTACTTTAAAGATGACAGATTCACTCCCGGCTCAGTGGTGAGTCTCAATAAAAATAATATTGAGACCTTCCTGAGAGTCAGGGATATAAATACCACAGACAGTGCTCTGTATCGTCTGGACAGACAAAAGGTTTTCCTTAAGGCTTTTCTGGAGCAGGTCCGTTCAGGATATGACGGTGATCAGGAAATGGTCACCCGGATGTATGATGAGATCCATCCTTACATGGTCACAAATATGGGCAACGATCAGTTCGTAAAGCTCATGAAAGGCGTAAACGCAAAGGATGAAGTGGCCGAGTGGACGTTGCCCGGAGAGGGCGTACAGACGGAGACTTATGACGAATATCACGTCAATGAGGATGAACTTTTGAAAAAACTACTGGACACCGTTTGTATTTTGAGGTAAAATGGATGTCGGTTTTTGGTTTAATGTGGTAAATTCGGCTAGGGCTTTCACACCTTACTCGATTATTGAGGGGATGTAAGACTCGGTCGTGTTTATAAATAACTAAGGAAGGAGGGGAAATCCGATGGTTACAAAAAAGCGAGTTGTATCACTTTTGCTTGCTTTGATGATGCTGGTAATGGAGTGTGTGAGCGTATTCGCTTATGGCAGTAAGACTGCTGACAAGCTGTCTGAGAGCGAGGTGATCGTTGACACTAAGGACGGCACTACAGTTAAGGTAGGCGATGGCACTATTAAGAGTGTTACTGTTAAGGCGCCTACAGGCAGCAAGGCCGAGGTTGTTATCAGTGGATCAGCTATCGCAAGCGCTATCAACCAGGTAGCTACAGGAGCATCTAAGATAGTTCTTCCTGAGGCTAAGCAGGCAGGCAGCAAGTTCAAGGGTTATCAGATCATTGTAAATGGTAAGCCCAAGATCGTTAAGAAGCTTACAGCTAAGATCCTTGCAAAAGCTCAGGTTGATGCTAACGGTAACCTTGTTATGACACCTGTATTTAAGGTTCAGAAGTTCAAGGTTAAGATTAAGACTGTTAAGATCAACGGTGTTAAGATCAAGGGTGCTACTTTCAGCAAGCTCACCTATGATTCACCTGCACAGCTGGCTCAGTATTCAGCTTCCATCAAGAGTGCTCTTGGTGCTGGATATGAACTTGCAGGATATACTACCGTTAAGGGTGGTAACACTGTACAGATCAAGCCTGACGAGGTAGTTTACTGGACAAAGACAACTAAGTCTTCCATCACTCTTTATCCTGTATTCCAGGCGGTTAAAAAATAATGGATTCCGACTGTAGGGTATGGAGACAGTAAATTGTGCATTTTGAATGAGCGGTTTTCTAAGATTTGGAAAGCCGCTCATTTCTATTTTTATTTTGACAAAAAAGAATCGGGGTAGTAGAATAAATCAATCTGAATATCTTTCGAAAGGAGCTAACCAATGGGAAATTATTATCAGCCGGAAATAGAGACTGCATCCCGTGAAAAGATTCTGGAGATCCAGAATGAAAAGATCGTCCGTCAGGTGAAATACGTGTATGATCACGTGAAGTATTATCGTGACCTGATGGATAAGCAGAATGTGAAGCCCGAGGACATTAAGAGTGTGGACGATATAAAGAAGCTTCCTTTTCTGTCAAAGGACGACCTGAGGGAAGCATACCCTTACGGACTTTTGGGAACGGATCTTAAGAACTGTGTGCGTATCCACTCTACTTCAGGTACCACGGGTAAGCGAGTAGTGGCTTTCTACACCCAGAATGATATAGATATGTGGGAGGAGTGCTGTGCCAGAGCCATAGTGGCGGCAGGCGGCACCAGCGAGGACGTATGCCAGGTCTGCTACGGCTACGGACTCTTTACGGGCGGTTCGGGACTCCATGGCGGTTCCCATAAGGTGGGCTGCCTGACACTGCCCATGTCATCGGGCAATACCGACAGACAGATCCAGTTCATGATGGACCTGAATGCCACCATTCTTTGCTGCACCCCTTCATATGCGGCTTATATAGGTGAATCACTGGCTGAGAGAGGCTATAAGCCCGAGGATAATAAGCTTAAGGCAGGTATCTTTGGAGCAGAGCCCTGGACCGAGGAGATGCGTCAGACCATTGAAAAGAGCCTGGGCATTAAGGCGTTTGATATTTACGGTCTCACCGAGACTTCGGGCCCCGGCGTGTCCTATGAGTGCGAGGAACAGACCGGTCTTCATATCAATGAGGATCATTTCTATGCGGAGATCATAGATCCCGAGACCCATGAGGTCCTTCCCGACGGAGAGAAAGGTGAACTGGTGTTTACTTCCCTGGATAAAGAGGGCTTTCCTCTTCTGCGTTACCGCACTAAGGATATATGCGTCCTTACACGCAAGAAGTGCTCCTGCGGCAGGACCCATGTGAAGATGTCCAAGCCCATGGGACGTACCGATGACATGATGATCATCCGCGGCGTAAATGTATTCCCTAGTCAGATAGAGGCAGTTCTTTTGAAGGAAGGTTATACGCCTAATTATCAGATTGAAGTAGACAGGGTAAATAATACCGATACCTTTGATATATATGTGGAATTCTCACCTGAGATGTTCTCGGATAAGGTGGCTGAGATCCAGCACCGTGAGAGGGATCTTAAGAACGCCATGAGGTCCATGCTGGGCATAGGCCCCGACATCCATCTGGTGGCGCCCAAGTCCATCGAAAGATCCGAGGGCAAGGCAAAGAGAGTTGTTGATAAGCGTAAGTTGCACTGATTTTGTCATTTGATTAATCATTTGTCATTCTGAGCGAATTTCGTCCTAAGGGGGCGCTAAACGTCCGGGGGACGTTTGTTCAGCGCCGACCGAAGCGGAGCGTAGACACACGAAGTGGTGGATGCTTTAGGACATTAGCGAAGAATCTTGAACAAAAAGGAGGTATTACCATGGCAATCACACAGTTATCTGCATTTCTTGAAAACAGGCCCGGTATGCTTTGCGATGCACTGTCGGCCATCACAGGCGCAGGGGTTAATATAAGGGCGCTGAGCGTCGCCGACACTAAGGATTTCGGTATACTTCGTATCATAGTGTCGGATCCCGAAAAGACAAAGGAAGTATTGGGCGATGACATTATAGTCAAGGAGACCAAGGTGGTGGCGGTCAGGATGGACGACCGTTCGGGTGCTTTGAAGGGCGTGCTGGAGATCTTAAAGGACGCAGGCGTGAACATTGAGTATGTATATGCTTTCACCGGAGGCTCCAAGGGTAATTCCTATGTGGTCCTCAGGGTCGACGACACGGACCAGGCTGAAAGCATCCTGGCACAAAAGGAAGTCAAGACCTTTAACGACGAGGATCTGCTGGATTATTTGGCGTGACCTTAATATTTATATCTGCTCTTGAATTGCTCCTTAGATGATGGTAGAATGGATTAGTTGTTGTCATTGACCTAAGTTTTGCATGAGGTATATCCCGCGCAGGCAGGCATAGAGTCGGGCTTAAGTTAATGATATTGTGAAGAAGGAGGAGCTTATGCCTAAGAGAACAGATATACACAAGGTATTGATCATCGGTTCGGGTCCCATTATCATCGGCCAGGCCTGTGAGTTTGATTATTCAGGCACTCAGGCTTGTAAAGCATTGAGAAAGCTGGGTTATGAAATCGTACTCGTTAATTCTAACCCCGCCACCATCATGACGGATCCCGAGACCGCCGATGTTACTTACATTGAGCCTCTTAACGTAAAGAGGCTGGAATATATTATCAAAAAAGAACGTCCCGATGCTCTGTTGCCGAATCTCGGCGGGCAGTCGGGACTTAATTTATGCGCCGAACTTTATAATGCGGGCGTTCTGGACAAATATAATGTAAAGGTTATAGGCGTGCAGGTGGACGCCATCGAGCGTGGCGAGGATCGTATCGAGTTCAAGAATACCATGAACTCGCTGGGCATCGAGATGGCCCGTTCGGAGGTGGCTTATTCCGTGGAAGACGGACTGGCTATAGCTGAGAAGCTGGGCTATCCCGTAGTTTTGCGCCCTGCTTACACCATGGGGGGTGCCGGCGGCGGTCTGGTCTACAATAAGGACGAGCTGCGGACAGTCATCGCCAGAGGACTGCAGGCTTCCCTGGTGGGACAGGTGCTGGTGGAAGAGTCTATTATAGGCTGGGAAGAACTGGAGCTGGAGGTAGTACGTGACAAGGATGGCAAAATGATCACGGTCTGCTTCATAGAGAATATCGATCCCATGGGCGTGCACACCGGCGATTCTTTCTGCTCGGCCCCCATGCTCACCATCTCTGAGGAAGTTCAGAAGCGCCTTCAAGAGGCCGCTTACAAGATAGTCGATTCGGTACAGGTCATCGGCGGTACGAACGTACAGTTCGCCCATAATCCCGTGGATGACCGTATCATAGTCATAGAGATCAATCCCCGTACCTCACGTTCATCAGCCCTGGCTTCAAAGGCTACGGGCTTCCCCATCGCACTGGTATCCGCCATGCTGGCTACGGGTCTTACTTTGAGTGAGATCCCCTGCGGTAAGTACGGAAGCTTGGATAAATATGTGCCCGACGGCGATTACGTGGTTATCAAATTTGCCAGATGGGCCTTTGAAAAATTCAAGGGCGTGGAGGACAAGCTGGGAACCCAGATGAGAGCCGTGGGCGAGGTCATGAGCATCGGCAAGAATTTCAAGGAGGCTTTCCAGAAGGCCATCAGATCCCTTGAAAACGGTAGATACGGCCTGGGCCATGCCAGGAATTTTGATACACTTTCCAAGGAAGAGCTTCTTCGCAGGCTCTCCGTGCCCAGTTCAGAGAGATATTTTCTTATTTATGAGGCCTTAAGGGCCGGTGCTACCGTGGATGAGATCCATGGCATCACAAAGATAAAGACCTACTTCCTTGAGCAGATGAAAGAGCTGGTGGAAGAGGAGAATGCACTCATGGAGTCCAAGGGTTCCATGCCTTCGGATGACGCTCTGATAAAGGCCAAGAAGGACGGCTTCTCCGATAAGTATCTGTCACAGCTCCTTGAGGTAAATGAAGATGAGCTGAGAGATAAACGTATCGCTCTTGGCGTGGTTCAGCACTGGGAAGGCGTCCATGTATCAGGCACTCAGGACAGTGCTTACTATTTCTCCACATATAACGGCGAGGATAAAAATCCCGTAAATGAAGATACCAAAAAGATCATGATCCTGGGCGGTGGTCCCAACCGTATCGGCCAGGGTATCGAGTTTGATTACTGCTGCGTACACGCTGCCATGGCTCTTAAGAAGCTGGGCTTTGAGACCATCATCGTAAACTGTAACCCTGAGACGGTGTCCACGGATTACGATACTTCCGACAAGCTTTATTTTGAGCCACTGACGGTGGAGGATGTGCTGAGTATTTACCACAAGGAGAAGCCCTTGGGCGTCATAGCACAGTTCGGCGGACAGACTCCTCTCAACATAGCTTCACAGCTTCAGGCCAACGGCGTCAGGATATTGGGTACCTCTCCTGAGGTGATAGACCTGGCTGAGGACAGGGATCAGTTCCGTGAGATGATGGATAAGCTGCAGATCCCCATGCCCGAATCAGGAATGGCTACTACCGTGGAGGAGGCCATCGATATAGCCGCACGCATCGGTTATCCCGTAATGGTGCGTCCTTCTTACGTGTTGGGAGGCCGCGGTATGGAAGTGGTCTATGACGATGACGCCATGGCAGAGTACATGAAGGCTGCGGTGGGCGTGACACCCGACAGACCCATACTGATAGACAGATTTTTGAACCATGCTCTGGAGTGTGAGGCAGATGCCATAGCGGACGGCACACATGCCTTTGTGCCCGCTGTCATGGAGCATATAGAGCTGGCGGGCGTTCATTCTGGCGATTCCGCCTGCATCATACCTTCCGTCCACATCAGTGAAAAGAATGTGGAGATCATCAAGGATTACACCAGGCGTATAGCCGAGACAATGCATGTAAAGGGTCTCATGAACATGCAGTACGCCATAGAGAATGACAAAGTATTTGTGCTGGAGGCCAACCCCAGAGCGTCACGTACCGTGCCTCTGGCGTCCAAAGTCTGCAACATCCGCATGGTACCCATTGCCACGGATATCATCACCGCAGACCTTACGGGCAAATCTTCACCCCTTCCCGATATGAAGGAGAAGGTGATACCCTACTACGGAGTCAAGGAAGCGGTCTTCCCCTTCAATATGTTCCCCGAGGTAGACCCTGTGCTGGGACCTGAGATGCGTTCCACCGGCGAGGTGCTGGGACTGTCCGATTCCTACGGCGAAGCCTTTATAAAGGCGCAGGAGGCCGTACAGTCGCCTCTGCCCACCGAGGGTAATGTCCTCATCTCTGTAAACAACAGAGATAAGCAGGAAGTCATAGAAGTGGCCAGAAGCCTCTATGAGGACGGGTTCAAGGTATTCGCCACCTCGGGCAACCATGCTGTACTGACCCAGGAGGGCATTCCCTGTGAGGTCGTAAAGAAGCTCTATGAGGGCAGACCGAATATCTACGATATGATCACCAACGGCGAGTTCTCACTGATCATCAATTCGCCTGTGGGCAAAAAGGAAAGCGTTCATGATGACAGCTACTTAAGGAAGGCAGCCATCAAGGCCAAGACCCCTTACATCACCACCGTGGCAGCCGCCCGTGTGACCGCCGAGGGTATACATTACATCAAGACTCATCCCGATTCCGAAGTGAAATCCCTCCAGCAGATGCATGAGAGGATAAAGTAGGATGACGGAAGATTCCGGTTCGGGAGGCCTTGGTTTGAATGGTGGCGGTTCGAAGGGTAACGTCTCGGGTGGCTCAGGAAGCCCCGTGTTTAAAAATGCTTTGGGCAACTTCGTATACGATGTGGCTTGCAAGCGTGCCATCAGGCATCTGTATGATGAGGGCCTGAGCGTGGCAGATATTTCCACACACCTTTCCTATCCTGTCAGCGTGGATGTGATCCGACAGGAGATAGCCGCCTACGAGGATGAAAAGGCGCGTCTTGACCGTGGAGAGTCCGTGGACGGATATGTCTGTGAGCTGGATGATCTGGGCAGGAAGACGTATAGGAGAGTGAAAAGAACTTGAAATCCTCGATGCCCGGGCTTTTCTGAATATGTCCTTTTGATGACAGAATGTAAGAAATACGGGGAGTGTGGAATCTTTTATAGAGTTTTTTGCAGGAATTAAACTTTTCTCTTGCGCTTTGTGAAATTTTTGTATATAATATTATCCGTTGCGGTCGTAAAATCATGACCGCAGCATAAAGGGGAATCATACAGTGGCAGTATGACGGTCTCCAAAACCGTTCACGGGGGTTCGAATCCCTCTTCCCCTGCTCATTTTTTTTGATTCTGTGGGTTTGACATGGAAATGGAAAAAGATGTATAATTTCAGTAAGAGAGCCGAACGTGTGATACGGCCACACTGCCGGCAGTTTTAAGTGTTAACAAAAAGTAGCATCTTAGCTTTGCTGGCAGAGGATGCTACTTTTTGCGTGTAAGAGTTATTATCACACAAAGCATAATTACGAACTGAATTAAATCCGGCCACGTAACCATAGGCACCAGCTCCTTCCTTTCTTTTGCAAGTCCGGCGGTCTGCTGCGTAACACCCCTTCGACTCTTGTGTTCATTTATATTTGATTATGTATAAACTGTCAATCTATATTTTTGAAATATAGAATAATGTATGATAGAATATTTTTATGCTATAAACGATGGAAAAGCGGTGAAATGAACAGGATCGATTACAGTAAACTGACTCAGGAGATCATAGACAGGAACAGGGGAGATGAGCATCCCCCCACCCTGCTTTTACATAGCTGCTGCGCACCCTGCAGCTCCTATGTGATAGAGTATCTTTCTGAGTTTTTCTTGATTACGGTTTTCTACTATAATCCGAATATTTATCCCGAAGAAGAATACCGCTTCAGGGCAAAACAGCAGCAGGAATTCATAAAGAAGTTCCCGTCAAAAAATCCGGTGAACTTTATCGAAGGAGACTATGATACGGAGCGGTTCTACGGATTTGCAAGGCCTCTTGCCCATGAACCGGAACGCGGGGAGCGTTGCAGACAGTGTTATTACATGAGACTGTATGAGACTGCCCGCAGAGCCTCTGATGGCGGCTTTGATTACTTTGCCACCACACTGACCATCTCGCCCCAAAAGGACGCCCATACCATTAATACGGAAGGTTACAGGGCGGCAGAGATGATAAGGTCAGTTGATGGCATTGACGCATCTGAAACAGCCGGGGTGGCTGAAACTGTGGGCGCTTCAGAAACAGTCGGTGAGACCGATAGTTCCGGTGTGCAATACCTGCCCTCCGATTTCAAGAAAAAGAACGGATATCTGCGATCGGTACAGATCAGCCGGGAATATGAAATGTACAGACAGGACTACTGCGGATGCGTGTATTCACAGCGTGACAGGTTGGCTTCTGATCGTCATTTCCAGGAGTGACGCGACGAAGAATCATGACAGATCATAATACTGTTAACTTAAATCCTGCATAAAGTACATCCCACGCAGGCAAGCAGACTAAGGAGGATTCTCCTGACGGAGAATCTTTGAAGTCCCTCAAAGCCGGGACTGGCTCTCCCGATCAGAGATCGGGAGCAGATTTGGAGCGAGTTGGTTTTTTGTCTGAGCGAAAAGGTTGACTTCCGTTGCAGGCAAAGAGCTGGCTTTAAGATAATTTCAATGTTAAAACTCACATATATGGAGACTGAAATATGGCTATCTACAGCAACGAAATATACCTGAATACTTTGAGGATGGCGGCCAAGTCCGACCTGCCCTGGGAAAAACTTACCGGTAAAAAAATATTCATTTCCGGAGCCACCGGCCTTTTCGGCCTGTTTCTGACGGATCTTCTGATGTATAAAAACAAAGAAGACGCTCTCAACTGCCACGTGACCGCAGTGAGCCGTAATGAGGAAAAGGCCCGGAAAAAATTTAATCCGGCGTACTTTGAGACGGATTGTTTTACATACCTGGCACATGATATATCAGTACCGTTTGATACGGGTGACGGGCAGAAGGCTAGTGCAGACATAATAGATCAGGATCATGTCGGTCATGATGGCGGAAAAATGATCAGAGGCCATGACTATGTGATCCACATGGCCAGCACCACCCACCCCGTGGCATACGCCAAAAGGCCGATAGACACTGTCACTTCCAATGTCTTTGGCACGAAAAATCTCCTGGACTACTGTTCCGCACACGATGGTTGTCGCTTCGTTTTATTATCATCGGTGGAAGTATATGGGGAAAACCGGGGAGATGTGGAACTTTTTGACGAAAAATACTGCGGATATCTGGATTCAAATACCTTAAGGGCAGGGTATCCCGAGAGCAAGAGGCTCTGTGAGACTCTCTGTCAGGCATATATAAGTGAAAAAGGAGTGGACGCAGTGATACCGCGCCTGCCCAGATCCTTTGGTCCGACTCTTGATCCCGAGGATTCAAAGGCCCTGTCCCAGTTTATAAAAAAGGCGGTAAAGGGCGAGGACATAGTGCTCAAAAGCGAAGGAAACCAGCATTATTCTTACCTGTATGCCCCTGATGCCGTCCTTGGTATCCTAAGAGTCATGCTGCTGGGAGAGTGCGGTCAGGTCTACAATCTGGCGGATGAGAGCTGTGATATGACCCTTAAGCAATTGGCCGGCATATGCGCAGCTCAGTGCGGCAGGGAAGTAGTCTTCGATCTGCCGGATGCTACGGAACGGGCAGGATACAGCACAGCCACTAAAGCCCGTCTGGATGGCACGAGGGCCCGTAAAGAGCTGGGATTTAAGCCACTTTACTTAATAGAGGATGGACTTAAGGATACCATCATGATCATGCGTTCAGAATCGTTGAACCCAATGAATCAATGATTAACCGATCCACCAATTGTCTAAGTGATTAATCGATTCATCAATTGTCTAAATGATTGATCGATTCACCCATTGTCTATGTCATTCTGAGCGAAGCGAAGAATCTTGACAGATCAGGCATAATATGACTGTAAAACCTGGCAGCCGATGTAAATATAACAGAAAAAACGAACTTAGTTTACATAACACCGAAAGGCAACACCATGACATACGAATCTTTCATTAACGCCCCGGTACATCCTTCGTGGGCTCCCTTCCTTGAAAACAAAGAAAATGACGAAATGCTCGCGCAGATAAAAGCCGAGATCGAAAAGGCGCCCTATTATCCCGCATCTCAAAATGTGATGCGCTTTTTATCCTGCGATCTGAATGCGGCAAAGTACGTGATCCTGGGGATGGAGCCCTACCCTTCGTTCTACATAAACGAAGCGGGCAAAGAGATCCCCGTAGCCACGGGACGTAGCTTTGAGGTGGCCAATGTCTCGGACTGGCGCCAGAAGTATAAGCAGTCTTCCTTAAGGAATATCCTCAAGACCCTGTACTATGACAAGACCGGCAAAATAGTGGCGCTGGAGCAGATAAGGGATGAGATAAGGAGTGGTAACTTTGGCATAGCACAGCCCCATGAGTGGTTTGACCGGGTGGAAGCACAGGGCGTGATCTTTCTGAATGCGGTGCTGACGGTAAAACCGGATCAGGTAGACTCCCACAGGAAGTACTGGGACAAATATATGGACAGGTTAATGGTTTACATAATTCAAACTAATTCCAACATAAAATTTTTCTTATGGGGAGACAAGGCCCGCTCACGGGTGGCCGGCATAGTGCCTGATGATCGTTGCATCATATCCTGTCATCCCAGACTTCCTCAGTTTGTATCACAGAACTGCTTTGCGAAGGCTGCGGATATCGCATGGGTCTGATAATACTGACGAAAACCTCTCATATGTCATCCTGAACGAAGTGAAGGATCCTGAAAGATTTTAATCATTCAATGAGGCTGATATACCATAATCCGGTGGAAATTTCCCCCCGGATGTGGTAAAATATTTCGGATATGCGCTTTTCAGATTTAAAAAGACTGATACTTAAACTGGCATTGCTGGGTCTCCCCCTATATGCGGTCTGTTTATACAGCTTTTTTTGTCCGCTTTCATATATGCCTATCGAGTATTCCATGTGGAGACAAGAGCGGGACTATGTAAATACGCCCTCGGGCGGTGTAAAGGCGGCATCGGCTGTGAACGCTCATTCCGGGCAGGAGGGGGCATCGGTCAAAAACACGCCCCGAACCCTTATAATAGGGGACTCCAGGGCTAAATCGGGCATCATTCCCGCCCTTTTGTCGGATGAGGATGACGCATATAATATAGCCATCGGCGGATGTAATTCCATTGAGATGTACTACGCCCTCACGGATTATCTGGCCTGCCATGAGGCTCCTGAGGACATGATAGTCATATTTGCGCCCTATCATTTTTGCGATATAGACAACTGGGGCCAGACCATGAACTTTAATTATCTGAGCACCAAAAGGCTCCTTAGTGTATATAAGACAGCTCTTAAATATGGTGACGGCGATATGCTGGGAGAGCATTTCTTTTCGGATCTGTTTTCCTGTAAGCTGAGGCTCCCGAATAAATACCTCGCCTCCATATATGCGGCCTTTGAGGAAAAGCGTGGCCTTCATAACAGGGAAAAGTACGCGCAGGTGGAAGAAGATCTGGGATATACCGTGTTCGGTGAGGAAGAAGGAAACGACGGCCTGTCCTATGAGGTCCATCATCCGGATTTTGACAGCTCGGGCCTGGTCATGGACTATTATAAAAAGATGCTGGATACGGCAGATGCGGCGGGTATACAGGTTTACATAATACAGTCGCCGGTAAATGAGACCTCAGCAGAAAAGATAAGCGAAGAATTCAGGAGCGGCTATGCCGGTTTCATGGAAGAGACCGCCAAAGCACATGCTTCCTTCGTGGTGGAGACACAGATCCCCACCTATGAGAATAAATATTTCGGAGACAATAACCACCTGAACAGGGCAGGTGCCGAGGTTTTCACAGGAGAAGTTCGAAATAAATATTTTCAGAGACAATAACCACCTGGATGATTCAGGTACTAATTAAATAATTTCAGAGACAATGACCACCCGGATGATTCAGGCACTAATTAAATAATTTCAGAGACAATAACCACCCGGATGATTCAGGTACCAAATAAATATTTTCAAAAATAATAACCACCTGAATATAGCAGGTAGGAATATATTACTCCTGCCACTAAATATCGCAACTTTATACTTGTCTAAATCCTCATCTTCTTCGTTGTCCTCAGTCGCCGTACCGCCCGGTACGACTCATTCGGACGCCTCGAATATGAGAATTTATCCGGCGTAAAAAAATTACGACATTTAA
>JAFRWW010000065.1 GCA_017441585.1 Lachnospiraceae bacterium
ACTACCCTTACCGGAATCAGGATCGGGATCGGGATTGGGGTCCGGATCGGGATCGGGATTGGGGTCCGGATCCGGGTCAGGATCAGGGTCAGAAGATTCATTATTCCAAAGGGGCTTATCCTTCATCACGCCCGTAAGATCATCTTTCTTAGCATAAAGAGCATCCATATCCGTTTCAAGCGAATAATATCCTGTTCCCTTTCCCACATATGAGATGGTGGGATCAGTCTCAAAACTACTGTAATCCATGTTCCTGCTCTCAAACTTACAATTATTATCCACATGAGTATCACGGGATGTGACATAGACTACGGGCTGATCAGACTGAACGCAGTCTTCTGTAAGGGTGTTGTTAAAACTCTTGATCACTCCCGGTGCACTACTATCGATCAAAAACGGATCGTTACAGCTTAAGAAATAGTTATATTCCGAAAAGATGAAAGCATCCGCCCTGGCATTTTGTGCATAAAATGTCTGGCCCTCATATATATTATTATATATATGGATGTTTGCGTGTCTCGAAAGAGGACCTCTCGATTCACAGTCCTTATAATAATTATGATGGAAGGTCACGTTAAACTGCAGATTGTTGTTACTGCCGCCGATGAGATGAGTCTTATGACAGCCCTCATAATAATTATAGCAGTTGGTATAAAACTGTCCTCTCTTAAAATCCACTGAACCGTCGCCCTGAGCCTTATCATCTTCCGCAGGATTCTTAATATCAGGACGATAAAATGAATTACGATGGATCCAGCATCTCTCAACACTGCCGGTCAGATCCGTGCCACTCTGCATTCCTTCCATACCTATGGCATCCTCAGGTGTGTTTATAAAAGTAAGATTTCTGACTTCAAAACTCTTGCCCAGGGAAGGCTTACCGCTTTCACATGAAAAACTTAAGCCCCAGCCATCTATAGTCGCATCATGACCCACTCCCTCCAGAGTGATATCCTTTCCGGATTTCATCGATGCCATATGTCCGTTTTCTCCTCCGCCATATACGGACAGACCATCTATGAGTCCGTCCGCCTTTGCGTCAAACTGCCCTTGACTGTAAAGACCCGACTCAGATATAACGCCCACAAACCTTACTGCCAGAGGTATGTTCTCAGAGGCCAGTTTATTTATGATCCCGTTTTTTGAGTTTAATATATTGCCTATGCCTGTCACCGTGGTATCACCGCAGGTCAGGCTGACGCTGTTTTTATTCTCATCTGTGACATAAAGGACTATGGCTTTATCCTTAAGGGTGCCATCCTCCTTATATGCGCCCACTCCCTGTCCGTTATATGCATAGATCTGCGCGGATGTGGCATCGGGATTGGTGGTATCATGGGCAAAACCTGAACGGTCATAGGCTTTCACCTCTATACCGCCTTTGGCGTAGGTATTTCCTTTTGCGTTGACATACAGCGAATATTTGCCCGCAGCCACCCCGGGTATATCTATGCGCACGCCATCAGATGTATCCCTGACCAGATATTTTAGATCTTCTGCACCCAGTTCCACACTCTTAGACGCGCCGGCGCCAATATATTTTACGCCCGTCACCTCTTCAGCCTTAATCCCCGGGATCAGGGCTGTGAGGGATTCATACCACCCGTAAGCCGTAACCGCACTTTGAGCTTCTTCGGCAAAAGCACTGACCGATGCTCCCGGAACAAAGGTCGAAAAGCACAATACAGTCATCAGGATCGTAGTTATAAGTTTTTTGGTTTTTTTCATGTCAACCTCCATTTTTACTCAGTGTCATTAACTTAAGCCGAACACTATGCCCGGGTCAATGACGTTGCCAATTTACTGCGTTTCCTTTAAGATATCACCGATCTGTGAGAACAAAAGCGCACCGCATATGCCCTCGCTGCCGGGATCCAGTCTCTTATATTCTTTATACGAATAAACAGGGATCAGTTTTGCCCTTCTGTAGGAATGATTCAGATAAGCCCTCATCCTGTTTAATATATCCTCAGCCACAAACACTATATCCACCTCGTCGTCCGCCACAAAATTCATGCTTTCCACCTTATCCTTCACCATGGTCTCACAGCGAAGTCCCAGTTCCTTGAGCACATTTTCCATAGCCTGAGCCTTGCGCACGTCATCCGTAATGATGAGCGCATTAAGGTCATAATCCCCATAAGGCACGATGGCTTCTTCCGAGTCGGCCCGCAGCTTCACGCTGAAGAAAAAGGTGGTACCACTGCCAAGAGTACTCTGCAGTTTGATCTCGCCGCCCATCATTTTTACCAGCTGGGCACAAAGTGAAAGCGACAGACTCGAGCCTCCCGAGCCATCCTCATCCCCTTCTATGCCAAAGATATGATCCATATCCTGCGCTCTCATGCCCCTGCCGGTATCCGACACCGTAAAATGCAGTGTCACTTCCCCGAATTCTATCACACTTTTCAGGGTAAGGGTAATATATCCCTCCGGTGTATACCTGATGGCATTTGACATGATGATAGTCATTATCTGCTTAAGGCGCACCCCATCTCCAATGACACGTCTGGGTATGAGCGGGGAAATGCCCGTCAGCAGAGTCTGCCTGCCATCGCCGATCCTATCGCTCATATCGGAAATGACTTCCAGTATCAGATCTTCCAGATCAAAGGGTCTTAGCTGTATAGTGAAATCATCTGACTCGATTCTGGCGATATCCAGCAGTTCATCCAAAGTATCCAGCAGATGGATATTTTTCTGTCGTATCGCTTCCGCTTCATTGGATCTGTCCGCATTGCCCCCGGCAAGCATGTCTGCCTTCACCGAATTTAAATATGAAACAGTATCCAGGATCGGGCCTCTCATATCCTCGCGGATGCGGCACAAAAAAGACTTCTTCGCATGGGAGAATACTTCACTCCTGTGTGCATGGTACAAAGCTTCCGACTTAAGCTGCTCTATTCCTGTCTTATCATTGATGATGCATATAAGGCAAAGAGGATCATTATATGCATCAAAGACAGGAGACATGACCATATCACAGATGAAGCCGGTCTTTTTGATCTTTGCCCCGACCTCTATACGTTCAGACAGATTGTAGATATCAGTATATATCTGCTCGGCCCCGCCGTCATTCAGATATGTAACATAATCGTTTACATACGCGCCCTTAAGCTTATCGGCGCTTATAGCCAGATAAGTGCAGGCGTTATCATTAAAATCCATTATACACAGTTTTTCATTCAGGATGAGCACCGGATTGGCTATGGTCCTGAATATGTACTTTGACGAGCCCGAAGTGGCCAGCACAGTGGAATTATACTGCTTAAGCATCCGGTAATATACCTGGGTAAAAAGCAGAGTGGAAATGGCCGATGAAGGAAACGCATGCCCTCCCAGCATGGGAATGCCCACGTCAAAAACCGTGCCCAGCACAATGATGCAGCTGGTGATTATTATGGTCCTGGCGATCATCCTCTCCCTGGTATAGCCTGCCTTTTGCCTGAGCCTGATGCCCATGTAAAAACAAGCCAGAAACAGTGTGCCCAGATAAAACAGCTGCACATATCTGCCGATCCAGGGATTTGACATATAGGACCTGCCGTAAGCCGTCTTTACAAAGGTAACGCTCTGGGGCATGGCTATAAGGATCAGGCTCATGATGCCTATCGATATCATATAAGCATTGAAAGCCTTCTGATATCTGAACTTAACGCCGCTTATCACCTGTACAAAAACCATGATAAAAAAACAGCATACAAAAACACCCAGAAGAGCAATGGCCCTGAATATATAGGCATACATATCACTGTGTGCCATATACATAAAGGCATATCCCATACACCAGACCATGGAAGTGATACACATTCCGAAGAAAATACGGTTTATATGATTTTCCTTATCATCGGCAAGGGATGTGGCTCCCACCGACATATTTATAACTCCTATTATAAGGAGTACAATGCTTATCCAGGTGTTCATAAAGGTCTCCGAAGGAAAAACCGATTCAAAACATACAGAATCATTATATCATAAATAATCTTTTATAAAAAGTGTGATTATGTTATTATAATGAACAGACAGAGCACTTATCAAAGACCTGACAGCTTTGGATGACACTGATACAGAGGTGATATAAAAGCGACCATGAAGCTTTCAACCATTTTGTATATAGCAGCGGCTGTATATATACTCGTAATAAACATAATCGGCTTTACCATTATGGGCCTGGACAAACAAAAAGCCCGTAACATGGCCTGGAGGATACCGGAGGCTGACCTTTTTGTCACCGCCCTTTTAGGCGGCAGCATAGGGTCGCTCATCGGCATGTTCTTTTTTCATCATAAAACCAAGCACCTTTCGTTTCTCATCGGAATGCCCTTGATACTCCTAATTCAGATAGGCCTGGTGCTCTGGTTTTTGTTTAAGTCGCCATTCACCTTACTGATCATTTAAAGATTATGGAGGGATGAGCCATGACCTTCAATACAGCAGTTTTTGATACACATCCCGGAGACCGCCGCCAGCTGGAGCGTATCTTTGCAAAGGAGACGGATATCCGCAAGCACAAGGGAGAACTGGTATCCTGCGAAACCTTCGGCAGCACTCAGTCCATGCTCGTCTCTCCCATGAAATATGATCTGTTCATCGTGGACGCCACCGACAAGGATGATCCCGAAAGCTACACGGTCAACCTTGAAATAGCAAAAGAGATAAGACGTGCCGGGGTTAAGGATACCCCTATCGCTCTTTTGTTCCGCGAAGAAGTCAATATGCCGCCATCCTGCGACATTCCCGGTGTCACCCTCTATCACAAGCCCGTAGTCAGCGCCTATATCAGAGAGCTCATCGACACTGTCATGGGCAAAAAAAGCGGCCTGCCATCCCATTATGAGATCAGGGGACAGGAAGAGACCTGGTATCTGCACATAGACGAGATACTCTACGCCATAGCAGATACTCCCTACACTGATGTATACATGACCGAGGGACGCATGGCTCACACTCTGGAAGATTTACCCGTCACCGCGGCCTATATGAAAAAAGAAACCCATGTGGTAAGACTGGGGAAGCGGTACATCATTAATACGCACCATATTAAAAAAGTGGGGAATATACACGTCATCATGGATGACGGTCGAAAGATAAATCTAACGCCTGTAGATATAATGATAATCAGAAAGAGAATGAAAGATACTTAGAAATGTCATTAACTTAAGCCCGACACTTTGCCTGCAACGGCGACAGACTTTTACGCTCAGACAGAAAATCAACTCGCTTCAAAGTCTGTCTGCCTGCGCGGGATATACCTTATACAAAACTTAAGTTAATGACATTGAGATTCTTCGTCGTTTCACTCCTCAGAATTGCAATCTAGTTCGTTGATAAAATTTGTCACCACCCTGCGCCTGGGCTTAAGGGACTCTTCTTCTTTTATAATCTTATCCCTGTATTTTTCATACAGATCCGGGCGGTGGAGCCTGGTCTCTTTTATGGCTTCAAAGAGCCTGTACTCTTCTATCTTTTTATGATCTCCCGACAAAAGGATATCGGGCACCTTTTTATCATGCCAGATCTCAGGTCTGGTATACTGGGGGTACTCCAGCAGATCATCAGAGAAGCTCTCATCGCAGGGAGACTCCTCATTTCCCAGTACTCCGGGGATGAGACGGGATATGGCATCTATCATGACCATCACGGGAAGTTCTCCCCCGGTGAGGATATAATCGCCTATGGATATGCGATCCGTCACTATCTCATCTATGACTCTCTGATCGATACCCTCATAATGTCCGCAGACAAATACCAGTTCGCCGGCCTCGGACAGTTCC
Organism: Lachnospiraceae bacterium; assembly: GCA_017441585.1. Taxonomy (GTDB): domain Bacteria; phylum Bacillota; class Clostridia; order Lachnospirales; family Lachnospiraceae; genus UBA1753. The sequence goes on from JAFRWW010000065.1 coordinate 5,775, forward strand.
CTTGCCATTTTCTGGTTAAAGGTCACTCCCTTGGGATCTGCGTAGATGACCCTGGCCTTTTCCCTATCCTTTAAGCCAAGTGCCTCATAGGCATCGTACACCGGAGCGCATCTCATCAGCATGCCGGCCCCGCCGCCGTAGGTATAATCATCCACGGAGCCATGCTTGTTTCCGGAATAATCACGGATGTTCACGGCATTGACAGTTATGAGATTATCAGCCTTTGCTCTCTTCAGTATGCTGTTGTCAAGCCCCTGCTCCACCATTTCGGGGAAAAGGGTCAGAATATGAAAATCCATTAAATCTGTCCTGTTCCTTTATTAAAGATCAAATGCCTTCGTTAACATATATATATATTTGACATTTCCACGCATCGCTCATACATCGATAAGACCCTTCATCAGATTCATCCTGATCACGCCTTTGGCCATATCCACTTCCTCGATACATTCATGTATGGCGGGAGCATAAAATTTATCTCCCTTCGGCTTTTGGCCCTCATATAAAAAAGCCTCATCATAGGTGATCTCATACACGTCATTGGCTCCTGTGGATAAAACATCGGTAAGCGCCCCTACTTTCCTACCATCCTTTGAATCCACGACAGTCATTCCGATAAGGTCAAAAATAAAATATTCATCCTTACCCGGCCTTCTGGCGTCCTCCTTCTTTATGAGGATATTCCACTTGCGCATGAGCTCGGCGGCATTCCTGTCGGTTATGTCCTTAAAGGAAAGGATCACCATATTCTTAAAGAATTTAACCGATGCCAGTTCATGTTCGGTGATCTCTTTTCCCGTATCCAGATACACCTTCTTTATTTTCTTAAAATATTTGGGGTCATCCGTGGTGGGAAAGACCTTCACCTCACCTCTGACTCCATGGGGCGTGGTGATGACACCCACCCTTATAAGATCATCTCTGTCCATATATCACTCTTTTTCTACCGGAAGATTTTCTCTTTCAACAACAAAACCTCCGGAAGAATATCCTTCCGGAGGCCGATTTCAATTTCTGTGAAGATCAGGCATCCTCCTGCATGATGCTCACATTTACTCTCCTGTCATCCCTGGTGGCTGCAGCCTTCACCACGGCTCTTATAGCCTTGGCGATGCGTCCCTGCTTGCCTATCACCTTACCCATATCGGAAGGTGCCACCTGAAGATCCACCTGGGTGGCATCTCCATCCGTAGTTTCGGTAACCACTACTTCTTCAGGATGTTCCACGAGAGCCTTTGCCATTACCTCAACGAGTTCTTTCATATGTCAAACCTCTCAAATTTGTGAATCAGTTAATTCCGGCGACCTTGAAAAGCTTTGCTACTACCTCTGTGGGCTGAGCACCGTTCTCAAGCCACTTCTTAGCCTTCTCTTCGTCGATCTTGAACTCTGAAGGATCGGTATTGGGATTGTAGGTTCCGATCTCATCGATGAAACGTCCGTCCCTGGGGCTTCTTGAATCTGCTACTATTACTCTGTACAGGGGATTCTTCTTATATCCCATTCTGCGAAGTCTGATCTTTACTGCCATGATAATTCTCCTTATCAAAAAAAGTTTTCTTACACAACGAATGATATATTATCAAACCCGTCAGGGTTTGTCAAGTACTTTTTCTTGACATTAAAATTTCATGCCGCCGAAGGGATTTCCCATGCCCATGCCGCCAAATCCGGGAAAGCCTCTCTTCTTCTTTCCACCCATCATGCCGCCCATCTGCTTCATCATCTTCTGAGCCTGGGTGAACTGCTTTACCAGACGGTTCACATCGGCAATGTCCACTCCGGCTCCCTTTGCTATCCTGTGTTTTCTGGAAGGATTCAAAAGGTCGGGATTCTGTCGCTCCTTTTTAGTCATGGACAAAACTATGGCTTCGGTCTGAGCCATCTTTTTCTCATCGATCATGGAGTCGATATCACCCATTCCTGCCCCACTCATACCGGGCATCATGGAAAGTATGCTGGATAATCCGCCCATCTTGCGCATCTGGTTCATGCTCTCTAAGTAATCCTCAAAGTCGAACTTACCCTTCTGCATACGCTTCATCTGGTCCTTGGCCTTTTCCTCATCCATTTCCATGTTTTCGGAAGCCTTTTCGATGAGGGTGAGCACATCTCCCATGCCAAGGATCCTGCCGGCCATACGGTCGGGATAAAACTGTTCCAGATCCGATAATTTTTCACCCATACCCACATAGATTATGGGAGTATCGGTGACAGCCTTTATGGAAAGTGCCGCACCGCCTCTGGAATCACCGTCCATCTTGGACAGGATGACTCCGTCTATGCCGATCCGGTCGTTAAAGCCCTGAGCCACATCCACTGCGCTCTGACCTGTACATGCATCAGCCACCAGCAGCGTCTTATGCACTGTCACGGCCTGCTTTATGTCATACAGCTCCTGCATCAGTTCTTCATCTATCTGTAATCGTCCCGCGGTATCCAGGATCACCACATTATGTCCGTTCTTTTCGGCGTGGGCCACGGCAGCTTTGGCTATATCCACGGGACTTACGTTATCACCCATGGAGAAAACCTCCACCTCCTGCTTTTCGCCGTTTATCTGCAGCTGCTTAATAGCTGCAGGACGATACACATCACAGGCTACCAGCAGACATTTCTTTCCCTTTAGCTTAAGCTTCCCCGCCAGCTTAGCACTGGTGGTAGTCTTACCTGCACCGTTTAGTCCGCACATCATGATGACGGTCATGGCCTTGCCCGGTTCCAGCTTAAGCTCCACAGGCTCCGATCCCATGAGGGCTATCATCTCCTCATTTACGATCTTAATGACCATCTGGGCAGGGTTCAGTCCGTTCATCACGTCCTCACCCACTGCCTTTTCCTTAACGGAATTCACAAACTGCTTTACCACCTTAAAGTTGACATCAGCCTCAAGGAGAGCCATCTTGACTTCCTTTAATGCCTCCTTGACGTCAGCCTCGGAAAGTTTGCCCTTGCCGCGCAGATTTTTAAATACCCTTTGAAGTTTTTCGGTGAGACCCTCAAAAGCCATTATAATTCCTCCAAAATCTCATCCGTCAGTGCCGTGATCTCATCTATGCCCATATTCCTTGCCACATCATCGATCTTTTCCACCTGTTCCTTTATCTTTAAAAAACGGTCCACCAGATGGAGCTTATCCTCATATCCTGAGAGGATCTTTTTTGTGCGTTTTATTATATCAGAAGCCGCCTGCCTGGTAACCCCACGGTTCTGGGCGATCTCCGAAACAGTCAGATCATCCAGCACATGGTCCCTGAACACATCCGCCTGGGATGAAGTCAGCATGCTCCCGTAGAAATCAAAAAGCAAGGCGTTATACTCTATTTCATCGAGTTCTGTCATGATATCCTACCGATTATCAAAACCATCTGTCAAAACTTTTAAGATCCTTCGGGTTGCGCCCTCAGGATGACAACTGTAAATAATCAAGATAAGACTACACAGAGGTGCGCACGATCTTGGGCTTGTAGCCTTCATCCTGAAGCCTTTTCAGTATCTTTTCCTTATGCTCGGTTCCGAAGGCTTCCAGGGTGATGCGAAGCTCCACTGCGGCATTTCTATTGGTGGATACGAACTGGTTGTGCTCCAGCTTTATGACATTGCCGCTTTCCTCGGCTATGACTCCCGATACACGGTGCAGCTCTCCGGGTCTGTCGGGCAGCAGCACGGATACGGTAAATATCCTGTCCCTCATGATAAGCCCCTGCTGGACCACGCTGGACATGGTGATCACATCCATATTTCCACCGGACAGAATAGACACTATCTTTTTATCCTTACAATCAAGCTGCTTAAGTGCAGCCACAGTGAGAAGACCCGAGTTTTCCACTATCATCTTATGATTTTCCACCATGTCAAGGAATGCGGTTATAAGCTCCGAATCCGCCACGGTTATTATATCATCAAGATTCTCTTTTATGTAAGGGAAAATATTTTCGCCGGGCTTTTTCACCGCAGTACCGTCCGCTATGGTACTGGCAGAATCAAGAGCCACCACATGCCCCGCTTTGAGGGATGCCTTCATGCAGGCTGCGCCCTCGGGCTCCACGCCTATGACCTTGATCTTGGGATTCAAAAGCTTGGCCAGGGTGGACACGCCTGTAGCCAGACCGCCTCCGCCTATGGGTACCAGGATATAATCCACCAGGGGAAGTTCCTTAAATATCTCCATGGCTATGGTTCCCTGTCCCGTCGCCACTGCGGTATCGTCAAAGGGATGTACAAAGGTATATCCCTTCTTTGCCGCCAGCTCCAGCGCCTTCTCGCAGGCGTCATCATACACATTTCCGTAGAGCACCACATCGGCGCCATAGCTCTTGGTGCGGTTCACCTTGATAAGAGGCGTGCTGGTGGGCATCACGATGGTGGCAGGCACCTTATAGCAGGATGCGGCATAGGCCACGCCCTGGGCATGATTGCCTGCGGATGCAGTGATGATACCCTTCTGTCTGTCTTCTTCGGACAGGGTGCTCATCTTATAGTATGCGCCTCTGACCTTATATGCGCCTGTGAACTGCATGTTCTCGGGCTTTAAATATACTTTGTTTCCTGTCAGCTTTGAAAAATGTGCGCTGTAGACGAGCTTCGTCTCCAGGGTCACTTCCCTTATCTTGTCACAGGCTTCCTCGAAGCTCTGTAAAGTCAACATTTCCATGGTTCTTCTCCTCATTTACACTACTTCAGATCCTTGTCATCAATAAGGTCAACCGATACCAGCGCCGACACGCCCTTTTCCTGCATAGTGATACCATACAGCCGGTCCGCCTTCTCCATGGTGCCCCTTCTGTGAGTGATCACGATGAACTGCGTGGCCCTGGTAAGCTTCTTAAGATAACTTGCGAAACGTCCCACATTGCTCTCATCCAGGGCAGCCTCAATCTCATCCAGCAGACAGAACGGCGAAGGCTTTAGATTCTGTATGGCAAAAAGCAGGGCTATCGCCGTAAGCGCCTTTTCACCACCTGATAACTGCATCATGTTCTGCAGTTTCTTTCCCGGAGGCTGAGCGATTATCTTTATGCCTGCCTCCAGTATATCCTCATCCTCCATAAGCTCCAGCGTACCGGTACCGCCGCCGAACATTTCCTTAAATACCTTGTCAAACTGCTTTGCGATCTGGTCAAACTTTTCGGTGAACTGCTTACGCATGCCCTCATCCAGTTCCTGAATTATCTTTTGCAGCGATTCCTTGGCCTCGACGATATCATCCCTCTGTTTCCTCATGAAGTCATAGCGTTCCATGAGCTGGGTATACTCCTCGATGGCATTTACATTTACATCGCCCAGTTCCCTGATGGAGCCCTTGATGGCGATTATCTCACGCTTCATGGCAGGCAGATCCGTCAGCGTCTCATCCCTCATTTCCTTGGCCTGGGACATGGTGATCTCATACTCATTCCACATATATGTAAAATGGGACTGCCTGGTCTCCTGAAGCTTATCGATCATATTTGAAAGCCTTAATACTTCCTTATCCAGAGAGTTCATCCTTGAACTCAAGGAATCACGCCTGGTCATGAATTCCTTCTGACGCTTTGCCAGTTCTTCCTTTTTCTCCTGTGCCGCCAGAATGAAATCATCATCCTCCTTGTCGGAGACAACAGACGCCTCTATGGTCTTTTTAAGCTCTTCTATGGACTCCTGCTTGCGTTTGATCTCATCCTTTGAACCGGTCACCGACTCCTTGGTAAAGGTCAGTTCATTTTTGATCCTGTCATACTCATCGGAAATACGCTCCACATTTTCATTTTCAAACTGTTCCTTCTGAGTCAGCTGAGCGGACTCCACCTCAAGGGATGACAGCTGGGCCAGAACGACGCTTTCCTTTTCCTGTCTTACAGCCAGGACCTTTGTCAGTTCCTCTATCTTCTTTTTTGTATCTTCTTCATTTTTTTCAAAATCAGAAAGTTCTTTGGATATATTTTTCTTTTCATTCTCCACCGAAAGGAGCTGACTTGCGATATCCTTTTCCTCGGCATGCAGGTCATAATAACCCTGCTTTGCCTCCTCCTGACGCGCCTTCGCCTGGTTTAACTGCATCTTTGCCGTATTCTGTTCTATGAAAAGCTCCTGCTGCTGTTCCTTGAGGACGGTATTCTTATCCCTCAGTTCATTTCTGTCCTTCCTGAGCTTTTCTATGTCGGCAAAAAGCTTATCCAGCTCGGCCTTCTTTTTCTCCAGTTCTTTTTTCAGTTCCTCCATCTCACGGTTTCTGCCCAGAAGATTGGAGCTGTTCTTGAATGCGCCGCCGGAGATGGAGCCGCCGGGGTTCAGTGCCTCTCCCGACAAAGTCACGCATCTTAAGGTAAAATTAAACTTGCGGGCCATCTTAAGGGCGTTATCCACGTTATCCACCACGATATAGTTGTGGAGAAGATGGCTGGCCACATTTTTATATTTATCATCAGTCTTTACCAGTGTGTCGGCAAGACCCAGCGCACCCTTTTCCTTAAGGGCATCGGGAGCGTTAAACTCCCTTTCCTTAACGGAAGTAAGGGGTAAAAAGGTAGCCCTTCCCAATTTGTTTTCCTTAAGGAAGGCTATCATATCCTTGGCGCAGTCTTCATCCTGAGTGACTATATTCTGGATATTGCCTCCCAGGGCTGTCTCTATGGCGGTCTCATATTTTTTGTCCACCTTGAGGATATCGGCCACCACGCCGTGGACCCTCTTATCCTTTTTCTCCATTATGCGCCTGGTAGCGGAACCGTAACCCTCATAGCGCTCAGCGATGTTACGCATGGACTCAAGCTTTGAGTTGACCTCATGATAAGAAGATTCCAGTGCGCGTCTTTCATCCTCCTTATCATGAATGCTCGCGGATATGTCATGTATCGATGACTCTGTCTCCTCTATGGATTCGTCCATCTTAGCCAGCTTGGAGCAGACCTGCTGAAACTCGCTCTCATAACGCTTATACTGACTCTCCATCTCCTCTTCATCGGTCTTGGCCCGAAGGAGTCTTGATGAAAGCTCGGCTTTTCTAATGTTTATCTGCTCGATGGAAGCGTCACAGCTTGAAAGACGTGAATTCACGTCGCTCTTGGCATTCATAGCCTCCATCACGGATTCCTTATTTTTTTCTATATCTTTGGTAAGATGCTGTATGGTAGCGGTAAGAGCCTGGGCGCTTTCCTTTGCATCCTCTTTTTTCTCCAGCGCTTCCCCTGCGGCTTTTGCAGCCGCATCCCTGTTTTTCTTTGCCTCCTTAAGCTCAGCTTCCTTCTGTGACAGCTGTTCGTTCAGGGTGTTTATCCTGCTCTCAAACTGTTCATCGGAAGTCCTTAAGGAATTGATCTGCTCATTCAAAAGAGCGATCTGCCCCTCCAGCTTCTGTCTGGTAACCTTGGTATCGGACATGCGCTGACGACGTTGCTCTAACTGTTCATCCAGGTCGTTCATCTCCGACTGCATCTCATCGAATTCGTCCCTGGAGCCCTCAAACTTTTCGGTATTTTCCTTTAGATCCTTTTGGGCGATCACATGTTTTTCGTTAAGCTCGATAAGCTGCTCCTCCAGACTCTTCGTCTCCAGAAGGAAGGTATTTATATCAAGGCGCTTCAGCTCCTCTTTCTTTTTAAGGTACACCTTTGCCTTTTCGGACTGGCTCTCAAGGGGGGCCACTCTGGTCTCCATCTCGGAGAGGATATCGTTGACTCTGGTGAGGTTATTCTCCTCATCCCCCAGTTTTTTAAGGGAGATGGCCTTACGGCGCTTAAACTTCACTATGCCCGCAGCCTCATCAAAAAGCTCTCTTCGATCCTCGGGCTTGCCTGAAAGTATGCGGTCGATCTGGCCCTGTCCGATTATGGAATAGCCTTCCTTTCCGATACCCGTATCATAAAACAGCTCATTGATATCCTTGAGGCGGCAGGGAGTGCCGTTGATGAGATACTCACTCTCGCCTGACCTGAACACACGCCTGGTCACGGTCACCTCTTCATAATCAATAGCCAGCTGATGATCCGAATTGTCAAGCGTGATGGCCACGGACGCACAGCCCATGGGACGGCGGTTCTGGGTACCGGAAAAAATGACATCCTGCATGGATGCCCCGCGAAGCTGTCTGGCGCTCTGTTCGCCCAAAACCCATCTCACCGCATCGGCCACATTTGACTTACCCGAGCCGTTAGGGCCCACTATGCCCGTGATGCCGTTGTGAAAGGTAAAGTCTATTTTATTTGCAAAGGATTTAAATCCGTGTACTTCTATATTCTTAAGATACATTTTTTCTCCAGTTAATAAGATTTTCCGTCATTCCGGATGATCTTTAAGGTATTCATAGGCAGCCTTTTGCTGGGCCGCCTTTTTTGAATGGGCAGAGGCTTTCGTAAAGACCTGCCCGTCTATATGCAGTTCTTCCACATATGTACGCTCGTTTGCGGGGCCTGTCTCGCTGACGGTCACGTAGGAAACCTTTCTGCCGTACTTTTGCATCCTCTCCTGAAGGATGGACTTGGAATCTACGAAAAGGGCTTTATTTTCCCAGTCTCTGAGCACATATTTTGTGATATAGGCCTTGGCCTCCTCATAGCCGCCGTCCAGATAGATGGCACCGGCTACAGCCTCAAAGACGTCGCAGAGAATACTGTCCTTTTCCCTGCCGCCGGTGGCGTCCTCACCCTTTCCGAGCAATAAAAAAGAGGGCAGGTCTATCTCCCTCGCACAGCCGGCCAGTGTAGGTTCACATACCAGAGCCGCCCTGGTGCGGGTCATCTCTCCTTCCTTCTTCTGGGGATAATTACTGAAAAGAAATTCGGACACCACCAGTTCCACCACGGCGTCGCCCAAAAATTCCAGCCTCTCATAATCGCCCTTTTTATTTATTTTTCTCTCATTGGCATAGGATGAGTGTGATAAGGCCCTGATCAGAAGATCCCTGTCCTTAAAGGTATAGGACAGCGTTTCCTGAAGGGCCGACAGATCTTTGTTCATATATCAGTTCCTTAGATTTTTGATCAACTCGACAGCCTCTCCCACAGTCTTTACTTTTTTTACCTCATCGGGATCCAGCTCTATATCGAACTTTTCCTCGATACCCATGGCTATCTGGAACAGATCAAGGGAATCAGCCCCCAGATCATCCACAAAAGATGTCTCCGGCTTCACCTCGGACTCATGGACACCCAGTACTTCTATTATCACATTTTGGACTATCTCAAATTCCATCTGTATCTTGCTCCTCTATACGCCTTCTTTTATATCTGACTGACTCTTTCTTCCCGATCATGATCTGTTGATCATTGCATTTCGGATGTCCTTAATATAACCGACTTCATGACTGAATTTCTACTCACCGGATCCGGCGGCTATCACCTCGGATATCTTTTCATTGATCCGCTGCTCTTTAAAGGTAACACACTGTAGTATGGAATTATAAATCTCCCTGTGGGTCGCATTACCGTGGGTCTTTACCACCAGCCCCTTAAGTCCCAGAAGCGGTGCGCCTCCGTATTCATCAGCCTTGAATTTTTTGACCAGGGTTCCCAGAGGGCCTTTAATGATGAGACCTCCGATCTTTCCCTGAAGGGAACTCATCAGGGTTTCCTTTATGGAGCTTAAAAGCACGCTGCCAGCCCCTTCATAGGTCTTAAGCATGATATTGCCCGCAAAAGCTTCGCAGACTACCACGTCCACTCCGCCTATAAGGGCTTCTCTTGCCTCCACGAAACCGATAAAGTTTATATCCCTGCACTCCTTAAAAAGGGGAAGTGCTTCCTTGACCAGGGCATTGCCCTTTTCCTCTTCCACGCCGATGTTCAAAAGTCCCACCCGGGGATTTTTAACGCCCACCACATTTTCCATGTATATGGAACCCATCTTGGCGAACTGGAGGAGATGCTGCGGCTTGGCGTCCACGTTGGCGCCGCAGTCCGTCAGCAGCATATATCCGGCCTTGGTGGGAACAAGGGGTGCCAGAGGCGTCCTCATCACCTTGGGCAGCTTGCCCGCTATGGTGGAAGCTCCCGCCAGAATGGCTCCCGTACTGCCCGCCGATACGAAGGCATCGCACTCTTCCGATTTGATGGTACGAAGCCCCACCACCAGGGAAGAATTCTTCTTCTGTCGAATGGCGTTTACCGGAGATTCGTCATTGGTTATTATCTCAGGCGCATCTATGACAGAAATCCTCTCACTGTCATATTCATACTGCGCCAGTTCCTTCTCCACGGTATCCTTGGGACCCGTGAGAAAAATCTTTATCTTATCATTATCCTTTACAGCCAGAACGGCGCCCTTAACAGTCTCAAAGGGGGCATTGTCACCGCCCATGGCGTCAACCGCGATCTTAGTATATTCCATCTGATCCTCCCATGCTGCCCATATAATCATCTGTGCCCGTCGCATTTCTTAAGTCTGCAGCACTATCATCTTGTGGCGCTGCGCCGGGAGCATTCTGATGTACTGCACCACTTCCATTCTGAGGCATTACTCCTCTGTCATTCTGAGGCGCAGCCGAAGAATCTTTCCACGCCGGTCCCTGTTCAAAGCCTGTCCCATTACTTTGCTGCTGCCTGTAAGGAAGAGTGATCTCCCTGTAGAAGTTAGCCATCAGCAGTCTTATATACATGGAAAAGAACATAATGAACATAAAATATACCGCATAAAATACCAAAAACATGATATAAAACGAGATCATGGAAGACGCAAGCACACTCCCCATGGAAATCTGCTCGTCACCCGATGTGCCCGTTGAGGCGGCACCGGCGGAGGCTATAAACGGTATAAAACAAAGCACGGAAAAACCGCCCACGATCAGAAAAGCCACCACCCATACTATGAACATGGGAACGATCAGCACTTTAAACAGCTTCGCCTTATTCCCTTCCATAAGAGCCATTGATTCCTTTATGCAATCGTCAGCCGGCAAACCGGGATTATCCCTCATGATGAACATGGACATGGAATAAGAGAACCACTTTACGATTCCGGGTATGACAAAGAGCATGGACCAGAGCATGATATACAGCGACTGTAAAAAGCACAGACCCGTGGCAGGCATGATCCTGTCAAAATGTTTAAAGATATCCGACACCTGTACCTTTTTTTCATAGGCGGCATCCAGAAACATACCGGTAAGGCCCAGATTCAGGGCGCAGGCCACAAAATAATAAGCTACAAAGCCTGCTAAGGGGATCGAATTCATGGCACCTGCCAAAATAGATACCAGCAGTATGCTCACAAAAAACGGAACTATATTTCTTTTAAGCTGTCTGAACGCATCAGAATAAATGCCTGAACCCACGTCCATTCCTCCAATCTGACAATACATTGGCACGGTCCGCTCTTAGAACAGACCCTGCCACCTCTTACGACACAACGCTGTATTCTACCACAAAACCTTACTCCAATGCAAATTTTTCCTTATCATGCACAGTAATATCATCCCCCAGCTGTATCTCCATCATTTTAAGCTCACTGTCCGCAAAAACAGTATGCCGGCAGCCCGCCTGCATGGTAACCACATCGCCGGCCTTCACCTGCTGTTCCATACCGTCCACCACGGTGCGTCCCGTACCGGACAAAACCACCCATACTTCGTCACGGTTCTTATGACTGTGATAATTCATGGAATGCCCCGGGTTCAGAGTAACCTTTATGGTCATGCTGCGAGGCTCCACATCCAGGACTCTGAAAGAACCCCAGGATTTTTCCGCATACATGATCTGAGTCACTATGTCATCCACATAGGGCTTTATATAACTGGACTGCTCCTTATCCGAAACCAATATACCATCGGCGCTGGCGGATATGATCACATCATGAAGTCCCATGGCCAGGACAGGCACATCCAGTTCATTTAAGATATGCACATTCTCGCACTTATCGTTCATGATACCGTTGCCTATGCACTTTTCCTCCATGGCCTCGGTCAGGGTATTCCAGGTACCCATATCCTTCCACTGACCCGCAAAGCGCATAACCTGGATCTTATCTTCCTTTTCCACCACCGCATAGTCAAAGGATATCTTTTCAAGGGTCTCATATTTATTGAACAGATCCTGATAATCGGTGAAATCTATGAGCTCATGTGCCTTATCCATGAGATATTTAAGCTTATAGGCAAAGACGCCTCCGTTCCACAGTGCCCCCCGCTCTATATACTGGGCGGCCAGAAGTGCATCGGGCTTTTCCTTAAAGGAAGACACCTTGCTCACATTGTCCTTGCTTTCGGGCACTATATAACCGAACTTTTCGCTGGGATAGGTAGGTTCTATACCCATGAGCACCAGATTAGCCTCCCCCTTGTCAGCCTGTAACGAAAGCTGGTGGAGAGCGTCGAAATAATCCTTTTCAACATAGGGGTCCACGGGGCATACCACCACCGATTCATTTTCATCCACGCCCTGCACATCCTTAAGATAAGCGGATGCAAGGGCTATAGCCGGAAAGGTATCCCTGCGGCAGGGCTCTACCGAGATTCCCACATCCTCACCCAGTTGGTTATGAATAGCCGACACCTGTGTCTTTGATGTGGCTATGGTAACCCTGGCATCGGGATCGGTATTCTTTATCTGACGATAAACTCTCTGGACCATGGACTCATAGTCCCCGTCTTCTTTTTTAAATATCTTGATAAACTGCTTTGACCTTACATCATTTGAAAGAGGCCACAGACGCTTTCCCGAACCGCCTGACAGTAATACTATGTTCATTTATATCCTCCTCTATAAACCATGGTTTATATCTGACATGATCCGGTCGGATGCCATTACCGCAAGCGGTAATTGGCTCCTTAAAGCCCGATTATATCATCAAACTCCATGTAGTTATTTTCAGGTGCCCTGCCCTTTAACTTATCCGGTATATCATCAAACAGGGATGCTATGTCGGCGGTCATCTCACCCTCAGACTTCTCGATCACATGATCACCCTTGAAGCGCTCGAATTCCTCGCTTCCGAATCTTGAAATGAATCTGCGGGTATAAGGATTGGCCGTCAGTCTGGTCACGAGCACTTCCATCTCAGTTCCTTCACCGAAGGCTGTCTCCGTAAACTTGAACAGGTTGGCCAGCTCTTTCTTTGTAACCTCAGTGCCCTCTTTGAGCTGCTTAACCATCTCGTCAAACTCTTTCTTTACCACTTCATATCCGGAACCGCGCTTCTCCACGAACACATCCTTAAGATGCTTTATAACGATTATGACATGGCGCTTCTTGCCTTCCTCGTCCTTTGTAAGAGCCAGCGCCTTCTTCTTGGAAGCTATGGCTCTCTCCAGTGATTCCACTCTGCTGTCCAAAAATCCCGGTACACGCTCACGATCGGGGATCGCAGCCACCTTAAGAAGCGATGCGGTCTCTGCCAAATAATCTGTCTTGACCATGCACAGTTTGACATCGTGGATAACCCTGTCCGAGAGCATGGAGATAAGTGAAAGCTTCTCGTCGGCAGGCGCAACGGATGCCTTCTGTACATACTCTTCGGAAGCCGTGCCGTCAAGGATATCACTCACGAGATACTCTGTCTTATACTTATTGTAAAGCTCATAATAAGCAGTAAATTCCCTTACTATCGCCTTATTATGAATATACTGGCTCACCAGGTTCTCATCCACCGTATAACCCTTCTTCTCATAGAGGATCAGCATCTCGGACAGATCCTCCCAGCCTCTGGCTGTGACAAAGGTACGGCCGTCCGGCGTATTCTCCACTTTATAGAAGAAATCACGGTTGATATCCAAAAAGTCAATGATGGTGGGATGCAAAGCGCTTGTCATTGCGTACTGCTTAAAGGTATTGAAATCGGGCTCCACGGAAATGACCTTGAGACGGTCCATTACAGCCACGTCAAACTCTCTTACGGACTTATTGAACTCAGGCGGGTTACCTGCGGTGACTATGATCCAGCCGTCAGGTACGGCGTGACGTCCGAAAACCTTATACTGCAAAAACTGCAGCATGGAAGGAGCCAGGGTCTCGGATACGCAGTTGATCTCGTCGAGGAAAAGAATACCCTCAGGTATACCGCTCTGCTTCATGGTCTCATACACGGACACTATGATCTCACTCATGGTATACTCGGTCACATCAGTCTCTATTCCGTCAAAGATCTCACGGCGGATCATAGGAAGACCTATCGCCGACTGACGGGTATGATGGGTCATGGAATAGGAAACCAGCGCTATGCCCAGCTCGGCAGCTATCTGCTCCATGATAGCCGTCTTACCTACACCGGGAGCTCCCAGCAAAAATACGGGACGCTGGCGCGATACCGGTATCACATAATCTCCCGTCTCATCCTTTTCCAGATACAGGCCAACCGTCTGCTTGATAAATTCCTTTGCCTGATTAATATTCATAACTTCACAACTCTATGGCAAAAATGCCACTCCTTTCCCCAATATTTTTATTAAAATGAATCTTAAAATGAATTCTCATCCAGTTCTATAGGCGTCGCCCACCAGGGCACTGTGGGAATCTTCGGGATCCCCGGAATATAAGCAAATATGCACTCATACTCAGGATTCTTACCGGGGAATTCTCCGTATCTGTCCGTAAAATAGATCATTCCGCGAAAATCATTAAACACCCTCTCCCTCAAAAGCTTATCCACATACACATAGGCGGATTTATAATCTCCCCCGGGACTCTCATTTATACTGAAATCCTTTAAAAACTCACCAAGCTCTGTTTCATTGCGGACAAGACAATAGCCAATCTCTTCTCCATCGCATCTTAAGATATGGAAATATATCTCCCGGGCAAAGCTGTCCAGATACTTTATCATCTCATAGGTTTTTTTCAAAAAAACGTGCACGGCCTCAGCCGGACAGGTTTTGGACACATCCAGTGTTATCACATAATCCCTGACAGCCCTTTCCTTGGTGAGCTCCAGCGGCTCGATAAAGGGCATGCCATCATAGGTCGTCAGACCGAAGGTATAATATACATAATCAAACTCGTCTCCCGACACCACTATACTGTCGTTATCCAGACAGAATCTTTCCAACAGTTTTTTGTAGTCATACCTCTGCTTCGTGGCCTCTTCCAGATTCTTGAGAAGGCTTTCGGCGTGTCCGATGGTCTTGGCAAAGACCTTAAGCTCGATCTTTATCCTCTCGGTGATCCTTTTCCATTCCTCATGGTCCACATCCAGATTCTGTGGATTCTTCCAAAAGCTGTGATCATCGCGGCAAAAAAGCCTGGAATACTCACTCATCTTACCCATGGACGGCGGATTCGCCAGGAAATAACGATAAAGCTTCTCAGCAGTCATATCAATGGGAGTATCCTTAAGCTCCTGGGTATAATACCTGATCTCATCATCAATACGCAGGGTAAAACCGGGTATGGAAAGCTCCGTGATCAGATTCTCCACCGTGATATCACAGGCCAGATCCCAGTATACATCATTCACCCTGTCAGCCTTAAGCGGATGCGCAAATATGGCATGGGCAAGGGAATGAAGGAGCGATCTCACAGGATAATTATCATCTGCCACACACTTCCTTAAAAGGACAGTAGGCTCATAATAAAAATCATCGCCGTCCATGGCCGTTGAATCTATCCCGCGCTTTGAGTACATGTTGATCCGATCCAGAGGCTCCTTCATGAATCTCATATTCTCAATGATAGCCTCGGCGCCGCTTTTTAAAAGCTGCTCCGCATACTCTTCCGTCTTGGATCTTTGAGGCTGCTCGCTCACAGGCTCCGGCGTACCGTATTCACCCGCTCCGGTTTCTTCAGTTTTAACATCTTGTGTATCTGAATAATAATCCATTTCCAATACCTTACCTTCTAAAGGTATATGTTTTCATGTATACCCCTGTCACCCCGACATCAAATTTCATTATATCAAAAAACGGCGGTTTCCTCAACCACCGTTTATCATCCGATAATGTCCAAAAACTGGGCTTTTCCGTGCAGATGGCACAGAGGTGTTGATGCCGGTACAAAGAAGCAGTCACCTTTGAAAAAGTTCACACTCTCCCCCATGCAGCTGATACTTCCGCAGCCGTCGATGCACAAAAGCACCCTGTAGGTGTGGGGATTGGCCTCATAGCAGGCCATGCTCTTACAGCGCTCCGTGTTAATAAGCATCCTGTATACTTCAAAATACCGGCAGCGACCCAAAAGTTCCCTGGCCATACCCATTGAGTATTTCAAAACTCTCATGGGCTGTTTGGGGCTGCCCGCCACGTTGAGGTCCGCCACCTGGGCCGCCTTGTCTATATGAAGAGGGCGCTTATTACCGTTTTTATCTATGCGGTCATAATCATATAACCTGTAGGTCAGATCCGAGCTTTCCTGCACCTCGGCTATAATGGCACCGCCGCCTATGGCATGGATGGTGCCGGCAGAAATGTAAAACACATCATTTTTGCTGATGGGAACTCTCTGAAGGTATCTTTCCATGGATCCGCTGACTGCGGATTCTTTAAGCTGTTCCTTCGTAATCTTTTCCTTAAGGCCATAGATCAGAGATGAATCCTCTCTGGCGTCGATCACATACCACATCTCAGTCTTGCCGCGCTGCCCGTTCTCATTTTTGTCTGCATACTCATCATCCGGATGCACCTGGACCGACAGATCGTTTTCCGCATCGATCAACTTGACCAGGATGGGAAGTTCACCACCCACATGCTCTCTCACACCGAAAAATGAAGGATTCGCCTCAAGTATTTCACGAAGCTTCATCCCGTCAAAACAGCCTCCTACTGCCCTGCACTCCCCTGCGGGATGGGTGGAGCATTCCCAGCTCTCCGCCAGTGGAGACATGGCTGTCTCCTTGGAAAAATCATCCTTGAGGCGCCTGCCGCCCCAGAGATAGTCCTTGAAGGCGGGTTTTAAGAGGATGGGCATATTCTTTTTTTCCGTAGTTTTGTTACTCATTGTTTAAGATCCTTCGCTGCGCTCAGGATGACACAGCATATTCACTCATGATAACACAGCACATTCACTCATGATGACACAGCATAATCATTCAGACAACGCCGCATTCCCGATCCCGGTCACGCCGCATTCCTTATCCCGATCACACAGACAGGCTTTGACTCATAATTATTATACGCCTTCACCGCATTTTCCAGATCATCATATCTGGCAGCCTTATGTCCGCCCTGTCCGTTATGGGGCACAAAACCGCCGGTGGGGTCCTTTGTCACACAAATGAAATGCATCCCGTTCTTTATCTGTTTCGCACTGTTGTACGCCACATAGATGAACGCCTCGAATGTATCCTGCACATCCTTGTATTTTTCGGCATTCAGATCACCTGCATAAAAAAGCTTTGAATCAAAGCCCAGGCTCTTCAGATACTTAAGTATCGCCTTGGGAGACGTCCCCATACAGCCGTTCAGCAAAAGTCCGGCTTTTTCAAAATTCTCAATGATGGATGAAAAAGCCACCCGGCTCTTTCCCGCGCCCAAGGACACGCAAGCATTGTAAATGGCCACTATGCCGCACAGATTCGCCCGTCCCGCTATGGAACCGTCCGCATGGATAAGAGCCTTTCCCACCGTATTCTTTGTGATGAAGTCAAAGGTCTTTTTGCCGTATTTAAAATCCGACAGTTCGCACTGATCCTCTATGAAGCGGCCCGAATGCCCCTTCACATAGCGTTTCCACATCTCATTATTCTCGGCTTTATGCAGGTCTATCTCAAAGGGACGCAGATTATTCCATAGACCCAGAAGCCGCATTATGAATACTGTAAGATAATCCATTTTACTTCCTGTACTTTATGAACCATGCAAAAAATAAAGGTGTTTTTTTCAATATGTAAAGCGGATATATGGACAGGGCCTGACCATACTTTTTAAAAGCTGCTTTTTTATCCTGCATCTGGATGCAGCGCTTTGACTGTATCAGCAAAAGGTGCGCATGAGCCCTGGGATGTCCTTTCAGAAAATCAAAATTCTTTTCAATGAGCTTCTGGTTGCTGGCCAGTTTGTTCTGGGGGTGCTTTGTTATGCTGTCCCCCTCATGTACATGCCAGATCGTAAGGCACTCATGCAGAATCTTTATCCTGTATTTTTCGGCAATGCGGCACCAAAGCTCCAGATCCTGAGCCGAAAGCATATCCTCATCGAACATCCCGCACATATCAAAAC
The DNA here is from genome assembly GCA_017441585.1 of Lachnospiraceae bacterium. Classification (GTDB taxonomy): domain Bacteria; phylum Bacillota; class Clostridia; order Lachnospirales; family Lachnospiraceae; genus UBA1753. Next base: position 23,827 of record JAFRWW010000065.1, read on the forward strand.
ACTCTTTTTTGATAAGGGGATTGGACGCACCGATGTGATTGCCGCAGAGCATGCCGTACCTTATATCGTCCTCATCATATTTAAGCAACACGCTCTTTATCTTATCGCTCTCATCATCCTTTTTATAAAAGTCTGAAACCACCATACCGGCGTCAGAATCCTTAAGCGCATCATGCATTTTTAAAAGCTTGTCGGAGCAAAACTCATCGTCGTCATCCAGAAAGGCGATATATTTACCGCGGGCCTTCGTGATACCCGTATTTCTGGCGCCGCAGGCTCCTTTCTTTCTCTCATTGGTGCAGTAAGAGACACGGTCGTCAGAAAAACTCTCCACGGTATCCCTGACTGCCATTATCGCCCTTTGTGAGGGGACATTATCATCCACCACAATGAGTTCAATATCCTCAAAACTCTGCAAAAGAACGCTTTTTACGGCGCGTCTTAACATATCGGGTTTTCTTTTATATGTGGTTATTATTACGGAAATTTCAGGATTACTCATTTTCTTATCTCTTTCTGTGATTCGCTATCGCAATGTCATTAACTTAACCCCAACCTTTGCCTGCAACGGCGGCAGACTTTTTCGCTCAGACAGAAAATCAACTCGCTCCAAAGTCTGCCTGCCTGCGCGGGATGTACTTAACATGACTTAAGTTAATGCCATTGGGTACTATCGTTTTTATACAAGTTCCAGCCATTTACCGGCGATATTTTCAAGCGACAGCTGCTGTGCCCTCTCCAGGGATTTCTCCCTGTAATGCTTTCTTAATTCATCATCTTTGATCATAAGTTCCATCGCCTTTACCAGGGCCGATTCACTCTCCTCCAGAGGATCGGAGCCTTCCCTGTATATGCCTGAATTCTGAGGCGTGATAAGGCCATACTCCGCCCGCTCGATCCCCTTTTGTTGCTTATGCTCAAAGGAGGTGTCCGGTGACATTATCTCTCTGGCACTGGATTTAAAATCCACGGATATGATGGGCAGGCCGCAGGCCATGGCCTCTATCAGCACATTGGAAAAGCCTTCAAAAAGGGAAGTGGATACGTAAGCGTCACACCTTGAGGCTATGGCATAAGGATTATAGCAAAAGCCCGCAAATATCACTTCTTTTGAAACGCCGCACTCCTTAGCCAGTTTCTTAAGATACGCTTCATCAGATCCGCTGCCGCAGATCATGAGCCTGGCATTCTTATGACTGCGGCTGACTCTGGAAAATGCCCTTATTAGATGCCACTGTCCTTTTTGCTGCAGGAGCCTTCCTATGTTCAAAAAATAAAAAAAGTCCTCCTCAAGCTCCACCGCTGGCTTTTTATCCGCCATTTCCTTTATAAACGGCAGATCCACGCCGTTATAGACTGCTGTCAGCTTATCCTTGGGTATGCCGAAGTTTCGCTTAAGATCCAGAGCGCACTCCTTTGAAACCGCCGCCACCACATCCGCATGGGGATATAAAAGCTTTACCGCAGGGTGTACAAAGCGAATATAATTCTTTGTCCTGCACTGGGACAGCATGATCCTCTCGGAGACTATGACTTTACAGTGCTTTCTGCCAGAGAGTATATTGGCAAAATTGGCACTGTCCATAAAACTGATGCAGGCATCGTATCCGCCGTCTTTTTTGAGCTTTCTGAGTATGCTCATACGCTTAAGGAGTGCCTTTAACTGGACGGACCAGGTAAGTTTTTTGGTAAAATCCATCCCCAGAGTCAACACATGACCGCCGTGGGGATAATCCCGGTCGGATTCGCTGTTTATCAGTATATCGATATCGGCATCCTTTTCCAGCACGCGGGAGAGGTTGCATACGACTCTCTCGGCTCCGCCTCCTGTCAGGGATGTTATGAGAAAGAGGATCTTTTTCCTCATGCTTTACACCTGTGATACATGTTTGGTTACGACTTTATATTTTATCATATTTCCTGCTATTAAGAAACCTATGATATTGGGAACTATCCGCTATGCAAAAATAGCCCTTACATACGCATCGGGATCAAAGGGTTCCAGATCATCGATCCCCTCGCCCACTCCGATATACTTGACGGGCACGCCCATCCTGTCCTTTATGGCCACGGCGATACCGCCCTTGGCAGTACCGTCCAGCTTGGTGAGGACTATGCCGGTCACATCCGTAACCTCCTTAAATTCCTTGGCCTGGGACAGGGCATTCTGTCCCGTGGTGGAATCCAGCACCACCAAAGTCTCACGACAGGCATCGGGATACTCTCTGGAAATAATATTGTTTATCTTACGAAGCTCCTCCATAAGATTCTTCTTGTTATTAAGGCGTCCTGCGGTATCGCAGATGAGCACATCCGCGCCACGGGCCTTTGCTGCGCTGACGCCGTCATAGATGACCGAGCCGGGATCTCCGCCCTCATTACCCGTTATGATCTCCACGCCTGCGCGGTTACTCCACTCCTTAAGCTGTTCAGTAGCCGCAGCCCTGAAAGTATCTGCAGCACACAAAATGACGCGCTTACCCTGGGCCTTTAAGGAAGAAGCCAGTTTGCCGCAGGTGGTGGTCTTTCCCACACCGTTTACACCTACTACAAGGACAACTGATTTTCTGTCCTTAAACTCATAAGCGTCCTCAGTCAGAGCCATCCTCTCCTTTATGATCTCTATCAGCAGTTCCTTGGTATCGGCAGGAACTCTTATATGCTTATCCCTGACCTGCTTCTGAAGTTCATTAAGGATTTCTTCGGTGGCGTCCATCCCCATATCGCTCATGATCAGGTTTTCTTCCAGTTCCTCATAAAAGTCATCGTCGATCTCGGCGTAACCGTTGATCAGGTTATCCATGCCACCGCTGATCTGTTCCCTGGTTTTCTGCAGTCTTTCCTTTAATTTGTCGAATAAGCCCATTATAAATTTCCTTTTCTTCTAAAAAATATTCACTCAGAATGACATTTGATTCTTCACTCAGAATAACATTTTGAGAATTCTCAAATAACATTCTATGAAAAAATCTCCGCGACCTGAGATCGCGGAGATTATGTATTTTTCAAATATACAAGCCTCTCATATTATCAATGATCCCGTAAAATCATTTCCGGTAATCACAAAAGATTCTTCGCTTCGCTCAGAATGACAAACGAGAAGTTAAATATTTTCAAAAAAAATCAATAAGATTAACCTAACTGAGCGGCAACCTCGGCAGCGAAGTCCTCGCTCTTCTTCTCCATACCCTCGCCTACTTCAAAACGTACGAACTCGGTGATCTGAAGATCCTTGGATACGCTCTCAAGATACTTGCCTACATTCTGCTTGCCATCCTCAGCCTTTACATATACCTGATCCAGGAGGCAGATCTCCTTGAGCTGCTTGGAGATACGTCCCTCTACGGTACCGCTGAAGGTCTTATTGTCAAGATACTCTGCCTTACCCTCAAGAGCCACGCCCTTAAGAGCCTCAATATCCTCCTTGGGGAGGAAATTGAACAGATACTTGTCATTTCTCTTCTCTTCAAGAACTGCCACGCCCTCTGCGCTTATCTTACCTGCTGCTACAGCCTTGTCCAGAACATCGTTAAGAACGGGCTTGGGCAGGGAAGCGGGATCGTTAAGTGAGCTGTCGATGACGATCTCTCTTAACTTATCATTAGCCTCCTGTGACATATCCTCTCTCTTAATGTACTGAGGATTCATGGCTGCAACCTGCATAGCCACGTTGGTAAGAGCCTCCTTGATCTCAGCGGAATCACCGCCCTTGGCTGCTACCAGTACGCCGATCTTTCCGCCGCCATGGATATATGTAGCCACACAGTCGCCGCTGACCTTCTTGAATCTCCTGAAGGAAAGCTTCTCGCCGATCTGAAGAGTCTTCTCAGCCACGATCTCCTGAAGACCGCCATCCAGAAGAGCCTGTACGTCCTCTCCGTTGGCGCCGCCTTCAAGACCTGAAGCAAGGGCCTTATCTGCCACTTCCTGAACAAATGCCTGGAATACCTCATTCTTGGCTACAAAGTCAGTCTCGGAGTTAACCTCTGCCACAACAGCGCTGTTTCCGTCTACAGCTACTCTTGCGATACCCTCGGCTGCGATCCTGCTTGCCTTCTTTTCCATCTTTGCAGCTCCGCTCTTTTTCAGAACTTCAACTGCAGCTTCCATATTACCGTCGGTCTCACCTAAAGCCTTCTTACAGTCCATCATGCCTGCGCCGGTCATTTCACGCAGTTCCTTGACCATAGCTGCTGTTATATTTGCCATTTTTAAACCTCCTATTATATTTCAGGTTATAATTCTTTTTACTGCCTTATCTTTGAAGACCCTTCGCTTCGCTCAGGGTGACAATAAATAAATGCGCCGGTACAAATAAAAATTTATTATGCCTCTTCCTCTGCGCTCTCAGCTGCCTCTGCGTCATAGTTGTCGCCGGTCTGGCCCTGGTTAGCCTCGATAACAGCGTCAGCCATCTTTGAGGTGATGAGCTTAACGGCTCTGATAGCGTCATCATTACCGGGGATCACATAATCCAGCTCCTCGGGATCACAGTTGGTATCGGATACACCTACCAGAGTGATGCCCAGCTTGTGAGCCTCCTGAATGCAGATGTGCTCCTTCTTAGGATCGATAATGAAGATGAGGTCGGGAACCTTCTTCATATCCTTGATACCGCCGATGTTGCGGTCAAGCTTCTCCCACTCTTTCTTGAGCTTGATAACTTCCTTCTTGGGAAGTACATCAAAGGTTCCGTCGGTAGCCATGTTCTAGATCTATTTAAGACGAGCGATACGTGACTTGATGGTCTTAAAGTTGGTGAGCATACCGCCCAGCCATCTCTCATTTACATAGAACATTCCGCAACGCTCAGCTTCTTCCTTGATAGCTTCCTGAGCCTGCTTCTTGGTTCCCACGAAGAGAATGGTGCCACCCTGTGCAGCGCATTCTGAGATAGCATTATATGCCTCGTCCACCAGGCCTACGGTCTGCTGCAGATCGATGATATGGATGCCGTTTCTCTCCGCAAAAATGTAAGGTGCCATTTTGGGGTTCCATCTTCTGGTCTGATGACCGAAATGTACACCTGCCTCCAGTAACTGTTTCATTGAAATTACGCCCATTGTTATCCTCCAATCGGTTAATCCTCCATGTGTGATGAAACTATCCGACATGCGCTTTAAGTCATGCCACCGATCAAAATCTCACACATGTGTATATTTCACGGTCACAGTGATCTGACCGCAGTAACTAAAATAATTTATCACAATACGTGGGAAAATGCAATATAAATATCGCAAAAATGAAGAGTTTATGATAAAATACTTTTAAATCGGCTATGTCATTAACTTAAGCCCGACACTTTGCCTGCAACGGCGGCAGACTTTTTCGCTCAGACAGAAAATCAACTCGCTCCAAAGTCCGCCTGCCTGCGCGGGATATACTTTATATAAATTAAGTTAATGACATTGTTTAAAACAGGGAGCTTCGGATGACAAGGGGGAAACAGTCGTCCAAAAAAGGTTCTAATATAAGGAGGTATTTCTATGCAGGATTACAAAAAGATCGATCACAAAAGAAACAAGGATGTGGTTCTCCGTTATATTCCGGGGCACTTCATCACACCCAATTCCCATGTAAACTACTACATGGATCTGACAGACATGAAGTCACGTCAGCGTGAAGCCAGAGCCACCGGAGAGGAACTGGCGGAGATGTACTTAAGTTCAGATGTTATCGACACCATCCTGTGCCTTAACGGCATGGAGGTCGTGGGGGCATATCTGGCCAACAAACTGACCAAGGCCGGCATCATATCAGCGAATGCCCATCAGACCATCTACATAACCAGTCCCGAATATAATACCAGCGGCCAGATGATGTTCCGTGAAAATACCACTCACATGATCAAAAATAAAAAGGTGCTGATCCTCATAGACACCGCAACCACGGGAGATACATTAAAGAGTGCTCTGGGTTCGGTGCATTTCTACGGCGGATCGGTGGCAGGCATATCAGCCATCTATTCCGTAGGCGAAAAGATCGACGGCATCCCTATAAGAGCACTCTACTCCACCCGTGATCTGCCGGATTATGCAGGTTATAAGCCGGACAACTGTCCTTTGTGTAAAAACGGCATACCTGTGGATGCCATCTGTAACGGTTTCGGTTATTCCACGCTCTGATGTGACTGCTTTGGCATAAATACTCTGTATCATCTGACTGTTATGATCCCTGCGATCTCCACTTCGGAGGCCCCCGCGGGGATCATTTTTTTGCCGGTGGTGATACGACGGTCATAACCCGCTTCACAAAGGAAACTGTCAAAGGCAGCAGCGTCCCTTATGATTCCTGCCGCCTCCAGCTTGTTTGCCACGGTGGTGGATGAATCTCCGGGAGCGATAGTGATATACTTATCTTCCCTTGACACGGAATTCTTAACCGCAACGGGCGCATCGCTTTTTGCGGATGAACTCATTTTTTTCGCAGAAGAAGAACTCTTTTTCGCATCAGATGATGAGTCCTTCTTTTTATCATTGGAAGAACTGCTCTTCTTAACTTCGGATGAACTGCTCTTCTTAACTTCGGATGAACTGCTCTTCTTATCTTCAGACGAACTATCCTTCTTTTCCTCGGACGAACTGCTCTTCTTACCCTCAGACGAACTACTCTTCTTTTCTTCGGATGAACCATCCTTCTTTTCCTCAGAAGAACTGTCCTTTTTATCCTCGGATTTCACATTCTCATCCAAAGATGCTCCGGATGTCTCTGTGGCATCATCGGTTTTTACGGCATCTGCGGAAACAGAATCCGCCAAGACCACATCTGCCGGGACTTTTTCCTCCACCGGCAGCATGACGTCATTAAGAGAGATACTGTCTTCCAGAGACTTTGGCAGAGCATTTGAAAGTGGTACGGAATCCTTTTCCACCATTCCAAGCTTCCGGGCTTTTTCTTTTATCTCCCGGTCCGTAAGGGACACGGGCTGCCTTGAAACACCCATCAAAAGGGCTGCCACCACCATGCCTATCCCTAAGCCGCGCATATAAGAAGAAAGTCTCATTTCGCACCGCCCTTCGGACCTTCGAAGAGATCGATCACCAGCTTGACCTCACCCATTCCAAGACCTAATTCCCTGGCCACTTCCACATTGGATTTACCCTCACGGTGAAGCTTCAGGATCATTTCATTTTTATTTCTTCCGGGAGTCCTGCCCTCATCCAGGGCCATATCGATGGATCTGTGGCTTAAGGCCTTGGCACTGTCGGCCGGCCCGGCCTTTGAAGTCCTTGCCGCAGGCGTCACAAAAGACGTCCCTGATGAAGCTGTGGCTGTTGTCCTTTTGGAACTGCTCTTTTCCTGAGGCTTTTCCACGCCGGCCTTATTTCTGGCCAGCCTCTCAATGGCACTTAACTGATCCTTTTGCTGAGCGGGCTTTGCGATACTCCTTCCGGGCCGGTCGACAGCCGGTGCCTTCACCTTGGCCTCTTTGGCCCGGTTTCCTGCGATCACATCCGCTGCCTTAAAAGTATCCTTAAGGTCGCCATCCACCTGCTGAGCCTGTCTGACCGTATTTTTGAGATCCACGGATTTTTCATTCAGCATGTCATAAAGGAATACCGCTTCCTGATGATTCTTTTCTATGGCGCTCAAAACAGACTCTGAATATTCATTCAGAGCCATCATCTTTTCATTTGATAATCTGTCCAGGGAATCCTCGGTCTTTTCCCGGGCGTATCCATACGCCTCATCGGCCATCTTATACATCTTTTCCCGAGTTTCGGAAAGCTTTTCCTCACTGATACGGGAAATCTCCTCTATATCCACAGCCTGACCGGAAATGCTGCCCTTTCTTTCGGGCACAAAAAAACTGATGATAAAAATAGCTGCTCCACAGATAAGCAGCACTATTTCCATGATTGTCATTTGATATACCTAAACGGAAAAATCAAAGCCTCCTCCCCGTTTTTTGAGCACGACCTTTCCGTTTGAACTGTCCTCTTCCTTCTTTTTACGGTTTCTTCCCCCGTCTCCGAAATAACTTCCCAATCCGCCGCCGGCATTATCACCCTCAGTCTGAGCCTTCTGGCCCTGAGTCACTGAATGAGCATCATGTTCCACATTACGGTCCACCTGAGCCTGTGAATTATTCTGATCCACCACGCTCTTCATGTCTTCATGCTGCTTAACGACAGAGAAATCCTGAGTCCTGGTCACCATGCCGTTTAATTCAATAGGCGAAACTCCTCCATACATAATATCACCCTCCTGCCGTCAAAGGATCAAAGCGCCTTCATGATCACTTCGTCTTCTTCCTTCACGAATCTGCAGTAATGATAAACCTGCCTCAACATATAGGCAGAATCTGCTATGATGAGTTTTACATTCGGATAAGCCTTACCTGTGACTCTGATCTGGGCATGCTCAGAAGACTTAAACTCAGATTCCAGTTTCAACAGGTCTATATTGTTTCGCTTGATGCGATCCTTATAACGGCTCACCATGCTGGAGAAATCCTTAAGCTGGGCTATCACTTCGGGAGCAAGCTTTTCGCCTCTGCCTACCCTCTCGCCCACGGCCTTTACCACGGGTTCCAGCCGGTCCAGCTTTTTCCTGGCTTCCTTGTTCTCAACCAGCATTTCATTATACTTCTGTCTTTTCTGCGGGTCAACCCCCACCTCAACCGTGGTGGCCACCTCCACATCGGAACCCAAAGTCTTGACCTCCACATAGTTAAGGGCTCTTACGTTTCCTCCGGCGATAAAGCCCTTCTTGCCCTGTACCACCACATGGTCTCCGGATGATACCAGCGAATGGAGTATGCAGTCCGTCTCCACATAACCGCCTGCATATACGGTAGCGTTTTCAATATATTTTACTATGACATTTCCGCCGGCTTCCAGTACGCCCTTTTGCATACCGGTCACTCCACGGTGGATCACTATGTTACCGCCGGCCTTGACCTTGGCGCCCTCTACCACGCCCCTGACGGTGACGTTTCCGGTGGCAGAAACCTGAAAGCCCGACTGCACATTACCGCTCACCTCGATATCTCCTTCAAAGAAAAGATCTCCGGTGGAAGTATCCACATTATTTACGGTGAGGACATTGGATACTATGACCTTATCCCCGTCCAGTATCACATGACCCTTGGATTCAGCTATAAGTCTCAGTCCATCAGGTGAAACGGATATATTCTTACCGTAACGGAACACAGGAGTATAGGGAACATGAGGAAGAAGCTCATCTCCCCAGACATTTACACCGTTCTCACCGGGATCCGGCGGAGTGATCACCGCCAGCACCTCACCGGGTTCACAGGGACACATATTATCAAGATGGAAAAAATCCACACTACCGTCAGAATTCAGTGTGGGACGACCTGACAGATCGGTCTTGAACATATACTCCAGTTTACCGTCCTTACTTTCGATAAAGGGCTTCCCCTGAGCCAGTATATAATCCTTGCAGTATTCCCTGTCCACCAGGAATCTGTCTATCTCAGCCTCATTTATACCATAGACCACATCGTTATAACTCAAATCTCCCAGTATCTCGGCTTTGGTCATCATGGGACCGCCTTTAAAAGGCGGATAAAAACGCCCCTTTACCGTCATGCCGTCGGGAGCGATATCAAGCTTCAGCATCTCGCTTTCGAGAATAGACCTCTTATCTTCCAGCAGATACATCATATCGCTTTCGGAATTGATGCAGTCATCCAGTTCCAGAATATCAAAGTAGAAATCCTTTCTCTCCAGATAGTCCGAAAGCTCATGAATAGAGATCTTCTCCCCGCCATCCTCAGCCGGAACAAGATGTAAAAAAGTATTGTCGCCTTCTATCACTATCTGAAAATATCCGTTTCTTTTAGCCATAAAATCCCCTCTCTGTCATGGTTTAAACGGAAAAAACTCCTACATACTTTCCCATTTTTTTCTTTAATTTTACAAGTGCCTTGGAATGGAGCTGGGAAACTCTCGATTCAGACACCTCCAGCACCTCGCTTATTTCCTTAAGGGTCAGATCCTCATAATAATACAGGGTCATGACCTTGTTTTCCTTTTCGGTGAGAAGGGACAATGCCTCCACCAGCATTTCCTTCATCTCTGACTTGAGCATGGATTCCTCGGGTGTATCAAAGCGCTGCTTCACGCTCCTGTCTATGGGAGCCTCCGTACCCTGATCGGCGAACTCATTCAGTGAAACCACATTGGTCACCAGGAGCTGCTGCTGCCATTCCATATACTCATCATCAGTTATGCCAAGAGCCTTTGCTATCTCTTCATCCGTGGCATTGCGCCCGTTTTCGGCTTCTATCTCCTTTATCACCGAATCTATCTTTTTCTGTTTCTGACGTATGGTCCTGGGGATCCAGTCCATCTTACGTATCTGATCCAGAATGGCACCCCTTATACGGAGGGATGCATAGGTTTCGAATTTTACTTCCTTTTTAAAATCAAACTTGTCAATGGCATCGATAAGACCGAAGATGCCATAACCCACCAGATCGTCATACTCCACATTGTATCCCAGATACATGGAAAGCCTGCCGGCCACCAGTTTTACCAAAGGGGCATATTCCAGTATGATCTGCTCACGCAGCTTCGGGTCCCTGGTCTTAGCGTAATCTTCCCATAATTTATTTCTTTTTGCCTCTAATGCAGCAGCGTCCATGCTTGATTCTCCATGCATTGATCCTTTATTGATCCGACGGCGTCTCATCATTTAATAATCACTGCTGTTGATCTTCCTCATCCATGGAATCATCATCAGCTTCAATATCACCGTCTTCTTTTTCCTCGCTCTGAACCACTATCTCTATCCTGTCCAGGAGCAGCTTTATGATCTCTCCCAGTATCAGAAAGATCAAAAGTGTCACAAATATGATGATAAGGGCATCCTTCAATTCCCGTCCCTGTATATATGTATACACCGCGGATACCGATCCCCCCAGAAGCATTATTATGGCGGGAATGGGTTTGGTCTTAAGGTGCTCTGTCACAGGGGCTTCTTCAAGAAGTTCATCCTCCTTAAGGATTTCCTTATCCGTTTTTTTCTTAGCTTTATCCGGCAATCAGCTCACCTGCATTCTAAATGGTCTTTACCGGCTTACCTACCGATTTGATCACGTAATCACCGGTCTCCGGATAAAATTCCACGGTACGACCGTAATCCAGCCCTGTATCTTCCGAAAGAATGGATATTCCCAGTTCCTTTAATACTTCTTTAACCGCTTCCACATTGCGTCTGCCCACCTGCATCAGCTCGCTTTTGGACTGTAGCGCAAACATCTGCGCTCCTCCTGCTATCTTGGCTACCATGCGACGTCTTACCGCCCCGGCCTTTTCCATCTGTCTGACCAGTTCCACTACACCGGTATCAGCGAACTTTGCCACATTGGAATTGTTATTTACAGCCTTTGAATTGGGAAGCATCACATGTGCCAGGCCGCCTACTTTTGTCTGGGGATCCCTTATGGCTACTCCCACACAGGATCCAAGCCCCAGGGTTGTGACGGCATTAGGACTAATGCATATTTTTAAATCGGCCATCCCGACCTTGATCATCTCTCCCATATCTTATCCTAAACCTCCTACAAGCCTAAAGCCGATAACATCTTATTATATGACGGCAGGTCAGGCACCAGCACAAAATATCCGTCAATGGTGGCAAAATCAGTAAATGTCGTCTCGATCATCAACATCTTATCACCCATCTCACCGAACTCTATGGCAGGCACCGATAAGATCGCTCCGGCCATGTCCACGCACAGATCGGGAACGGAAGGGGTGATCCTCATGTTTGTCAGAGTGGAAAGCGAATTCAGATATGCACCCGTGATGATATTGCCTATTTCCTTGAGAGCAGAAAGCTCCATTTCCGAGAACGAATGCTCGTCATGCGTCTGGGCACCCATGAGTCTGGCCACCAGTTCATGAGCGGATTTTTCTTCCATCAGGAACATGATGCTTCCGTTCAGGTCGCCCTCGATCCTAAGGTATATACCTGCCACCAGAAGCTCCTCGCCTCCCATGGCCTCACCTACCTCCCTGAACTCCAGCAGGTCTATCTTGGGTACGCTGATATCCACCTTCGTCTGGAGCATCTGTGCCAGAGAAGTAGCTGCATTTCCCGCTCCTATATTTCCTATTTCACGCAATACGTCAAAAAACATATTGTCGACATTGTTTAAATCAAGATTAGCCATACACAGTCCCCCCAGTATCCTTAAGCCTGTTCCTTATCTCCCACAAGAGCATTCATATCCAAAAGAGTGATAAGTCCGCCATTGTTCTTACCCACGCCCGTGACAAAATTGGCTCTTTCATCTCTGATATCATGGGCCACCTTATCTATACAGGTTTCGTCCAAAGTGATCACTTCCTTGACTTCGTCAACCAGAAGCCCGATGGCCGCATCAGCTTCTATCTTGATGATTATGATACGGCTTAAATTTGAATATACGTCATCCTCCAGCCCCATCTTTATGCGCACGCTCATTACGGGGATGACCTCGCCGCGCAGATTTATCACGCCCTTAAAATAGTTCTGGATCTTGGGCACTCTGGTAATGTGCTGAAGTCTTACTATATTGTCAATGTATTTTATGTTGATCCCGTAATGCTCATCTCCCAGACGGATCACCATATACTGAACCTTTTCGTATTCAACCTGAGTTCCGAGAATGTTTTCTTCTGCCATCTTTCTCCCCCCTTACAACAATACATTGGTATCAACGATAAGTGCGACCTCGCCGTCACCCAGGATGGTCGCTCCGCTGATTATCTTGCTGCCGCTGATATACTTGCCCAGAGACTTGATAACTATCTCCTGCTGGCCTATGAGATCGTCCACGATCACGCCGGCCTGGTTATCGCCCTTCTTGACAACTACTACCACAAGGTTGTCATTGGGGTCCTTCTTGCTCTCCATATCCAGTTCCTTTGACAGACGGATAAGGGGGATCACGCTGCCGCGAAGCTGCATCACTTCCTTGGTCTGTACCAGCTTGATATCTGCGGCGGGAACATCCTCTATGGTGTCTATGGATCCCAGGGCTATGGCATACTTTTCATCGCCTACCACTACCATGAGTGCCTGGATGATGGCCAGGGTAAGAGGAAGCCTGATGGTAAAGGTGGAACCCTCTCCCAGCTTCGTCTTAACGGATACGTCTCCGCCGAGAGCCTCTATCTTTGACTTGACCACGTCAAGGCCCACGCCTCTTCCCGAAACATCCGTAACCTGCTTTGCAGTGGAGAAGGAAGGAAGGAAGAGCAGATCCACTATCTCCTTGTCAGACATGGCCTCTGCCTGCTCGGAAGTTATGGTACCGCGCTCTATAGCCTTGGCTTTAACCTTTTCCACATCTATTCCGTTACCGTCATCCTTTACTTCGATGATGACGTTGTTACCGTCCTGATATGCATTGAGTATGATGGAGCCCACCTCGGGCTTGCCCCGCTGTATACGTACGTCGTTGGGCTCCAGGCCATGATCTGCCGAGTTTCTCAGAAGGTGCATCAGAGGATCGCCTATCTCATCCACCACGGTACGGTCAAGCTCAGTCTCCTCACCTGACATATACAGTTCCATCTTTTTATCCAGCTTCTTCTGGAGATCCCTGATCATGCGGGGGAACTTCTGGACTACGCTTTCAATGGGCACCATTCGAACCTTCATGACAGATTCATGCAGGTTGGTGGTAACGCTCTCCAGATATTCGATCTGCTCATTTACAGCCTGATTGCGGTCGCCGTCCGAAGCAGAGTTCGTGGCTGAAACCAGTGAATTCTTTGCGATTATGAGCTCGCTGACCAGATTCATCAGATCATCCAGCTTTTCGATGTCCACTCTGACCGTCCTGTTTGCCACCGCCTTGGCAGGCTTCTTGGCACCGCCGGAAGCGGCAGGCTTATTCTCGGCCTTTTTGTCATCGCTGCTCTCTGCATTTGAAACCGCAACGGAAGCAGTCTGCTTCTTCTCCGTATGCTCCGAAGCATCTGTGGATGAGGATGAACCGCTGTCAATGTGTCCCAGCTCATCGGCCTGTATTTCTGCGCCGGTCACATTTTCTATTTCGGAAACGCCCTTTGCGGCGGCTATAACCTGATCCAGGGATTTATCGGATACGACATAGAGACTGAAATCAAATTCAAACTTCTCATCCTCTATATCCTGTGATGAAGGATCACTGACTACAATCTCGCCCAGTTCCTCTATGGCCTTAAATACCAGAAAGGCTCTGGCCGCCTTAAGTATGCAGCTCTCCTGTACATAGACCGTGAGACCGTAAACATGCTGTCCGGCTGCGATCGCCTGGGACATCACATGGCTCTGGGCCTCCTCCAGACTGATGGATGACCACTTGCCCTGTGCAGCTTCTGCTTTGGGCGCGGCCTCTTCCTTCTTCTCGGGAGCGGCCTTGGCTTCCTCTTTCTTTTCGGCTCCGCCGCCTCCCAGCTGGTCATTCATTATATCATTTATGGCTTTTATGATATTTTCATTATCATTGGTGCCCTCATCGCTGGTCTCCTGAATATTCGTCAGGTACTGCTCCAGAGCATCCAATGCCTGAAAAAGAACATCGATCAAAGGTCCGGTAACCTTCATATTACCGCCCCTGATCTCAGTGAATGCATTTTCCATATCATGGGTCAGATTCTGCATGCGCTTATAACCCATGGTACCCGCCATGCCCTTAAGGGAATGTGCCGCACGGAAGATTTCATTAACGCAGTCCTCGTTCTCAGGTTCCTGTTCGAGTATCATCAGCTGGTCGGACAGGCTCTGAATATGTTCCTTGGTCTCATCAATGAATATTTCCAGATACTGACTTACATCCATTTTACTTCCTCCTCCTAATAAGAAATACAGCCTCGGTCTTATCTGGTACCTACACTCTTTGTTATGGCATCCGCCACCTTGTCAAGCGGAAGGATCTCATTTACCAGCCCGGTCTGGGCTATGGCCTTAGGCATGCCGTACACCGTACTGCTGGGCTCATCCTGAGCTATGACATAGAGTTTTTTCTTTTTTTCAAGATTGACTATTCCTTCGGTACCGTCAGCCCCCATACCTGTAAGCACGGTACAGCAGACCTGTGCAAAGCTTGAATCCACCAGTGATTCGTACATATAATTGGCACAGGGCTTAACGCCCTCCCTCGTGGGTTCATCGGAATAATATATCCTATAAGAGCCCGCGCTCCTGGCCACCTTCATGTGCTTGCCGCCGGCTGCTATGTACACACAGCCCTTTTCCAGCTTATCCCCGTCCTCTGCCTCTTTTACATGAACCTGTGACAGGGAATCCAGCCTCTCCGCCAGGGATTTGGTGAAGCCCTTGGGCATATGCTGTACTACCAGCACCGGTGCGTTAAGATTGCCGGGAAGCTTCGGAATGACTTCCTGAAGAGCCTTTGGTCCTCCGGTGGAACTGGCGATGGCTACCACCTTTTCTCCCGGGAGCACACTTCCCGGTCTCGTGGTGATGGCACCCGAACTGTTCATGGAAGTGAAGGTCTGCCTGGTAAAGGTACTCCTGTGCTCCGTCTGGGAAGACGGCCTGCCGAAAGATGAAGTTCCCGATGCCGAACCGGATGCCGGCGACTTCCCGTAGGAAACCTTATCAAGATGAACACTGCCATAGGCTCTGGCCACTACCCCCAGAAGGGTCAGAAACTCGACCCTGAAGGCATCGCTGCCTGTGTCCATCACGCCTTCCGGCTTCTGGATAAAGTCTATCGCACCCAGTTCCAGAGCTTCAATGGTCTCTCTGGTGTCCTTTGCGGTCTGGGTGGAAAACATCATGACCCTGGTCCTTATGCGCTCCTTCTGCATCTGTCGCAAAAGCTCAAGGCCGTTCATCCTGGGCATATTTACATCCAGCACCATGGCGTCATAACTCTTTTTGCGCAAAAGCTCCAAAGCTTCAAGACCATCTTTAGCCTGATCTTCCACCTCAAATCTGCTGTCCATGGATATTATATCACAGACAATTCTTCTCATGAGTGCTGAATCGTCAACAATAATGATTTTTTTACTCATTTCCGTTCTCTTTCCTTCTGATCTTGCGCTCTTCTTCAAAAATATAGCGGATAATGGTTTCTCTCTCGTCCGTCTGGATATTTATAAACTGAACCCTGTTCTCATATTCTCCCGGCCTGTTGTCTATGGACTTTGATTCCAGTATGACTCCCAAGGTCCGAAACTCCACGGGACGGTTTGCTATATTCAGATTGAAAACAAAATATATCTTGGTATCCCGCTCATAATGGATCTTTGACACAAAACGGATGCCTCCGCCGCTTATATCCACTATGACGCCGTCCTTCATCACAAAATCCGTGTCGAAAAACTCCACATGATTGTCAAAATCAAGCTCCTGCTGCGCGTTTATATCCGTACACTTCATATCCAGGATGCAGTTCAGTCTGTAATATTCCCTGCGCTGGAATTTTCTGAGTCCGCTGGTAAGATCCAGGGAAGCCACCACGATATTGTTGCTCCTATATCTGTCCTTCACCACTGCCGTGCACTGATACAGTCCCGCGGCGGTAAAAAAGCACAGCTGATACTCCATACCTATGGTCAGAAGCACCAGTTTGCTGCCTTCCATCGGCATATTTATCTTGATATCGTCATCAGAAATAATATCAAACACTCTGGTCTGATACTGTGGGATATCCTTTCCTTCCCCATGACTGATGCGCGATACGTCAACCCTGTCTCCCGGTTTTACAAATCTGCTGAGTACGGGCATTAAATATTCCTCCGTGATTCTATAATATCTCTGTTGATCATCTGCGGCCTCTCGCAAAACTCATCAAAAAGCCCGACATACCTCTCCTGAAAGTGGTCTGGCTGTCCTCTTTATTCATCAATACCCCCGCCAGCGAAGCAAAAGCCCTGGAGGATCTGGCATTTGGATTCTGAATGCATACGGGGCTCTGGACCATCACCGCACGGGCAAGCTGCTGGTCATTGGGCACCACGCCCAGAAAGCCCAGATCAAGTTTCAGATACGTCCTGACCACCGCGTTAAGCTTCTGATACAGCTGCTGTCCCTCCGGTGTATCATCCACGCGGTTGGCGATCATTTTGATCACCGTGTTCTGTGCATCAAACCGCTCATGTCTGCTCAAAGACTTGAGAAGCGAATATGAATCCGTGATGGAAGTAGGTTCGGGAGTGGTCACGAGCAGAACTTCATTGCTCGCCACTAAGAATTCGAGAACTGTCCCCGAAATACCTGCCCCTGTATCTATTATAACAATATCCGCCATAGTATCAAGTGTAACTATGGAATTTACCAAAACTCCGACCTGCTGCATACTGAGCTGGGAAAGCTGGGCTATGCCGCAGCCTCCGGAGATGAAGCCTATGTCCATGGGTCCCTGGGTCACCACTTCCGCGATGGAGGTTCCTTTGTAGATCACATCCGCCAGGTTATGCTTGGGGATGGCACCAAACATGACCTCTATGTTTGCAAGGCCGAAATCCGCATCAAAAATGATGACCTTCTGTCCCAGTCTGGTGAATTCCACCGCCAGATTGATGGCCACATTGGACTTGCCCACACCGCCCTTACCGCTGGTGACGGTGATCACCCTGGCCACCTTTTTAGTGCCCTGATTATTATGTTTAACTATATTACGAAGTTCTGTCGCCTGATCCAAAATACTATCCTCTACTCTTCACTCAAAAGTTTCTTTACAACAGTCTGGGGGTTGAATGCGGCTATATCGCCGGGAACATTCTGACCCATGGTGACATAGGACATGCTGGCCTTCGTCCTCATCCTGATATTCCAGAGATTGCCCAGCTGACCTGTCTCATCGAGCTTGGTAAAGATCAGCTTATAATCATCCAGCTGTCCGTACATATCCACGATGGAAATGAGATCCTTATACTTGGTGGTAGCCGAAAGCACCAGATAGACTTCCTTTTCCGCCTTGCCGTCAAGAGCGTGGAGAAACTGCCTCGTGCCATCCACCAGATCCTTATTCTTGGGTGAGTGGCCTGCGGTATCCACCATGATATAATCATAATCCTTAAACTCCTCATATGAATCCGCCATCTCCTTTTCGGTATAAAGAATCCTGAAAGGCGTACCCATTATGTCGGCATAGGTCCGAAGCTGATCCGTGGCGGCTATCCTGTAGGTATCCGTGGTCACTAAAGCCACCTTTTTCTTCTGCTTGAGACAGAGATCGGATGCTATCTTCGCTATGGTGGTAGTCTTGCCCACACCGGTGGGGCCGATGAAATAAACCATCATGGGACCGTTGGCCGCGCTTTTTACGGTATCGGCCTCGCCAAACATCAGTATCATCTTCTGATATATGCCCGCCAGTATGCTGTCCACGGAAAGGCCGGGCCTGCTCACATCCGACAGTTCTCCGATTATCTCATTTGCATAGCGCTCATCCACCTCATTGTCCACCAGGGTACCATAGATCAGCTTTAAGAATCTGACGGTATCCTGATTCTTTTCGATGTTGCTGTCATCGCCTGTGGTCTTTTCCCCTGAATGGCCGCCCTCCTGTTTAAGATTCTTTTCCAGTAAGGACTGCAGATTTTCAAGCTTTGCTTCTATGTCAGCACCGGCAGGAGCCTTATCCCTGTTATCGTCCTTTTCTGCAGGCTCATCATCGGGGATGACTCCCGGAAATGTGGGACGGACAGGCTGAGGCTGAGACTGCGGCTGTGCCTTAAGGGGTGCGGTATAGGCGCCATTCTGTGGCATCCTGCTAACGGGGGGATTGTCGCTCTCTTCCTCCACCGTAGCCGTAACCTCCACCGTAGGTCGCTTAAAAATGGCAAACAAGCCCTTTGCCCTGGTGGTCTTCACATGGATTATGACGGCATTGGTTCCCAGTTCCCTGAAAGCCGCCGCCTTTGCTTCATCTTCTGTTTTTGCCTGAAATCTCTTAATTATCATACTCTGTATTTAAACATTACCCTGTTATCATTCCGATAGACTGCAGTTCCACATTGGAGTCTATCTCATTATATGATACCACAACAAGGTCCTTAAAGTAATCCTCCGTTAGTTTTTTAAAATACATCCTGACTATGGGAGAGGTCACCACCACTGCGGCCTTTCCCGCATCCTCCAGTTTTTTGATCTCAGTCTCCGTGGAGTTCATGATCGCCTTGACCCTGGCGGGCTCCAGCGTAAGGTAAGCGCCCTGCTCGGTCTTCTTTACGGAAGCCATGATATCCTGCTCGGTGGAAGGATCCAGAGTCACCACGCTGGTGATCTCGTTTGGCGGAAAATACTTGGAGGATATGGCCGGCTTAAGGCTCTGTCTCACATACTCCGTCAGCACGTCCGTATCCCTGGTCATGGGTGCATAATCCGCCAGTGTCTCGAATATAGTCAGCAGATCCCTTATGGATATCTGCTCTTTAAGCAGGTTCTGAAGCACCTTCTGTATCTCTCCCAGTCCCAGCAGCTTGGGCACCAGTTCATCCACAAGGGAAGGATTGGACTCCTTCAGATTGTCCACCAGATTCTGCACATCCTGACGGGTCAGCAGCTCACTGATATGCTGTCTGATGACCTCCGTCAGGTGGGTGGCTATGATGGAAGGACAATCAACCACCGTATATCCCAGGGATTCGGCTCTTTCCCTCTGTCCCTCTGTGATCCAGACCGCAGGCAGATGGAAGGAAGGCTCAAAGGTCTCGATACCCGTGATGGGCTCCTCCACGAATCCCGGATTCATGGCCATATAGTGATCAAAAAGTATTTCACCTTCACTCACCTGTATGCCCTTTATCTTTATGATGTACTGATTGGGATTCAGCTGTATATTATCTCTAAGACGGATGATGGGAACCACGGTACCCAGGTCTAAAGCCACCTGACGCCTGATCATGACCACGCGATCCAGAAGGTCACCGCCCTGATTCACATCCGCAAGAGGGATGATACCGTAACCAAACTCCAGCTCGATGGGATCCACCTGAAGAAGCGACATGACATTCTCCGGCTTCCTGATCTCCTCCGCGCTTTCCTCTTCGGTGTCCACCACTGTCTCCACCCTTGCCTCCTCCACGGTGTTCTGGATCATACGTCCCGCTATCACAAACAAAGCTCCCAGTATGATAAAGATCACCGGATTAAGGGGTGTGGCTATTCCCAGAAAGGCGATGGTACCGCCCACGAAATACAGGGACTTGGGTATACCGAAAAGCTGTCCCACCAGAAGCGTTCCAAAGTCCGCGGATTTGCTGGCCTTGGTCACCAGTATACCGGTAGCCAGTGAGATCAAAAGGGAAGGTATCTGGGATACCAGGCCGTCGCCTATGGTCAGTATACAATAGGTATTTATGGCATCACTCACCGTCATGCCCTGACGCAGCACTCCCATGGCCACGCCTCCCACCAGGTTTATGGCGGTTATGACCAGACCCGCGGTGGCGTCTCCCTTAACATACTTCACGGCACCGTCCATGGAACCGAAGAAGGAACTCTCCGCCTGAAGCTTGTCACGCCTCTCCTTGGCCTCCTCATCGGTTATGGCGCCGGTGTTAAGGTCCGCATCTATGGCCATCTGTTTACCGGGCATGGCGTCCAGAGTGAATCTGGCGGTCACCTCAGCCACTCTCTCAGAACCCTGGTTGATGACCATGAACTGTATGATGATGAGCACTATAAAAACTATGGCGCCCACTATTATGTCAGAACCCCCCACATACTGACCGAAGGTTCTCACCACGTTACCGGGATCACCGGTGGTCAGTATCAGCTTCGTGCTGGATATGTTAAGCGATATGCGAAACAGCGTGGTAAACAAAAGCATGGTGGGATACAGTGACATATCCAGCACCTCTTTTGCAAATATGGTATTGAAAAGGATCGCAAAGGCCACAGCCATGTTAAAGGCTATGCAGACGTCCAAGAGTCCTGATGGGATCGTGACTATCATGAACACGAAAGCCGCCAGCAGGTATAATCCTACGCCCAGATCCTGAAATTTTAATGTTTTGAAATTCATATACTATCCGATCAAGATGCACGGTTTTTCTTTAAATTATATACAAAGGCCAGCACCTCTGCCACCGCCTGATACAGTTCCTCGGGAATCTTCGCATCCAGGGGGACATTGTGATAAAGCATCCTGGCCAGAGGCTTGTTCTCCACTATTTCCACGCCGTTTTGCTCTGCCACTTCCTTTATCCTGCGTGCCAGGAAATCCTGTCCCTTTGCCACCACTACCGGAGCATCGGCTATGGCCAGATCATATCTTAAGGCCACCGCAAAATGCGTGGGGTTCGTGATGACCACGTCGGCCTGGGGGACACTTGACATCATACGCCTCATGGACGCCTCTCTCATACGCCGGCGCTGTTGTCCCTTTATCTGGGGATCTCCTTCGGAGTTCTTGATCTCATCCTTGACCTCCTGTTTGGTCATCTTCTGATCCTCGGTAAATTTCCATTTCTGGAAGGCATAGTCGGCGACGCCGACGATAATATACACCAGCGATATGCGAAGGCCCACGTCCAGCACCAGATCGCATATGGCAGCCAGCGCCTGTGAAAAAGGCAGCTCATACAAAAGCAGCAGCATGCCCACCTGATCCTTGAGCATGGAATAAGCCACATAAAAGACCACGAAGACCTTTACTATGGACTTAAGCAGATCAAAAAGCTTTTCCTTCGAGAACAGACGCTTAAATCCGTTTATGGGATTGAGCTTCGTAAGCTTGGGCTTAAGCGGCTTTGAAGTCGGCTTCCACTTGACCTGTACTATATTTACCACCACGGCGATCAGAATAGCCACCGCCAGAGTGGGCAGCAAAATGATGAACAGCTGCAGATAAATATCCCTGAAAAGTCCATGCACGGTAGCAGGGGTAAATGAGGTGGCATAACGTTTTGATAGATCAGGGATCAAATTGTATACCCTGGCGAATATGCCTTTAAACCTGCCGCCCATAAAGGAGCCCATTATCTTCAGTATGAGAAAGAGCCCCACCAGCATGAACGCGTTTCCGATCTCCTGGCTTTTGGCCACCTGACCTTCTTTTCTGGCGTCGGACAGCTTTTTGGCGGTAGGCTTCTCCGTCTTTTCGCCGCCCGGCCCCATCTTCGCAAAAAACTGAAGATCAAGCTCCATCGGGGCCCTGCCGGGATAGATCGATTTTTCTTTTAAAGATCCGTCCATACTATGTGCTCATTATCTGTACGGCCACCACCATCATCTTTTTGATCTCCTCATAGATGAAGGAAGATACCGTAGGCATGGTAATGGTTATTATCATCATAATGGTGAGTCCCGCCAGAAGCTTTATCTGGATGCCCACCGCGAACATATTCATCTGAGGCGCTATCTTGGCGTTAATGCCCAGCACCACATTTGTCACCAGGATAGCCCCGAATATCGGAAGACATATCCTGAAGCCTATCCCCACATACTCCGTCAGAAACTGCATGGCCATGCCCGGAAGCATGTCATAATTAAAGACCACATTCCCCACCGGGATCAGCTCGAAAGCATCCACCATAGCCTTTATCAGATAGTGATGCATCCCCGAGATCATCAGGATCAACAGCACCATATAGTGATAAAGCATACCGGAAAAGCCCTCGTTCACCCTGGTGGTGGGATCGAATATGTTCAGCATGGAAAGTCCTGATTCCATATCCATCAGCTTTCCTGAAAATGTCAGTATCGCCAAGGGCAGATTGGTCATAAGCCCCAACACCGCACCCGCCATTGACTCCTTTAACACCAGAAGGCCGTAGCCCCAGACCGTATTGTAGGCCAGTGCATGGTGAGGTACCACAAAGGTATATACCAGCATGGCGGTAAACAGTCCCAGACCGGCCTTGAACCGACGCGGTACATTCTGTGTACTGAAAAAAGGCGCCGTCACAAAAAAAGCAGTGATCCTGGTAAAAACCAGAAGAAAATATTCAAAATCCTGGATCGAAAATGCCAGATTCAGCATGGACCCAACCTCTCTTTTCGGATCATATACCGCCCATTACGGATTACCCTTTATTCTTAATACGCCTATCTTATGTACACAGAAAAATCGCTCCACAGCCTCTGCATGAAGTCCACAATATTGTTCAGCATCCAGTGTCCCAGAATCATTATCCCCAGAAAAATGGCCAGAAGCTTGGGCACAAAGGTCAGGGTCTGCTCCTGTATGGAGGTGACTGTCTGGAACACACTCACCAGAAGTCCCACCACCAGCGATACCAGAAGCAAAGGTGCCGCCGTGATGATAATGGTATATAATGCTTCCCTTGCAATATCTACTACTGTATCAATGGACATACATGAATCCCTTTTCCAAAAAACTAATAGAACGATTTGACCAGATTACCTATCACCAGATTCCAGCCGTCAGCCAGCACAAACAAAAGGATCTTAAACGGCATGGATATCGTCGTGGGCGGCAGCATCATCATACCCATACTCATCAGGGTAGACGCCACCACCATATCTATCACGATAAACGGAATATATATCAAAAAACCGATGATAAACGCGGTTCTGAGTTCACTCAGCATAAATGAAGGAATGAGCACCGTATTGGGTATGTCATCCAGCTCGGTCACGTCCTCCATATGGGCGATCTCCAGAAACAGATTGACATCCTTGGTCATGGTCTGCTTATACATGAAATCCCGGATGGGATCCATGGCCTTTTCAAAAAATTCCTTCTGATCTATCTCCCCGGCCTCAAAAGGCTGGAAGGCCTCCGTATTGATCTGATTTATCACCGGAGACATGACAAAAAGTGTAAGGAACAAAGTCAGGCCCACGATCACCTGGTTCGGAGGGGCCGTCTGTGTACCGATGGCAGCTCTGGTAAAATGAAGCACAATGAGTATCCTGGTAAAGGATGTCATCATGATGATGAGGGAAGGTGCCAAGGTCATGAGGGTGAGTATCATCATGATACGCAAAGCACCCGACACGCTGCCGTTACCGTCCCTGTAGGTTATGTCCAGATTATTTCCCACATTCAGATTTCGTATATCATCCCCTGTAGCGGAATCACCCTGTTCCTCCACCACCGTGGCCGGTGCCAGAAGATCCTCGAAAAATCCCAGAGAATCATAATCCCCCGCATCCCTGGTCTCTTCATCCGCAAAAACCTCCACGGACATGAGCGGTAAAAGGACTCCAAAAACAAGGAGAAGGCATAATATACCCGCCGGGATCTTATGCCTTTGTTTCAATATGTGAAGCATAGCGCCTCCATCTTTATTCTAATCTTTTTTACCGGATCTTTTGAGCGCCTTGTCCAAAAGATCCCTAAAAGCACCGGACGCATTAACACCCCGGCCGTTCATCCCGTCATCCTGGTCAAAAAGTGCAGCCTCTTCCTCACTCAGAGTACCGAGCATGGTCACATTTTCTTTGGATACGGCCAGAATATAATATGTGCCGCAGATCCTGACGATCTGGATATACTGGCTGGACGTAAGGCGCATAGCTTCGAGAAGTTCCATGTTACGTCCCTTAAACTGCGCCTTTTGAAAATTGCCTACCCACACCGTCACAAAATATGTGGCAGCCAAAACGATGCCAAATATTATGATAACGGTAACAAGCTGAATAAAACCTTCCATATCGGTAAATCTTAGGATCAGCCTACGACCTTCTTTACAGCCTCGAGGACTCTCTCAGCCTGGAAAGGCTTAACAATGAAATCCTTGGCGCCTCCCTGTATAGCTTCTATGACCATCGCCTGCTGGCCCATCGCCGAACACATGATGACCATTGCGGCTGCATCTGCCTCTTTGATCTTTTTGAGTGCCTGAATTCCATCCATCTCGGGCATCGTAATATCCATGAGCACCAAATCCGGCTTTAACTCAGCATACTTTTCAACTGCTCTCGCACCGTTCTCAGCTTCACCGATGACATTATATCCGTTTTTTGTAAGGATATCTTTGATCATCATCCTCATGAATGCTGCGTCATCACAGATCAAAATGTTCTTTGCCATAACTGCCTCCTTTTTATTACTTAATGATGTCTGTTATCCTGACACCAAAGCTTTCTTCTATAACTACAACCTCGCCCTTTGCCACATACTTGCCGTTTACCAGCACATCTATGGGTTCGCCGGCTATCTTGTCCAGCTCCACTATGGTACCCGGGGCAAAATCCAGTATCTCACTGATGGACTTATGTGTCCTTCCCAATTCCACGGTAACCTCCAGAGGAACATCCCTTATCAGTTCGATGTTTTCCTGAGACTGCATCATATTGATGTCGCTTGAAAAACTGGTGAACTGTGCCGGCTGTATATTTATGCTCTGCATGGGAACCTGTGGCTGCATGGGCGCCATCTGTCCCGGATAAGGCATCTGTCCCTGTGGCATACCGTAAGGCATTCCGTATCCTCCCTGCGGATATCCCTGTGGATATCCCTGCGCCATCCCGGGATCGTATCCCTGGCCATATCCCATTCCCTGGGCCGGCGGCGGCATGGTCATTCCCGGAGGTCCCATGGCAGGATCCGGAACCTGAGTAAGCGTGGGATCCATAGTGCTCACCGGTACGCTCTCGGGAGCCGGAGCGCTTGTTTCCTCAGATCCGCCATCCTTTGAATTTATAAAATGATCATACAGTGACTTGGCGAATTCTATGGGATACAGCTGCAAAATGGAGGAATCCACCAGATCGTCTATCTGCATCCTGAAGGCTATCTTCACAAAATTCCCCGAAAGGAAAGGGGCTATCTCATCCCCGTTACGCACTTCGGATATATCCTTAAGGCTGGCAACGGGAGGTGATATATCTATCATCTTGCCCAGCATGGATGAAAGTGACGTGGCAGAAGACCCCATCATCTGATTCATGGCCTCGGAAATAGCCGAGAGATGAAGTTCTCCCAATTCTCCGTCCACATCACTGCCGTCTCCGCCCATCATCAGGTCAGTGATTATCTTTACATCATGTTCCTTAAGGATCAGGATATTGCTGCCGTCAAGTCCCGACTTGTACTGTATCTGAATGAAGACACAGGGCTTTTCATACTCGGCTATCACCCTGTCCCAGGTAGTGATGGAAACCACCGGTGTGGTTATATTTACTTTTCTGTTCACCAGCGAGTACAGGGTGGTAGCCGATGTACCCATGCTGATATTTGCAACCTCGCCTATCGCATCCTTCTCATAATCCGTCAGGTCATTCGCATCACTGCTGCCTGACATTGTAAAGGATCCGCTGTCGGAAGAAGCCGATGAACCAAAACCCGGGTCCGTGGACATGTCGGAAAGGAGCGCTTCAATCTCCTCCTGGGATAAATTTCCATCCATCCGCTTATTCCTCCTCTCTTATTATTGACGTGATCCTGACTGCATACAAATCCTTGGAAGAACCGGGCAGGGCGGTAAACTTATGGATGTTTCCCACATATACCTGAAGTTCATCCTCAAGCCTGGTATCCAGTCTTATTATATCACCTATCTGCAAATTCACAAAATCGCTGACGGAAATGCTGCTCTGTCCCAGAACGGCCTTTATGGGAACGGCTACCCTGCGTATAACGCCCTCTATCTGTTCGCCGAACTCTTCCTCCGTCTTTTCCTGCATATTCGAATACCAGTATCTGGTATTCAGCCTGTCCATAATGTTCTCCAGGGTAAAATAAGGGAGACATATGTTCATCAGGCCTTCCACCTCACCCATCCTGATATTAAGAGTGACTATGGATATCATATCTGTAGGAGCTATAATCTGCGCGAACTGCGGGTTGGTCTCGACTCTTTCAAGCACCGGAGCTATTTCCAGTACATTCTTCCAGGGCTCTCTCAAAAGCCTGACACAGACCACCAGTATCTTTTCCAGTATCGCCAGCTCTATCTCGGAAAACTCCCTGCTCTTTTCAAGAGGAAGTCCCTGTCCGCCCAGCATCCTGTCCACTATGGCATAACCCAGATTGGTCGCCATCTCCAGCATAATGGAGCCATTCAGCGGAGCAAAATTGATTATACCCAAAAGCACAGGGTTTGCCAGTGCATTTGTAAACTCCGAAAAAGTAAGGGCCTCGGAATTCACCACCGACACCTGCACATTCTTACGCAGATACACCGGCAGGTTAGTGGATAAAAGTCTGCCATAATGCTCAAATATGATCTCAAGGGTCCTTAAGTGTTCCTTTGAAAACTTGGCGGGTCGTTTGAAATCATATTCCCTGACCTGCTTGCCCGGAGCCTCTTTTATATCCTCTACATCAAGTTCGCCGTCCGAAAGAGCTTTCAGCAGGTCATCTATTTCATTTTGTGACAGGACCTCGCCCATAAAATACTCACCTCAACACTTACGGCTTTAAGAGAACATTATGTCTCTGAAAACTATCTTGTAGATAAAGTCCGATCCATACATGGACTTGACTTTTTCAAGGACCACATCCTGTATCTCATTCGTGGTCATGGCCAGACACTCATCATATGTGAGCGAACCTATGGCACTATTGATCTCGTTTTTGATCATCGCTTCCTTGGTTCCTATATCAGATCCGTAGGTCTTATAATCGGGATGCTTTGAATCCATACACAGCGATACGGAGACAATGGCGTAATGATCCTTTCCATCATCACCCTTTCTTAGGAATATGGTCATCTGATCCTCGATATCATAGGTAACGGTATCTTCCACGCTGACGCCTGAGGCACCTGCGGAAGAAATAGCCGAATCATGCAGATCAAGATTCATGGCGGCAGCCACATCACCAACCAAAGACATGGTCTTTTTATTGGCCGGGATCACCGTAAACATCATGAACGCGGTCATGACTATGTTTACCACCAGTAATGCTATGATAATAACCGATAACAGATTCTTTCTCATATCGTACCTCTTTACTCCGCACTCAGTGAATGGAATATCTTGATTTCAACACGCCTGTTCTTCGCCCTGCCTTCGGGAGTGGAATTATCAGCGATTGGCAGATATTCGCCTCTGCCCGAATGCTTTATATTGGCCGGATCAAGGCTGGTGTTTTCCAAAATATAATTAAATACCGACAGTGCCCTGTAACTGCTGAGCACGTCGTTGTTTTCAAATCTGCCGCCGTTTAAGGGCACATTATCTGTGTGACCCTCCACCTCTATGGTGTGCTTGGCATATCTCTCAAGGATCCTGGCTATCTTTTGAAGGAGAGGGTAGGCATCCTCCCTGATCTCGGCATGTCCCGAGTCGAACAAAAGCGCACCGTTCATAGTGAGCAGGACATACTGTGACGTAAAATTCACATCCACTTCTTTGTCTATATTCTGTTCCTCAACGGCTTCCTGTATCCTCTCAGCGAGCATCTCGGCTTCCTTGAGCTGTTCCTGCTCATACTGTGCCTTAAGCTCCTCGCTCTGCGTATCTTCGCTGCTCTCTTCGCCGAAGCTCTTTAAGCCTTCAGCGTCGGACATGGATCCCATGCTGTTAATGTACTCCGAAAGCTCATTCAGCTGGCTGACGCCGTTTGATATGAGCATACCCTCACCTATGGCCGAAGCTCCTCCCGAGAGTACGCTGAAGGTCTGGGAAAAGGAAGCTGCTATAAGCTCAAACTTCTGTGCATCCACGGAAGACATGGAGAAAAGCAACACAAAGAAACAAAGCAGCAGATTCATAAGGTCGCCAAAGGTCGCCATCCATGCCGGCGAACCCGGAGCCGGCGCGTCTTCTTTTCTCTTTGCCATCAGCCCTCACCGCCTTCTGATCCGCTCTCGCCGAGATTCTCTCTCTCAGCGGGTGAAAGGAATGACTTAAGTTTCTCTTCGATAACACGGGGATTCTCTCCTGCCTGTATGGACAAAAGCCCCTCTATCATTATCTCCTTGACCTGCATCTCACTCTCGTTATTTACCTTGAGCTTGGACGCCACGGGAGTACATATCCAGTTTGCCATCATGGAACCATACAAAGTGGTGATCAGAGCCACCGCCATGGAAGGTCCGATGGATGAAGGATCATCCAGAGCCTGAAGCATGTTTATAAGTCCTACCAGGGTACCGATCATACCCCAGGCAGGCCCCATGCTGGCGATATCCTGCCACAGTCCTATATTTCCTTTATGTCTGGCCTCAATGGATACCATCTCAGTCTCCAGTATGCCCCTTACGAGATCGGGATCGGTACCGTCGACTATGAGCAATACGCCTTTTTTCATAAAGGCGTCATCCAGATCGGCCGCAGCCTCCTCAAGCGCAAGAAGGCCTTCCTTTCTCGCAACATTGGAAAGCTCGATTATCTTTGCTATTATGGCCGGGGAATTAATGGCCGGAGCCTTAAAGACCAGGGCGATCGTCTTAAGGCCGCCCAGAAAGCTGGGAAGCGTATTGGATGCCAGGATAGCCATCATGGCACCACCGATTGTAATAAGGGCGGACTGAAAATCCACGAAGTTATTTAACGCGGAAAAGCCGGCATCGCCTGAAACGATAGCGAAGATAACCAGCGCAATACACATGACCAGTCCGATTATGGAAGCAAGATCCAAAACACTCACCTTCTTGTATTTTTAATCATTCATATAAGATTTTACTAAATTTTTAATCTCTTGTCTACTTTCTTTTATAATTATTTTTCTGCCGGAGCGAAACATGACAACGGTGTCGGGTGTTTCTTCGATGCATTCTATGGCATCGGCGTTTACAAGTATCTTTGTGTCGTTGAGCTTTGTCACTTCTATAATCATGATTTATCTCCTCAAAAAAACAGGAAAGAGCCCCGCCGAGGGGCAGAGCTCTATCCTTTTATGATCGTTCTGTCATTATCTCTTCAAATTTACCAGTTCCTCGATCATGGTATCGGAAACCGTGATGATCCTGGAATTGGCCTGAAAGCCTCTCTGGGTGGTGATCATCTCTGTAAACTCAGAGGAGAGATCCACGTTGGACATTTCCAATACTCCGGAGGTCATGGAACCGCCGTCTGCTGTGACGTCCATGCCGACTCCGTCAAACTGGCCGGAGTTCTGGGTTGCTGCGTAAAGATTCTCACCTATCTTTTCAAGGCCTGCGGGGTTTGCGAAATTGGCAACCGAGATCTGGCCGAGACATTTATTCACGCCGTTTGTGTAGGATGCGTAGATACGTCCGTCAGCGGTAACCGAGAGGGAATCCATCTCACCTGCAGCACGGCCTGCGCCGATGGCGCTGTTCTGGTAGTTACCCGTACGACCTGCCACAGTGGATACGCCGTTATTGTCGATATTCTTGGTAAGTCCGACATCCACCTTTATCTTCTGATTATCCATACCGCCCAGGACGCCGTCCACGTCTATGGTGCTTTCCACAAACTTGCTCACATCGAGGGTGAAGTCTCTGGTGTCGGGATTGGCCCACGCGCCGGTGGTCTTATTATAGATAAGATCCTGTGAATCCTTGCCGTCGAAAAGCTGCAGTGCATCAAGAGCGGCTTTTTTCTTCTCAGCGGTATCGAACTGCTTCACATATGTGGGGTCCTTTTCAAGCTGATCGGAATCATACAGATCGAAAAGTGACTTGCCCTGATCGTTCAGAAGGTCAATTGCCTTGATTGCATATTTGGGATCCTCGCCCTCTGTTCCGTTCTCGGTAATGGCCATCTTCAATGTGTAGCTGTAGCCCTTTGCATCATAGAACTGAATGGTGCTGACGGTACCACCCTTTTCCTCAGATAGGGAGGGATCATTCTTATCAATGATACCCGACAGGTATGCTTCCTTGGTAGCCTCGGGATCCTGAACCTTATTCTCGGGGCTCATGACCTTAAGGTCGGATACGGTATTTTTGATGATGTCTCCGGACTCATCAGCCTGCCAGCCCTGAACCTTGTAACCGTTAGTGGTCATGCAGAGGGTTCCGTTTCCGTCCACGGTGAATGTACCTGCACGGGTAAAGAAATTATTCTGACCGTCGTTAACTATGAAAAACGCATCTGAGTTAAGCTGGATATCGAAAGCGTTTCCGGTGTTCTGTGACGCGCCTCTTGCCATGATATTCGTGGATATGGCGCCCTGGGTAACACCAAGACCGATCTGTCTGGCGTTTGTACCTGCACGTCCGGTATTCTCATTTGCACCGGATGAGCTCTGGGTGGTCTGATATACCAGGTCCTGGAAGGTTGCCGACTGTGCCTTATATCCAACGGTGTTTACGTTTGCGATATTGTTACCGATAACGTCCATCTTGGTCTGATGTGTCTTAAGTCCGGATACGCCGGCCCAAAGTGATCTCATCATAGGTCATTTCCTCCTTATTTTATGCTATTACGGCGCCGTCTATATTTGTGTATACACTCTCATTTGAAAGAGTGGAATCCATGGCGGTCACCACTGTATTATTTCTGATATTTACTATGAATGCCAGGTCATCTACCAGCACCAGGGATTCATTTATGCCTTTAGCCTCCGCTCTCAGTTTGCCCTCGGTGAGCCGATCCAACTGCGACTGTGTCAGAGCTATGCTCCTGTCGCTCAATCTGTTCACCGCGTGCTTTGAAAACTTAGGTACCTCCGGCGTCCCTGCCGCATCCTGCTTTTTCGATAATATCTCGGAAAAGCTTTCCGCATCCTGCTTGTTCGTATTTACCGTATTCTGAGATGATAAATACTGATCGGCCAGCTGGTCTATAGACGGCATAAAACTTTGTTCAAGTTTCATAATGTCACCTCCAGTTCTGTTTCCGATTATCAGTCAACTACCACCGTATCGCTCTCGCTGCTCTCGGGTGCTTCATCTTCGTCCTTATCATCACTCTCGGGAACCACGAGCTGCTCTACGGGAGGCTTTACTTCCTCCGCCTTAGTCTCAGTCTTTGTCTCCGCCTTATCCTCTGCAGCTTTCGTCTCCTTCTCGACAGGTGAAGCCTCTTCAGCAGGCTTGGTATCGGCGTCGGCCGTATCCTCATCCTTATCGGGCTTGGTCTCGGCCGTGCTCTCTGCCTTCTTGGAGGCATCTTCCAGAGCTGTCTGCACGTCGGATATGTAATCATCGCTCATGACGGAAACCAGGTTGTTATAGTTATAAGGCGTTCCGTTTATGTAGAGAAGGTTTTCCTTGCCGTTCTTTTCCACATAATCTACCTTGCCCGTAACCTCGTATGTAGATCCGTCGGTCTTTTCCACTTCCACGGTGACATATTTACCCACCAGCGAAAGGGCTGCCGATGAATCCATGGTCCCCGACATATTCTGGAGCATCTCCACCTGTGAGAACTGTGCATACTGCGCGATATATTCGGTATTTGACGTAGGCTCCATGGGATCCTGATACTTCATCTGTGCCACCAGAAGCTTCAGGAACGCCTCTTTATCCATGGACGAATTCGCTTTTTTCGATGCGTCCGCAGATGTGACGTTTTCTACCAGTTTGCCGTCTGTAACATTTTGTATTGCCATAATGTGAACCTCCTTTAAGATTCTCAGAATATTATGCCGTCACATCCATCGAGTTACCGTTCCTGATCATCATATCCTTATTGATCTCTTCCTCCTCGGTGAGTTCTTCATTCTCTTCACCTTCATTTGAAAGAAGATTGATCCTCATCCTGCGGCCCGATGCTCTCACTGCGTTTGAAGCTTCCTCCCGTGACCTTTCATCCTGTCTGTTCTGCTCCAGGCTTTCATCGAAGGCCTGATTCGATACGGTCACTTCCACGGCTTCAATCTTTATGCCCTGACTCTCCAGATTCTCCCGAAGGATCATCATCTGACTTTCGATAACCTGTCTTACGGCTTCATTCTGTGCCGTGAAGGTGGCTGTAAGTGCGCCGTTCTTAAGTTCGATGTTCAAGGCTACATGTCCCAGGGATGCGGGATTCAGCATCATGTCAAGGCTTGTGGTCTGAGCCGAGACATTTATCCTGATCTGCTCCACCAGCTGTCTGGCTATCTCAGAAGCCTGGCGGGAAGTGTAGGTGCTTCTCGTAACATTCGTTTCGTCCGTAATCACCTCAGTGCTCTCATTTTGCTGATATGCACTCTGTATGCCGTTTTGTGACATATCATCATGGGAAGCACTGTCGTTATAGTTACGTGACTCCTTATCGTTTTTTGTACCTGACGATTTACTGTGATCCGTCGATACTCTGACATCCTCGGTAAGTCCGTCTTCCTTTGCGGCTGCCGTGTCTTCTTCAGACACCGAAGATATTTCCAATGCGTCGTCTTCATCAGTTTCTTCGACCACAGAATCAGACATACCAAAAGCCTCGACTGCTTCCTTAAGCTGCTCATCGGTCAATCCCAACTGAGCCTTAAGGTCATCTGTCAAGGTCTGTAAATCGGAAAGTATCTCTGAGAGTCCCGCATAAAGAGACTCATCGGTCAGTACATCCATAGCTCCGCCTTCACCTGTCAGTGCAGCATAAACTGCAGTGAGATCGGAAGGGTTTAAAAGATCTGCCATGGTGAGTCCGAGGCTGCTTAATGTTTCCTCTATCTCTTCATCTGAAACACCGAGCTTTTCCTTAAGCTCTTTTGTGACTTTTTCAGCTGTCTCCTGAATCCTGTCACCTGTTTCCTTACGGTCCGGACCTTTTCGACTGTCGGCTTTATTGCCGTTCGCCCTGCCGTTCTCATTCACAGAATCGGCTGATCTTCCTTCGGAACCAGTTCTCGTACCGGTCTTTTGAACATTCAACTCGAACGTCCTTGCCGATGTCGTCTGGGTATTCGCAAATGTTGATGCGGTATTGTTCTTTGCCGCCGTCTCCATTATGCTGGAAAACGAATCACCCTCAGGCATCTTATCTTCACCGGACACTCCTGACATGGTATCAGTGAGGAATGAAGAGAGCTCTTTAACTGAAGTTGCTTTCATTCTTTACCTCCTTTTCATAGTATTAAATTATTAAGGTACGACCACATCCGAATATATTATCGGCAGGACGTACCTTTTTCTTAACCTTTTATGCAGTTTTATCAAGCTTATCAAGATTTATTAACCTGTACAGACAGTTTCACCTATTTCCGATTTCGTCCGTATCCTTATCTACGTGATACAGACGATTTTGGCTTTTTTCAATTTAGTCTGTATTTTTACTCATATTTAATACGGACTATTTTTCATTTTTCTTTTTTCGTCCGTATATGATACGGACGAATTAACCATTTCTGGATTTCGTCTGTATTCATACCCATAATTTATACGGACCATTTCATCTTTTTCCTCATTTCGTCCGTACATCAATTTGATCAATACAGACGAATTCATCTTTTCTCAATTTCGTCCGTATAATACAAATGGTCAATACAAACGAATTCATCTTTTTTCCAATTTCGTCCGTACATCACATAAAAATAAACCCAATTCGCAAATACAAAATGACTGTTACATCCCGGCACATAGATATCAAAATATCCATCACTATCGCTCATCCGGTTCCATGATCTTGGTTAGCTGGGCGGCCACCTCGGGGTCCATAACGCCCAGGATGTTACCGCGGTCGTCTGAGGACATGCGGTTCAGTATCTTAGCAGCCAGCTGAAGGTCGTCGGTCATGGCTTCGAAGATGCCGGCAGCCTGCTTGGGTTTCATGGCGGCATATGCCTTGGCGTAGTTTTCCACTTCCTCGTCATAGACCACCTCGCCCACTACTTCCCTGTATATAGACTGGGCGTTCTCGGGCTCTATCTGCTCATAATATTTTTTGTATTCGTTTATCTCCGGAGCCTTATCGGAAAAGACCACTTCCTCATAAAACTCATTCTTTATCTTTTCAAACTCGATCTGCTTATTCTCAAAGGTCCGAAGGCGCTTGATCTCATCCTCATAAGCCTCCATCTTGGCATCGGCGTCGGTCTTTGCCTGGCGGGCGTCGTCCAGCTGAACCTCCAGTTCCTTTATGCGCGCCACAGCGTCCTCCATATCGGAATAACCGTAATACAGATCTTCTCCGGAATCAGATATGGAACCCGGCACGGGAGGCAGGATCTTATTTACGACGGGCACATCCTTAAGATAAGGACGCAGTACTCCCGATCCGAAGCCGCCCACATCGAGCCTTATAAACAGGGCCGCAAAAGCCAGCCATATTATGACTATCAGGATACAGATAAGAATCAGAGACAATACGCCGCCCTGTTCCTCTTCATCCTCCAATTCCCTGGCCTGGCGCATTTCCTTTGCCAGACGCTTTTTTTCCTCTTTGAGGCGCTTTTTTTCTTCCTTTATCCGTTTTTTTTCTTCAGCGCTGCTTTTCTTTTCCTGTTCCTTATTGTCAGCCATATCAACCTTTCCTGCCGTACGAATAACTGGTTATCTCATCGATGGATTTTGTCTCGGATGCCTTTTCCTCTTCGAAGTACTCTTCCAGAGCCTTTTCCCTGAGTTTTTCATGCATCTTCCTCTCCTGCATCACCTTGGAGAGAGCCTCCCTTTTCGATTCCAGAAAATTCGTAGCCTTTATTACCTCTATGTCCTGAAGCCTGATCTTATCCTTCATGGCTTCGATGGCGTTTTTATTTTCCTTAAGTTCCCTTACCGAAAGTATGTCGGAGCGAAGGCGCTTTGCCTCTTCCTCATAGGCTGCCTTCTGCTCCAGGAGCCTTTGCTTTATCTCTTCCTGCTCCAAAAGCGCGGCCTGAGCCTGGGCAAATTCATTCCTGGCCTGTTCCTCCAGTTTTATTTTTATGTCGAGGATGCTCTGCATCCTGTATCTGAATTTCGGCATAACATATTATACTATCAAAAAATCCCGAATCAATATACCTTATTACCACCTCGGCTCTATCAAGTTCCTTCGCTGCGCTCAGGATGACAGATCATGAACGGGGATCTGCGCGCATTCATCCCTCGATAAATATCCGCTCCAGCATGCTGATCTCTTCTTCCAGGGTATACTTGGAATCCGTAGTCTGGCACACATAATCATTCACAGCGTCTATCTTTTCTATGGCGTAGTCTATATTGGGATTTGAGCCGTTTTTGTAGGCGCCTATATTTATGAGGTCCTCAGCCTCATTATAGGTAGCCAGGACATTTTTGAGCTTTCCCGCAGCCGCCTTGTGTTCCTTTGAGGCGATGGCGCTCATACATCTGGAGATGCTCTGGAGCACATCTATGGCGGGATAATGATTCTTATGGGCCAGCCTTCTGTCCAGCACGATATGCCCGTCCAGTATACCTCTGGCGGTATCGGCTATGGGCTCGTTCATATCATCGCCGTCCACCAGCACGGTATAAAGTCCTGTGATGGAGCCTTTGGCACCGTTTCCCGCTCGCTCCAGAAGCTTGGGCATCTCAGAGTATACCGAAGGGGGATAACCCCTTGTGACAGGAGGTTCGCCGCTGGCCAGTCCTATCTCTCTCTGGGCCATGGAAAAACGTGTCATGGAATCCATCATGAGGAGTACATCCTTGCCCTGATCCCTGAAATACTCGGCTATGGCCGTGGCAGTCTTGGCCGCCTTATTTCTTATGAGGGCCGGCTTATCGGAAGTGGCTATGACCACCACCGATCTGCGCATACCTTCCTCTCCCAGGTCACGCTCTATAAACTCTCTTACCTCCCTGCCTCGCTCTCCGATCAGGGCGATCACATTTATATCTGCCTTCGTATTGCGGGCAAACATGCCAAGCAGGGTACTCTTGCCCACGCCGGAGCCCGCGAATATTCCTATACGCTGTCCCTTTCCCAGAGTCAAAAGTCCGTCCACAGCCTTGACTCCCAGGGGAAGGATTTCCGATATCAGCACCCTGTCCATGGGATCCGGAGGCGGTGATTCCACAGAATACTCCAGTCCGCCCTTTATCTCCATACCGTCGGAAGGACGTCCCAGACCGTCCAGAGCCTTGCCCAAAAGCTCGGGCCCCACCTTTACGGTCAGTGAATGTCCGGTGTTTTCCACCATACAGCCGGCACCGATGCCGTCAGTGGTCTCATAGGGCATAAGCAGTGTCTTTCCGGCCTTAAAGCCCACCACCTCAGCCATGATGGGTTCGAGTCTCTTATCATCCGGTATGATCCTGCACAGATCCGCCAGCCTGGCGTCCGGTCCCAGAGATTCGATGGTGAGTCCCACTATGTTTACCACCTTGCCCAGTCTTTTATAAAAAGCCTTTTCGGAAGCTCTTAAATATTTGTCAAAATTGATCTCCAAACCCGGGTACCCTCCAATCAGAAAAAATGATCATGCTCCGTCATCCACGGTGAAGCTCAAAAGCCTCAGTTCCCTCTTAAGGCCCTCCAGCTGTGTTTCCAGAGAGCAGTCAAAAATACCGGCGCCGGTATCGATAAAGCATTCATTGCTCTTTAAGGTCATATCCTCCACGATCTCCACCGTCTCGCCGCCGGCTATGCCTGCCGTCAGTTCCTTTTTCTGCATGGAAACAAAACCATAATCCTCCTTGGATACATGGATGATATAGTTTTTGTTATTCTCCGTCTTGCGCAGGGCATTCTGAATGAGATAAAAGATTATTTCTTTATTTCTGGATAGATTCACGTGAAATACGTGCTCATAGACTTCCGTGAACACCTCCACAAACTTCGGTTCCAAAGCTGCGACGGTATCCTCATATTCCTTCTCAAGACGCTTTTTTTCTGTTTCAAGAGACGCCATTTTATCGTCATACTCAGCCTTGGCTTCCTGCTGTCCCCGCAAAAAGCCATCGTCATACCCTTCCTTATGACCGCTCTTCCTGGCCTCTTCCTTGATGGACTGGGCCTCATTCTGTGCAGTCATGACTATATCCTGAGCCTTGGTATTGGCATCCGCTATCAAAGCCTCCGTACGGGCTCTGATCTGTTCTTCATCCACGCTGACGGCCTTGATCACATTTGATTCGCCCTCTTCATGCTCATCAGAATCATCCAGAAGCTTCTCCACCGCAATGGCGTCTATCCCCTGGGTAAAGCCTTCCTTAAACTCTTCATCGCCGGCAGCATGTACCGTGACTACCTTTGACAGCTCCTCCAGTTTACGGGCAATCAGGTTATTGGTATCGATGACTCTGGTATCATCATCCTGAAAACTATATCCATAATTACCTTTAATAACATTAGACAATGATCTCGTCTCCTCCGCCACGGGAAATTACGATTTCCGCGGAATCCTCCAGCTTCCTGATGATATTTACTATCTTCTGCTGGGCTTCCTCCACGTCCTTCATACGGACGGGACCCATGAATTCCATATCCTCTTTTATCATGGTGGCCAGTCTGGAAGAAAGGTTTGAGAATATGGCTCCCTGAACCTCCTCGTTGGCGCCCTTTAAGGCTATGGCCAGATCGGAATTATCCACTTCTCTTAAGACTCTCTGTATAGCCCTGTCATCAAGCAGCAGTATATCCTCGAATACGAACATCTTCTTTCTGATCTCGTCCGCCAGCTCGGGCTCGTCGATCTCCAGAGACTCCATGATATGCTTCTCCGTACCGCGGTCCACCGTATTCAGTATCTCTACCACTGCGTCCACACCGCCTATGATGGTGTAATCCTGATTTACCAGAGATGACAGCTTGGCTTCCAGCACCTTTTCCACCTCTTTTATGACATCCGGTGAAGTACGATCCATCATGGCCACTCTCTTGGCCACGTCCGCCTGCCTGTCCGACGGCAGGGCACCCAGTACCTGAGCAGCCTGCATGGGGCTGAGATACGACAGCACCAGAGCGATGGTCTGGGGGTGCTCATCCTGTATAAAGTTAAAGAGCTGGGATGCGTCCGTCTTTCTGACAAACTCAAAGGGCTTAACCTGCAAGGATGCAGTAAGCCTCGATATAACGTCTATGGCTTTTTCCGCACCAAGGGCCTTTTCCAAAAGTTCCTTTGCATAGCCTATACCACCCTCGGCGATATACTGCTGAGCCAGACAGATCTGATAGAATTCATTGATCACCTGATCCTTGACAGCTGATGTGACACTTCTGGTATTTGCTATCTCCAGAGTGAGATCCTCGATCTCATCCTCCTTGAGATGCTTGAATATCTGTGAAGACTTTTCCGGTCCCAGAGCGATCAGAAGTATCGCAGCCTTCTGGGAACCGGAAAGCTCATTGTCTTTGTCGTCGTTAAACTTAGCCATTTAAGATTACCACTCCTCCTGGAGCCAGTTGCGCAACAGATTTGCCACCGCCTCCGGATTTTCATCCACAAAACGCTCTATCAAAAGTCGCTCGTCGCTCTTTTGCTCGCCCTCTATATCCTCCAGCTCCTGAGCCTCCTGGGTACTCTGGAGCAAAGTATCGAGAGAAAGCTCTTCCTCAGGCTCCTCGGGCTGTTTCTCGCCTCTCATGCTCCTGATGACCACAAAGGCCAGCAGTGCCAGTATCAGAACTATGAGTATGATCTGAAGCACATCCGCAGCCTTGACTGCCTTAGCCTCCTTGTCCACGAAGACAGGCTCATCATAAGCCACGATACGGATATTGCCGTCAGGTATGCCGGTAGCCCTGGCCACCACATTCACCACCTCGGGATCCACCTCTGTCTTGACCCTCTCGGAATGAGCAGTCTTGAACTCGTCAAAGGTGACACCGTCCAGCTCACCCGAAGCCTCCAGTTCCTCCTCATTGTAGACCACATAATGGATGGCGGTTATACCTATGGAGGAGGTGTCATATTTGATCACTCCCCCGGGATTCTCCGTATCGGTTATGGTCTCATTTGGAAGATAATCCTTGCTCTCCTCGGTGACGGAAGAATTACTGTAGGCGTTATCCTCCATGACATAAGTATTCTCACCGTTGGCATCGGTACCGGGCACGCCGCCATTGCCTCCCGCATTCTGGGACTCATAGGAATCCTCATGGGAAAGGACGCCCTGGGTACCGCCTTCGGCGGGGGTATAATCATGCTGGGTACGCTTCATTATGGACCAGTCCAGATCCAGGTTCGGTACCACCTGTACGTTGTCATATATCTTGGCCTGGACCAGAGCATTCTTTATCTGCTCTTTCACCAGATTTTCATAATTCTGCTTGTAAGTCAGACGGTTGCTGGCACTGCCGGAGGTGGAAGCGTCATCCTCTCCGGAAAACAGCATCCTGCCCACGGAATCCATGATAACTATATTCTCCGTGGAAGTATTGCCCAGGGAGGTGGCCACGAATCTGGCAAGAGCCGCGGCAGTATCCGCATCCATATCCTGATTCAGCGTCAGCATCACGCTGGCATAAGACTCCTGCTGATTGGCTATCAGAGTACCGTCATTATCCGGTATGTTCAAAGTCACGGAAGCTGCGTCCACAGACTCATTTGCCGTCAGATCCATCTCCAGTTGATTCTCGAGGTAGATCTTGTATTTTTTCTCCTTATCGGATTCCGTGGTGGAAAAACCTCCGGAGAAAACATTTTCTATGTCATAGCCATAAGTCGGATAATTATTGGCGCCCAGAAGCAAAGTGGCGCTGGACAGCTGCTCCTGCAGAATATCTATCTTAAGACCGTCATCCGAGATCTGATAAGTCATACTGTTTGAATCCAGCAGATCCTTTATCTCGGAAGCCTGTTTCGTATTATCGCAGACTATGAGCGTCGTGTACTTCGGCGCCGTGATAGCCGTGACCAAAATGGTAAGACCTACTATCACACCCGCCACGGCACAGACTATAAGCGTCTTTTGCCGGGGCGTGAACTTATCCCACCACGCCTTTAATTTTTCCAATAATGCTCTGATTCTCTCGGCCATATCTCAAATCCCTGTGGTCATTACTTTTATTACTTATTATAACTTCCCACTTGTCATCCTGCTTATTATAACTTCCCACTTGTCATCCTGAGGAACGAAGAGACGAAGGATCTTGATAGAGTATAACCTTTACTATAGCCTACTTTTTCAAGATTCTTCAGGCTAAAGCCTTCAGAATGACAGAAGATATCACACCTGTATCTGCATGATCTCACGATATGCGGATACGAACCTATCCCTCAGCTGTACCGTGTACTGGAGGGAGGTCTGAGCCTTAGCCTGGGCGATGGCCAGATCATGTGTATTCTCAGTCAGTCCCAGCGCCCACTTGATCTCTTCTTCCTCTTCTTTGTGCAGATAGGTATTGGTCTCATTGAGCTGATTTACCGCCGCATTGAGGAAGCTGCCGAAATTATGCTCCGGGGCGATGGTGGCCGTGGAGCTCTTCGAGGCGGCGTCCTTGATGGCGTCGGAACTTAAATTGTAAAAATCTGTAATATTATTAATTCTGGTATCAGGCATTTTTATCTCCTCATATTAATTA
Source organism: Lachnospiraceae bacterium (assembly GCA_017441585.1). Lineage (GTDB taxonomy): Bacteria > Bacillota > Clostridia > Lachnospirales > Lachnospiraceae > UBA1753. The sequence goes on from JAFRWW010000065.1 coordinate 64,915, forward strand.
CGACTGCCCAACCGTCAATCCCTGGAGCGCCATAGCCTTCGTAGCGGAAAAAGCCGTATTATTCGCTTCATACGCCCTGCTGGCATCGATGAGGTTCGTCATCTCGGTGATGGTGTTCACATTGGGATAAAGCACGTATCCGTTCTCGTCCGCGTCGGGATGGGAAGGATCGTAAACCATGTTCATCTGGCTAACCTTATCCTCATACACGCCACCCACCTTGACGCCGTCGCCGCCATAGCGGTTATACTTGCTCTGGGATGCCAGTATGCTGTTAAAGGTGGCTCCCGTCTTATTCTTTTCCTGGAAGGTCACTATCTTACGCACATAAGGAGTGCCGTCCTCTGTCCTGGTGGTATTTGCGTTTGCTATATTCTCGGAAATGATGTCCATGCGGAAGCGCTCCGCCGTAAGACCCGATGCATTTATTCCGAATGATGAAAAAATACTCATATAATATGTCCTCCTCTAAGGTAACGACACGATCCACAAACGGATCCTGCCCGGCTGCATCCCATCAACTGCCTGAACCCATGGCCGATTTCAAATGATTAAACTGGGAGTTCACGCTCTGTACTATACCGTTATACTTGAGCTGGTTGGACGCCAGTTCCACGTTTTCATTGTCGATGTCCACGTTATTGCGATCCATCCTGTAGGAATAGTTCGCATAATCCGTGTACACGGTGCCGTTTATACGGTCCAGTCTCACGGAATCTACCTTGTCGTCAAGAGTGGTATAGCGGGAATTCTTAAGTGCCCGTTGCAAGTCCTCTTCAAAGGATACGTCCTGGCGCTTGTAACCCGGCGTGTCCACATTGGCGATATTATCGCCGATGATGCGGTTACGAAGGGCCGAAGCGTCCGCAGCCTTATCAAGGACGTTTATATAATTATATACGTCCGAATTGATCATATCGTTTACCTCGCTTATGACAAATAAGCCATTTCGCGTATTTAAATACGCCGAAAAAGGGGTACTCCTGTCCCCTTGCCTAAAGGTGTCTGTTTGGATGTGATCAACACCTTGTGTATTATTATAGTTTGTTTTTGCCCAAAATACAAGTATTTGTGTACTGCTATCTTACAGATTCATACATTTATCCGTAAGCTCCAGAAACTGTCCGTAAGCCCTGTCATTATAAGCCTTCACTGCTTCCAGGATCTCACCGGGATCCGACACCTGAGATTTTTTAGGAGCAGCCAGCAGCGCCCCAAGCAGATCATCGCAGCCCTTCACCTCCCGGGCGTAGTCTTCCAGTGACGAAGGCATTATGACCGGAGTCCCCAGCGCATGGGCCTCCATGACGGAGATGCCCTGTCCCTCATATCTGGAAGTCGAAAGATATACATCGGCATGCCGGATATAAGGCAGAGGATCCTTAAGATTTCCCTTAAGGCTTATCCTGTCCGTCAGTTTGTTTTTCAAAATGAAGCGCCTGAGTTTTTCATCATCAGGTCCCCTTCCGATCAAGGTAAAAAACAGATCCTTGCCCTCGTGGTCAGCCAGGGCGCGGTTCATAAGGTCCATAAGGATATCTGTTCCCTTCTGATGGTTAAAGCGTCCCACCCAGACCACATTACGCCTTGAAGGATCGGTAAAGGGAGACGGCAGTTCCACAGCCTCCTTAAAGAGCTGCTCATCCAATAGATTTTTTACCAGAAAATCATTTTCACTCGCATTGGGATTCAGTTTATGGAAGGGAATGATCACTCCCTCAGATACGGCCGCGAAGGCATCATAGCCTATGTACTTCCCCTTAAAGAAATGGCGCAGTACGGCGTATTTTTTCTCATTGGCATGCTTTTTTATCACGTCATTATGTATCCAGCACACCCGGGATATGGCGCTTACCGACAATGCGCCTATGGCGCAGTCATTCTGATAGGAATTAAAGTCGATGGCCAGATCATACTCGGGCAATGCTCCTCCCAGGGCCTCGCACAGATCTCCCAGCACCTGGTCCCCGTATACCTCCATCACCTTTTCAAACTTCATGAATCTGTTGGCATAGGGAAGGGGTCTGGTGAAAAATATCCTGATATTTTCATTATCCTCCAGTTTCCCCATATCGTAAAAAACATCTGCGGGATGGTTAATGAACACATCCGCGCAAATGTCTTTATCCTCTTTAATACGTGAAAGAAGGGCATAGAGAGAATGCTGTATTCCCCCCACTTTCATATCATACTGAAAAAAAGCTATCCTTTTTTCACTCATCCTTATCCTTTTCCCCGCCTATATAATCACAATCCTGTGAGGTACAGGTGAGCCTTGATCCCTTATAGACCAACAGGGAACCGCATTTAGGGCAGGGTGTTTTGGAAGGACGGTTCCAGGACATGAAATCGCATTCCGGAAAGCCCATACAGCCGTAATACCTGCGCCCCTTTTTGGTATTCCTTATCACTATATCACTTTTACACTTGGGACACAAAGCCCCCGTCTTTTCAAAGTAAGGTCTGGTGTTCCGGCACTCCGGGAAACCGGGGCAGGCCAGGAACTTGCCGTGAGGGCCGTATTTTATCACCATGTTGCGGCCGCAGTTCTCACAGATCTCATCGGTCACCTCATCCTGTATCTGCGTCTTTTCGATTTCCTCCTCGGCCTTTTTCACCGCATCATGCAGATCGGGATAAAAATTCTCGATGACGCTCTTCCAGTTCACGTTTCCTTCTTCCACGCCATCCAGAAGAGTCTCAAAATTAACGGTAAAGTTCACATCCACAATGGATGGGAAGGCCTCCTTCATGATGTTGTTCACTATATCGCCGATCTCGGTGATATACAGATTCTTATTTTCCTTAGTCACATAGCGCCTTGCCAGAATGGTGGTGATGGTGGGCGCATAAGTGGATGGTCTGCCGATCCCCATCTCCTCAAGGGCCTTCACCAGGGACGCCTCCGTGAAATGTGCGGGAGGCTGGGTAAAATGCTTCTTACTCTCGGTATCCTTAAGGGAAAGCCTGGAATCCTGTGTCAGGTCTACCGAAAGAGAGCCCGCCTCATCCTTTTCCTCATCAGGTACATATACCTTCAAAAATCCGTCAAAGGAAAGCTTGGAGGAAGCTGCGGTAAATATGTAAGAGCCCGCCTTTATCTTAACGGAAACCGTCTCATATTTTGCGCTGCTCATGCAGCTGGCAAGAAACCTCTTATAGATCAGCTGATAAAGCCTGAACTGGTCCCTGCTCAATGACGCCTTGATGGCCGAAGGCTCCAGACTTAGGTCCGTGGGCCTTATACATTCATGTGCATCCTGGATCTTGCCCTGGGAGACTTTTTTCTCCTTTGCCTCAGCCAGATACTCCGTGGAAAAATTATCTTTGATATAATTTACGGCCATGTTCATGGCCTCATCGGACACTCTGGTGGAATCGGTACGCAGGTATGATATGAGACCCACGGTACCTGCCCCCTTTATCTCCACGCCCTCATACAGCTGCTGTGCTATACGCATGGTCTTCTGGGTGGCAAAATTAAGGACCTTTCCCGCCTCCTGCTGGAGTGTGGAAGTGGTGAAGGGCAAAGGCGCCTTGCGCATGCGGCTGCCCTTTTTGACCTCCTGTACACTGACAGGCCCCTTCTTTATATTCTCTTCTATCTCCTTCGCCTGCTTTTCATTGGAAATGGCGATCTTGCCGTTCTCATCACCATAGAAGGAAGCGCTTACCGTCTTTTGGGAACCCTCTACGGAAAATTCACTGTCCAGCGTCCAGTATTCCTCGGGGATGAAGGCCGCTATCTGGGCTTCCCTGTCGGCGATTATGCGAAGGGCCACGGACTGTACGCGTCCTGCGGAAAGTCCTCTCTTGACCTTTGCCCAAAGGACCGGTGATATCTCATATCCCACCATACGGTCCAGGATACGTCTGGCCTGCTGTGCATCCACCAGATCCATGTCTATGCCCCTTGAATGCTTCAGGGACTCCTTGACCGCCGATTTGGTTATCTCATTAAAGGTGATACGGTGTATCTCTTTTTCAGGTATGTTTAAAGCCTTGGAAAGATGCCAGGATATAGCCTCGCCCTCACGGTCCGGGTCGGTTGCCAGATAGACCTTGTCGGCCTTTTTAACCTGACGCCTTAAGTTTGCCAGAAGCTCGCCCTTTCCTCTTATGGTAATATACTGAGGCTCATAATCATGCTCCAGATCTATGCCCAGCTTGCTCTTGGGCAGATCCCGCACATGCCCCATGCTGGCTGCCACATCATAACTTGGGCCCAAAAACTTCTTTATGGTCTTTACCTTCGCAGGCGACTCCACTATAACCAGATATTTTGACATGATTCCTCCCTATCCGCTTTTTGTCTAAATCAAACAAAACATCTAATTATATACAACATTTTTTCTTCTTATGCAAGTAGAATTTTCAGCGCCTACAGTTTTTGAGCCAGATCCATGGCCTTTTCCATCACCACATCCGAATTGTAATGCTGCCACTCTCCCCAGCGCCCCAGGCCCGTTATCCTGCTCTTTTCCATCCTGGGTAGAAGCTTTGCCATTATCTCCGGCTTATCCAGAGTATTGTGGGGATAAGCGTATATATTCTTATAGGAAAGATCTGCTCCTGGCCCCGATTTAATATCGGGGGAGCCCGTCATATCCACCCTCTCCAGATTAGTCTCCGTCCAATATCCCTCACTCCTTGGAGAAAAGTTAAAGAGCACCAGTATCCTGTGGAAAGCGTAGCACTCCTGGGGATAATATATCCAGTGAGCTTTAGTCTCAAAGGGCAGAGGCTGTTTATGATAATCCACCTGTATACCGCTGTACTTAAGACGGCCTATCATGGATATATACTCATCCTCCAGGCCCTTATATTCCTCAATATCTGTCCAGGGGATGGTGGAAATGATATGATCTGCAGTAAATTCTTCGTTTACGACCCTGTTTTCCACGTCCAGAGAAGTCACCCTGACTCCGCCCAGGAACTTATCTCCCAGCCTTTTTTGCATCAGTATGAAGGCGTCGCCGTATCCTTCCCTGTCGGGATAATAGAATCTGGCGTGCCCAGGGTGTTTTCCGTAGAATCTGTGTTCCAGGCAGCTCATCAAGGTATCTTCAAAGGATACGTCGGGCAGTTTTTCCAGCCAATAGGTACCCAGTGAATCCAGATTGGAGGTGAACATCTTGCGGTTATACGGAAGCATGTAATTTTCCGCTATCTCATCTCCCAGCTTCCATCTGATCCAGTCCACGAATTTTTCGGGCTTTGGCGTCCCCAGATTACAGCCGGCTATGGCTATGGATTTTATATATCTGACCTGATCCTCCACAGGTAGCTGCCAGATATGGGACTCAAAGGGAGATCCCATGAACTGATCCTGAAAGCGGATCTTTGAATCCCTGTCAAAAATATTCCACTTATCCTTTGGAAGGAACCTGAACATATAGTCGCAGACTCTCTGTGATCTCACATCCAGGATATGTCCGCCGCCTATGTCCACGGGATTGCTTCCCACATATTCGGTGCGGCACAGTCCTCCCGCCACATCTTCCTTTTCCAGAAGCAGGAAATCCTCCTCACCCCTGTCAAGCAGCATATTTGCCAGCGTCAGCCCCGCAGGTCCTGCGCCGAGTATTAGATACTTCTTTTTTATCATTCTCACATTTCCTTTTTAAGCTGTATGAAATCCCCCACGGCCTTGATGCCTATGGCAAATATCTTCTTCATATTGATGGAATTCTTACCGCCCTGTCTGGGCTTAAAGCTGATATTTATAAACTTTACCTTTTCCTTATATTTGACAAAATAGGTGGTGAGCATGATATTCGGTATGTTGAAATGTTCAGGGAGTCTGGGCAGATATTTCTTTAGCACCTCCGCCTTCATCAGTCTGTAGGGAGCATTGGCATCGGAAACCCTGACCCCGAATACGCAGAACAGCAATACACAGACCACCTTTTCGATAACTTTCCGGATAAAGCCGTCGCCCCTTACGGGTCTTTTGCCTATGACCACGTCATGATCCTTAAGACTCTCCCAGAAGGGCTCGAATTCCATGGGATCCGTCTGACCGTCGGAATCCGTCTGAAATACATAGTCAGCTCCCGCTTTTATGGCCATATCATAACCCATGAGCAGCGTGTCCCCATGGCCGCCGTTTTTCTTTGTCACAGGCTGTAAAAGTCGATAATCCTGCGCCAGTTCCTTGAGTATCTCATAGGTGGAATCCTTGCTGCCGTCATCTATCACCAGCATCCTGGACTGACCGTTTCCGCTGTGCCTGGCCACAATGGGATACCACTCCGACACCGTCCTTCTTATATTCTTTTCTTCGTTATACGCGGGTATAACTATGTATAATATCTTATCTTCCATAATAATAAAAATGGCACCGCAAAAACCTACGGTGCCATACAGTATTTCTTAAATCTGATCAGGCATTTGCGAGCTCTAAAAGCTCATCCAACATCTTGGGAAGCTCTGTCGCCATATCGTCATCGGAGAACTGACAGGTACCCACCTTCTTATGTCCGCCGCCCTTATACTTTAACATCAGCGAGCCTACATTTATATCGCAGGTCTTATTCAGGATGCTGTATCCTACTGCAGCCGAACATCCTGCTCCGCCCTTGCCGCTTACGATCCATGCGGAGATATTCTGATCGGGATAGAGGCTGTATATAAGGAAACGGTTACCTGTATAAATGGGATCCACGCCTCTAAGATCGGTTATGATCACATTACCCTCTGTCCTGGTATGTGCCTTTACCATCTCCTTAAACTTCTCTGTCTGCTCATTGTATACCTCGATACGCTCCTGCACATCGGGAAGCGCCAGTATCTCCTCTGTGGACATGGTACGGCAGGCCTCCATCAGTATCTCCATGAGCCTGTAATTGGGCACGGTGAACTGTCTCCATCTGCCAAGACCGGTTCTGGGGTCCATCAAAAATCCCACCAGTATCCAGCCCTGGGGATTCAGTATCTCATCGGCAGTCAGATTACCGGAATCCACCTTATCCACTGCCTCCATCATATCATCGAACTGGGGAAATCTCTCCCTGCCGCCGTAATAATCATATATAATGCGTGCGCAGGATGGAGTGAGCCTGCTCTCGCCCTTGTACTTACCCTCCAGAGCCAGCCTCTCATGCTCACTGGAATGATGATCAAACCAAAGTCCGCACCCCTCCACAAAAGGAACATTGGCCAGACAGTCGTTTTCATTTATCTCCACGAGTCCGTCCTGAAGATCCTTTGGATGAGCAAATTTCCAGCTGTCGATAATACCGGCCTCAAGTAAAAGCGCACCACAGGCCAGCCCGTCGAAATCCGATCTGGTAACAAGTCTCATTAAACTTTCCTCCTTTTCTGCTCCCGATTTCCACATAATCTGATTGATTATAGCATTTTTTGTGCCGATTTTCAAGTGTGGTCAAATCAACACAAAATCCTGAAGATCCCGCCTAAAAATCAAAATTATCTTCGTTATAATACTTATTATGGAGACGCAGTCTGTTCACAGACCGGTCAAGCTGTGTCCTGGCCAGAAGAAAGTCCCTTAATGAGTTCTTTTTTTCCAGCATCTCCCTGGCCTTTTGGGCTTCACGCTTTGCCCTGTTAATGTCTATATCGTTTATGTCCTCCACGGAATCCGCCAGGATCAGTACATCAGGGCCTTCTATCTTTATTATCCCCACCGATACGGAAGCCACCTTAAAATCATCATTCTCATAGACCTTATACTTTATCTCTCCCGGAACTATGGCTGCGATCTCATTTGCATGACCCGCCAGCACGCCGTAGGCCCCCGTCTGGGTGGGCACTATCAGCGACACACAGTCTCCTTCATAAAATATGGAATCCGCTTCCAGTATCCTTAAGTTAAATGCATTCATAAAGTCTTCGCCTTAACGGGGACATCATCGATAGTCCCCACATTGTAAAACGCCGCCTCGGGGAATTCATCCATCTCGCCGTCCACGATCTTTGCAAAGCCCCTGACAGTCTGTTCCAGCGGAACATACTGACCGGGCACTCCGGTAAATTTATCGGCCACATGCATGGGCTGTGACAGGAATCTCTGGATCTTACGGGCTCTGGTGACCGTCAGTTTATCTTCATCATCCAGCTCGTCCATACCCAAAATGGCGATTATATCCTGAAGTTCATTATACTTCTGAATCATCTCCTGGACCTTTCTGGCCACGCGGTAATGCTCCTGCCCCACGATATCCGGCGTCAGTATACGCGAGGAAGACTCCAGAGGATCCACCGCCGGATACAGTCCCTGCTCAGCCACGCGCCTTGAAAGCACGGTAGTGGCATCCAGATGTGTAAAGGTGGTGGCAGGGGCGGGATCAGTCAGATCATCCGCAGGCACATACACCGCCTGTACCGAAGTGACGGAACCGCTTCTGGTGGAGGTGATGCGCTCCTGCAAAGCCCCCATTTCATTGGCCAGAGTAGGCTGATAGCCCACCGCCGAAGGCATACGTCCAAGGAGGGTGGAAACCTCGGAACCTGCCTGCACAAACCTGAATATGTTATCTATGAACAAAAGAACATCCTTATTCTGTGTATCCCTGAAATACTCTGCCATGGTGAGTCCCGAAAGAGCGACTCTCATCCTGACTCCCGGGGATTCGTTCATCTGTCCGAATACCAGGGCAGTCTTGTCTATGACGCCGCTTTCATTCATCTCATTCCACAGATCGTTACCCTCACGGCTTCTCTCGCCCACTCCGGTAAAAATGGAATAACCTCCGTGTACCATGGCGATATTGTGGATCAGCTCCTGGATCATGACGGTCTTGCCCACTCCGGCGCCACCGAAAAGACCGATCTTACCGCCCTTGGGATAGGGCTCCAAAAGATCCACCACCTTGATGCCCGTCTCCAGTATCTCCACCACGGGACGCTGCTGCTTAAACTCGGGTGCCTTGCGATGGATCTCCCATTTTTCCGTATCCTCCGGAATAGGAGCTTTACCGTCTATGGGCTGTCCCAGCACGTTGAACATACGTCCCAGGGTCCGCTCTCCCACGGGAACCCTCACCCCGTGTCCGTCGGATATGACTTCCATGTCAAGGCGCATATTCTCCGCCCGGTCCAGCATGATGCACCTGACCACTTCGTTACCCACATGGGCGGACACTTCCATGACACGCTTCTCACCCTTCACGTCCACGATGAGAGCCTCTCTTATCTTCGGGAGTTCTCCCTTTTTAAACCTGACATCAATGACGGGTCCCTGTATTTCTATGATTCTGCCTTTTGCCATTTTCTTTTCTTTCTCTTTCTCTTCTGAGCCATGGCTCCCGCCGTCACCTCGGTGATCTCCTGGGTGATGAGGGACTGTCTGACTCTGTTATACTGGATATTCAGCTCATCTATCAGCTCCTGGGCATTCCTGTTGGAATTATCCATAGCCACCATACGGGCGTTCTGCTCACAGCAAAAAGAATCCACCAGCGCCGAATATACATAGCCCGAAAGATACGAAGCCACCGCTATTTCCAGGACCTCCTCCAGTGACGGGACGAACTCGAACTCACCGGTAATTGGTGCCTCCGTCTCGGCCGCCGTAGGGGATATAAAATTCGCCCGGTGAAAAGGAAGCATCCTGGAGGTCACCACCTTTGTCTCACCCTTATTCAGATCGGTGTAAACTATGTAGATCTTGTCTATATGTCCCTGCATGAACCGTTCCAGAAGGGTTGAAGTGATCTCCCTGGCCCTGTAGGAAGTGGGATGGTTGGAGGCATCCCAGAAATTATCCTTTACGACAAAACCCCGGGAGCTGTAATAATTCTTACCGTACTCCCCCACTAAAAAAAGCTCATGGTCGGGATGCTCCTTCATCAGCCTGTTCACGGCTCTGACCACATTATAATTGTAGGAGCCCGCCAGACCCTTATCTCCGGTTATGGCCAGTATGCCGTAGCACCCCTTATGATCATCATCCTCTCCGGGAGGATAAAAATACCGGTTTTCTATATTGCGGTTGACCCTGAAAACTCTCTTTATCTCTGACAGAAGCGCCTCAAAATAAGGCCTGGTGGAATCCAGTTCCTTTCTGGCCCTCTGCTGCTTCGTGGAAGCGATCAGATACATGGCGTTTGTGATCTTCTGAGTCTCTCTCACGGAGTTTATTCTTTTCTGGATTTCCCTAACTGTCGGCATCCTCTGCTATCTCCCTGCGCTCCTTAAGATACTCTTCGGCGATCCTTATGATATCCTTTTTCATGCGATCATCCATGTCGCATTCCACATCCAGTCTGGAACAGATATGAGGTGCCCTGTGCTCAAAGAAGTCACACAGACCTTTTGCCACCTCAGGGATATCGTCAAGAGGCACTCCCACAAAGCCCTTCGCCATGGCCACCACCAGTATGATGACCTGACCGTGATGGGATATAGGCGAATATCTCTCCTGGCGCAAAAGCCTCATAAGACCCTGTCCAAAGGCGATCTGCCTCTGGGTAGCCTCATCCAGATCTGAAGAAAACTGGGTAAACACCTCCATCTCCCTGTACTGGGCCAGTTCCAGACGAAGGGATCCCGCAGCCTTTTTCATAGCCTTGGTCTGAGCTGCGCCTCCGACTCTGGACACTGACAGGCCCACATTGACCGCGGGGCGCTGTCCCGAGAAAAACAGGGAGCTTTCCAAAAAGATCTGTCCGTCCGTTATGGATATGATATTGGTCGGAATGTAAGCCGACACATCACCTGCCTGGGTCTCCACTATGGGAAGAGCCGTCATGGAACCTCCGCCGTTTTTGTCGGAAAGACAGGCCGACCTCTCCAAAAGTCTTGAATGCAGATAAAATACATCGCCGGGATAAGCCTCACGGCCCGGGGAGCGTTCCAGCAAAAGAGAAAGCGCCCTGTACGCCACGGCATGCTTTGACAGATCATCATATACTATGAGGACATGACGTCCCTTATTCATAAAATACTCACCTATGGCACAGCCCGAATAGGGAGCTATATACTGCATGGGAGCCGATTCGGATGCGCTGGCGCACACTATGATCGTATAATCCATGGCCCCCTTATCCTTAAGGGATCTGGCCAGCTGGGCTACCGATGACGCCTTCTGACCTATGGCCACATATATGCAGATCACATTTTTGCCCTTCTGGTTCAAAATTGTATCCAAAGCCACGGCAGTCTTACCGGTCTGTCTGTCGCCTATGATCAGCTCTCTCTGACCCCTGCCTATGGGGAACATGGAATCTATACACAAAAGCCCTGTCTCCATGGGCTCATGAACACTCTGTCTCTCCAGGATCCCGGGAGCCTGTGCTTCTATGGGCATGTAGCCGTCGGGCTTTATCTCATCACCCACATCTATGGCGTATCCCAAAGCGTCCACCACACGTCCCAGCATCTTCTCGCTCACCGGCACTCCGGAAGCTCTGCCGGTACGTCTCACCCTGCTACCCTCTATGACAGAGGAGTCGTCGCCGAAAAGGACACAACCCAGCCCCTCACGGGACAGATTCTGCACCATGCCTCTGACTCCGCCTTCAAACAGGAGTATCTCTCCGTATTCAGCTTCCTTGAGTCCTATGACGGTGGCTATACCGTCTCCCACCGTATCCACGACGCCGATCTGCTCGGCCATGGTCTCGGGGACCCAGCTCTCCAGATCCTCCCGGAGCAAGGGGATCAGATCATCGGAAAATGAAGCTTTTTTTAAGGTCTGCTCCCATTTATGCTTAAGCTGCGCCAGTCTGGCCTCACGGCTGTAATCATAGAAATCATTGCCGACTTCCATGGTGAAACCGCCCACCAGCTTACGGTCCTTTATATATTCAAATACTATCTCTTCACCGTATTTTTCATTCAAAAACGGCAGGAGTTTTGACTTCTGCTCCTCGGTAGGCTCTCTGGAGCTGCGTATTTTAACTATTATCTTACTCATATCCGTATCTCAAAATATATTATTAAGATCCTTCACTTCGTTCAGGATGACAAACGACGGCTGTATCCCAAACACTCCCTAGTGCCTTACGGAGCGTGCGAAATTCTCATAGACATCCTTCTGGGAATCCATGATCTTAGCGGTAGCCTCACCTGCCAGGAATACCACCTCATCCCTGGCGTTTGAAAGAATCCTTTCTCTCTCGGATTCAGCCAGTGACTTAGCCTCGGCTATTATACCCTCAGCCTGAGTCCGGGCATTTGCCAGAGTGATATCCGCAGCCTCCTTTGCGGCCTGGGTCGCCTCCTTTTTCATCTCGGCAATCTCATCCTCAGCTTTCAGAAGCTTGGCCTCATACTCAGCTTTTGCCTCCAGAGCCTTCTTTCCGGCTTCATCCGCCGCCTCATCCATATGGCGATAATATTCATCTCTCTTTTTCATGAAATCCTTTACCGGTTTATATAAAAGGATATACAGACCGACACTGAGGATCACAAAATTAAACAGATGCAGCACTATCTGCTGCCAGTCTATATTCAAGGGTAATCCTGTCATTTTTACATCTCCATGTATTTTCGATTACTATAAAAAATATCTTCGCATTATCATTAACTTAAAAAAGATATTTTCTACATTACTGTATTTACAATACAAAAATAATAAGGATAGCTATGACCAGTGCATAGATGATCGCAGTCTCCACAAATACCAGTCCCAGCATCATGATGGACTGGATCTTGGACTGTGCTTCCGGCTGTCTGGCCACGCCGTCTGCCGACTTCGACACCAGCATACCCATCGCTATGGCGCCGCCAAGTGCAGCCAGACCTATGGCAATAGCCGCCGCATAAGCTTTTGCGGACAAAATGGACGCATCCGCAGCAGCCGCAGATACTTCTTCACCTGCCTCAGCCGCAAATACTGCCGCTGTGGTCATAAATACTCCCGCCATGGAAATGACAGTACGGATCACATTTCTGATCCTGTTTTTGGTTAATGCATTTTTCACGACATCCTCCTTATAATAAAGCCTTATCATTCCTTTTTCTTTTTAGCTTTTTTCTCTCTCTTTTCGCTGACTTCGCCGTAAAACATGGCAGTGAGCAGCGTCAGCACATACGCCTGTACCAGCGCATGTATCAGTGTGAACAGTACTGCCACCACCACCGGCAGCAGATAGGACAGATGGATATAAAAATATACCAGCTCCGTCACTAAGAGGCCGGAAAGCAGAGCTCCGAAAAGACGGAAGCTCATGGACAGCGGCAGAGAAAACTCCTTGAGCGTCAGCCCTATACCCTTAAGTCCGTTACTTGCGATGCCTCCTGAAAGTATCACCAGATAAGAAAGACAGCCCAGAGCCACGGCTCCGTTTATATCGGCAAGGGGCGCAGGCAGGGCCATGGACGCGCCATGGGTATTCACCGCCTGGATGCCAAGGAGCTCAAACAGCGTACCTATACATATATAAGTCCCCGCGCAGAAAGTGTATGCACCAAGAAATATGTTTCTGTGAGGTGAATAGGTCTTTGAGAGTTTATCAAAATAACCCACCAGAAGCTCCAGCACCATCTGAAACCTGCCGGGGATCATGGAAAATTTAGGGATCACGATCACCCTGATAAGAAGCGCTGCAAAAAGCAGCAGGGCAGTCACGACAAACGCTGATACCAGGGAAGGATTGGCGTCAAAGAGTCCGAACAGGCTGATCTTTTCATGCTCATGCAGAACAGCATCACGCATGACTTCCGATATGCCCATCTCGCCCTTCTCATGTGCAGTCAAAACAGAAAGGATCACAAAGATGACGCAGAGCACCAGCATTACGATCAGGGCTCTGTTACGCTTTTCTTTTTCCATTTTACGTTCCTCAAAAAATCACAAAAAAAAACAGACAGGGTTATTATATCACTCCTGCCTGTTTTTTTAAATAGCATTATAAATTTATTTATTTGTCGGTAACATTGATGGTGGTACGATACTCTGCACCGTTCATCCATACAGCCACGGGAACTCTTCCCTTTCCGGGGCCATCCAGTCTCTTGATCTCCACGGTCTTATTATCGTTATAAAGCTTGGCTTCCACGATCTCCTTGCCGTTGATGGCTATCCTGGACCAGAGTCCGGGCATGAGCTGCTTGTCATCCACAGTCCAGATACCGGTGATCATATCCGTGGTGGCAAAGGTCATGACCTCCATCAGGGAAACCTTAACCTTGGGTGCCATGGTATCCAGCTTCATGGTCTGAAGTGTCTGTGAGAAGCACAGGTTCATAACCTTCATGGTGAGCTTATAGTTCTTGCCCTTATAGTTACCCTCGATGATGAGCTTGTAGTTTGAAGAGCCCTTATCTGCCTTGAGCTTAAGAACGCCTGCGGCATCTATGCTGGCATGCTTGGATCTGTTCCATGTAGAAGGAACGCCATCTTCGCTTATGATATTGGGTGAATCAAACTCCAGCTTAAACTTGGTACCTGAATTAACGGTAACGACATCTTCAGCGTTGCCCTCATTAGGTATGATCACAAAGTTCTCGGGAACTCCGTCCCTACCGTATACTTCGGTGACTGCAATGGTATCCTTATCAGTCTGCTTAAGGACCACTCTGTCGCCGGCTTTACGCCCCTTGCGCTGGTTGATCATCTCAACTGCCACGCCTTCGCCCTCGGCTTCTTCATCTGTAGGAACGGGTGCACTCTTTGCTTCCTCGGCTGCTGCGGCTTCCTTCTTTGCAGCATTCTCAGCCATCATGGCTGCCCTTGCTGCTGCGGGAGTCATGGCAGGAGCACTCTCCTCAGCCTTGGGTGCAGGTGCGGGCTCGGGCTTGGGCTCCGGCTTAGGCGCAGGTGCAGGCTCACTCTTGGGTGCGGGTGCGGGTGCAGGTGCAGGCGCAGGCGCGGGTGCAGGCGCGGGTGCAGGTGCACTCTTGGGCTCGGGCTTCTTAGGTGCATTGATCACGGGATGAAGCATATCATCGGTGATCCCCAGTTCATCGGCACTCTTGCCGGACGCCTTGATTATGTCATTGAGATCCTCTACCAGAGCAGGTATCTTATCATTCTTGATAGCCTCGATCTCAGCCTGCTTATCTGCCTTCTTCTTTTCGGATGCAGCCTTGGAAGCCTCTATCTCTTCCATCTCAGCCTTTGCCTTGACCAGATCGTCATTGGCGCCCACCAGAAGCTCATTGTTCTTTGTGATATTCAGCTCATGCTCCTTGAGCTTATCCTCTGCGGCCTTAAGTCTCAATTCGCGGCTCTTCTTAGCCTCCTCATAATCAGACTTGATCTTATTATGCTTAGCCTTAAGGTCCTCATATTTTTTCTTCATAGAAGAAAGTGAATCAGCCTCGCTGCGCTTCTTCTTAGCTTCATCCTCACACTGGGACATCTTCTCGCCGGCTGCACGGGCATCCTCTGATGCCTTTACCGTAATGGAGTTCAGTGAGATCAGTTCCTTTACCGAAGCGGAAGGATCCGTTCCTGCTCCCTGAGCCAGAACGCCGGTTCCGGAGAAGGTCACATCAGTAGGCTTATACTCATACTCGATATCGGCGCTCACTATGGTATAGCTTCCGGCACCGTTTCCGTTTACCACATAATCGATACCTTCCTGCTTGCCCCGGGATCTGAAGGCCTTTATCTGCTCCCTGTACTCACTCTCTGAGCAGTCCTGGGTGGATACGTCGGAGAAGATGATCAGCTCTCCCCTCTTTACCTCATCGCCGGAAAGACCTGAGACATTGGGATCATCGGCAAGGGCTGCATACTCAGAAGCGCTCAGGGAATCCACGAAGACCTCGCCCTTTGCCTTTATGCCGGAATCAGCATACAGGGCAATGAAATCTCCCGAAAAATCAGTAAATCCGAGTTCTCCGTCCCGAAGCTCCAGATCGTGATTCCCATAGCTGAAGCTTACGGAGCCGCCTAATGCGTAACGCTCCAGCGCCGTCATGATATCCACATCGGCTGCGTCTACAGTGTAACTTACATTTTTATATATGGAATCCTTTTCATCAAGGAGATACTCCAGTCCCTCTCTCTTGCCCCTTATGGTGCTTTCGATCTTTGACTCATCGGGATTGGTAACTGTCTCCGCCTTACGTGACTTAGGCTTCTTATCCAGCATCGTATACTTGATGCTTCCTGTTTTATCAAATGAATATGTATAGAAGGAACCCTCAGAACTCATGAGGCAGTTCATGCCGGCGCCCTTGACTGGGGTAAACCTGTTTCCGGTCTTCTTCGAAGCCACGGCTGCAGCCACTTCATTCTCAAGCTTCTTCTGTGCTACCACATCATCACAGTCCTTAAGGCTCTTCTCCAGCTCATAGATATGTCTATCATCATCATTGGCCACCAGATCTGCCAGTTTCTTTCTGGCGTCCTTGATGGACTTGCGCAGAAGCCTTTCATTATCCAGTCTGCTCTTATCCTTCAGCAGAGCCTGCTTCTCATCAAAGGCCTTCTTAGCTGCATCCAGAGCCTTCTGTGCGTCGGAAAACTCCTCATCTGCCAGTGCGCTCTCCAGCTTCACCTTTTCCAGATCCGAATCCAGACTGTCCAGCTCAGCATTTGAAATACCGATGGTAGCAGCTGCGTTCTTGATCTCATTCTCTGCCTTTTCCTGCTCTTCCTTCAGTGTCTCCACAGTATCCAGTAGGAAGATGGATTCTGTCTTCTCAGAGTCGAGAGTCTTGTTGATATCTGCCACCCTTTTGCTGGCCTTGTCATAGGCTTCCTGTTTCTCAGCCACATTGGCCAGTGCCTTTTTCTCTCTGGACTCCAGCTGTCCCAGTGAAGTAAAGGCCAGATCCAAGTCGATCTTTGTTCTCTGGAACTCCGCTTTTTTTTCGGCTACCAGATAACTGAGATCATCTTCAGACATACTCTTGTACTCTTCAAAATTTACACCCATTGTAAATACCTCCTAAGATATTTATGTATTCTGAAAGGCATCGCCTCCATAACTTTCAATATTATATCATTTTGCACAAAAAATTTCTACTACAATATATTTTTTTGTTATATACTATATGTGGTGGTTTTGGGAGAAAATTTATGAAAAAACTGGTTTTATTCAAAGGCGGGACTGAAACCCTCGGATTCTTTTCAGAACAGATGGAAAAAGAGTTTTCCCGGATGGGTTATGAAATTTTCATGTTCGATTATAAAAAGGAAGCCGAAAGTGCCTTCAGGCTCCTGCGTTTCATCGAAAGAGGCAATACCGTAATGCTCTCTTTCAATTTTCACGGAATATGCAATGAACAGCTGCTGAGGGATGAATCCGACAGGTATATCTGGGAGGACTTCGGCATTCCCTGTCTCAACATAGTGGTGGATCATCCCTTCTATTATGACAGGTTCATGCCCCAGCTTCCTTCGGATTATACTCAGTTTAGCGTGGACATGGGCCATGAGGATTACATGAAACGCTTCTATCCCCATGTGCACTTAGGTCCATTCCTGCCCCTGGCCGGCACGGAGCTTGACTGGGAAGGCGACGAGACCCTCCCCATGGAAAAAAGGGACATAGACCTGCTCTTCGTGGGTTCCAGCGCCGCCCCCGAATTCTACGAGCAGTATATAAAAAGAGAAGGCCCCGAATATGAAGCCTTTTACCGCAGCGTGATGGATGAGATGATAAAAAATCCCCACCTCACCTTTGAACAGGTCTTCGAGCCCATGATAAGGCAGACTGCCGAGGAAGGGGATGACATCACCGACGACATGCTGAGGGAAGCCTATTCCCACATGGTCCATTTTGACATGTATATAAGGTACTATTACCGCTGCGAGCTCATCAGAATACTGGCCGACTCAGGTCTTAAGATAGTCTGCGTGGGAGGCGGCTGGGACAGATTCAAGTGCAAAGGACGTGAAAACATCACAGCCCATCCCTACTGCACCTCCATAGAGTGCCTAAGACTCATGCGCCGCAGCAGGATATGTATAAACGTGATGCCCTGGTTCAAGCGCGGAGCCCATGACCGGATATTTAACACCATGTTAAACCACAGCGTATCCTTCACGGATTCCAGCGAATATCTGGACGGTATCCTCACGGATAAAAAGGACTGCCTGATCTATTCTTTGTCCGGGCTCAACATGGCGCCTGACATAATAAAAGACGCCCTGGATAAACCAAAGCGTCTTCAGGATATCGCTGATGCCGGCTATGAACTCGCTGCCTTGGGCCACACCTGGGCCCACCGTGCGAGATTTTTAGGCAGGCATTTTATTTAATTAATACTATTTCCCCAACCCCTTGCGCACCTCATCCATGCGAAGCCCCGCATCGATGAAATCACAATACTTACAGAACGGATGATTGGCCCTGCCGCCCTTCATCTCCATACGCTTCCTAAGCTCCTGATAAGCCTTCGAATTCCACGCCTCCTTAAGAGGAGTCTTATTAAGATCCGCCAGAGTAGTCACCTCACGATTATCACAGCAGCAGATCCCCAGCCGTCCGTCCGGCACGATCCACATATCCGTATAAGGCATGAGACAGATCTCCTCTATGGGCTTTGATCCCATGGCCTTATTGGGAGCCGCCCCTGCCCTGTTGGTCAGGATCTCATGGATATACCTTATCTGTATCCTGGCATCCAGATCCTTAAACTTCTCAGGATTCGACTTGATATACTCATACACCGCCTTATGAGGAGCCTGCAGTTCCTGAGTCTCCGCATAATTATTGATTATCAGCTCATTTATATAAGGAGCTATGGCGTCCACCTTCTCAGGGGTGAGCAAAAGCCCGTTGGTACTCATGAAGATATGCACATCCGGGAGTTTTTCCCTGGCGTATTTATGAAACTCCACTATCCTGGTATCCATCCAGGGCTCATTGTTTCCGTACAGAGTCAGACGGTTCTTATATCCCCAGTCCGCCAGCTGGTCTATTATGCTTTTGAACAGTTCCTCTTCCATCCTGGCAAAGGGACGCTTGTCAGCATTTTTGTTCGCACAGCAAAAATCGCAGGTGGAATTACATCTGTTGATGGTCTCCAGATTCACCACCCTGGGATGGGGCAGCTCATCGCCGAAACTCTTAAAGTACTCTATGTATTCCTTTCCCTGACGACGACGCTTCAAAAACATCATCTTAAGATAGGCTGCCGAGGCCAGCCTGGGAAAATATTTCCTGGCGTTAAAGCCTATGGTGCCCATATAGTTTTCTATCCTGATCGGCATTTAATCCACCTCGTTTGAGGATACCTCATGGTATTCCTTTTCCGTATTTACATTCCAGACATTCGATTTATCCATGCGCCCGTTCACTATGTTGCTCACTGCCTCGAAGGAGGTGCACATGGAATGATCGATGTTATTGTACCTGTGTTGGCCGTTCCTGCCCACACAGTAGAGATTGTCTATCTGCTTTAAGTAATCCACCACCACGTCTATGTCATCATAGGAGTCAAAATAGGCGGGATAAGCCTTCTTGATCTTTTCCATATGAGTGTCGATGACATCCTTCTTGCTCCTGATGAGACCGATCTTCACCATCTCGGATACGCCCAGGGCGGAAAACTCGCTCTCGGACATATTCCAGTACTTATCACCCTCATTCACGAAATACTCCAGGCCCACCCAGACGGTATTTTCCAGATCCTTTACCATATAAGGCGACCAGTTGTTGTAGATCTGGAAGCGTCCCATCTTAACCCTGCGGTCCTGCACATAGACCCAGCAGTCGGGAACGATATTCGATACGGTCTTCATCTTAGTGATATTCTTAAGCCTCAGTGAAGGCACCAACACGCCGAGGGTCATATAATCCCTGTAGGGAAGGTGCGATGCCACCTCGTGGACGTCCTTTGGCACATCGTTCATGCCCATCACCAGATCCTTAAGGGGCATGGATGAGATGATGACGTCTCCCTCAACGGATATTTCCTGCCCGTCCTTTTTATATACCAGGCCGGTGAGATGGTTATCCGCATTTTTTTCTATCCTCACCACCTGTGCTCCGGTTATGATCTCGCCGCCCATCTGCCTGATCTTATCCGCAGTCAGCTCCCACAGCTGACCGGGCCCCAGTTTCGGATATTTGAACTCCTCGATGAGGGATGTCTCCACCTTCCTGTTTTTTACCTTGAATACCTTTCCGAAGATATCCTTTATTATGGCGACTATGGAGAGTCCCTTCACCCTCTGCGCCCCCCAGGAGGCGTCTATCTGCGAAGGATGACGTCCCCAGAGATTCTCGGTGTAATATTCAAAAAACATAGAGTACAGCTTCCTGCCGAACCTGTTTATGTAAAAATTCTCCAGATTAGTCTCGGGAAGCTTATGGAACAAGGTGGCCAGATATGAAAAGCCCACCTTCATAGTATTGATAAAGCCCATATTCCTGAAGGTCTCCCTCTTCATGGAAATGGGATAATCATAAAATTTATCATCAAAGAATATCCTGGATATCCTGCGGCGCTTAAGCATCACCGCATCCTTCTTTTCGGGATCCGGTCCGCCCTTCTTCACCTTGACATGACGCTTTAATATGATATCGTCCTTTGCGGGAGCGCCCTGCATGGGCAGGATCTCATCCCACCAGGCGTTTACCCTGTCTATCTTTGAGAAAAATCTGTGGCCGCCCATATCCATACGGTTACCCTTATAATTCACCGTCTTGGATATGCCGCCCATGCTCTGCGTCTCTTCAAAGACGTACACCTGACATCCTTTTTTCTGTTTCAAAAGCTCATAGGCCGCCGTGAGACCTGCTGGTCCTGCGCCTATCACCAGATAAGTATCTGCCATACCACTAGCCTTTCATCTTACGGGCAAAATATTCCGTATTACCCGCCACATCGCCCTCAAATACCGAGGATCCCATGACTATAACATTTGCGCCGCAGCTCATGACACGCTCTATATTATCCCTGGTTATGCCGCCATCCACCTGGATATCCATATCTATCCCCTTATCCTTGAACAGACGCCTGGTCTGCATGATCCTGGGATTGGAGCTCTCTATGTATTTCTGTCCTCCCAGGCCGGGATTCACCGTCATGACAAGGGCCATATCGATAAGGTCATACACCTCTTCGAACCGCTCCACCGGCGTGCCCGGACTTATGGCAGCCCCTGCCTTAAGCCCCCGCTTTTTAATCCTTTCAAGAGTCGCCCTCGGATCGTCGCAGGCCTCCATATGTATGGTGAGCCCGTCCGCGCCGCAGCCGGCGAAATCATCGATATAACGAATGGGCTCCGTGACCATGAGATGTACGTCAAAAAAAAGATCCGTCACCTTCCTCAGAGATTTGATCACAGGCATGCCGAAAGATATCTGGGGCACAAAAATGCCGTCCATCACATCAATATGCAGATAGTCCGCGCCATTGTCGGCTACGATTCTGACCTGTTCGCCGAGTCTTGCAAAATCCGCAGACAGAATGGACGGACACAGTAGATTCTTCACTTAATAATTCCTCCTGGATCTTATCTCCTCATAAAAGAGAGAATAACTCTCATATCTGCTTGCAGCTATGAGTCCTTCTGCCAATGCCCTCTTTACGCCGCACTCTTTTTCCTTTATATGCGAACACAGGGCAAATCTGCACTCGCCGGAATACCTGTCTATCTCGGGAAAGAGTGCCCCCAGATTCTCTGCGCTCTCTTCCATTATGTCAAAACTGGAAAAGCCCGGGGTGTCCGCTATATAGGTATCATCCATCCCGTCCACCTTAAGGAGCTGTGCATGTCTCGTGGTATGCTTACCCCTTCCCAGCTTCTTGCTGATGATTCCGGTCTCCATCACGGTCTGGGACTGCAGCAGGTTCACTATGGTGGATTTACCTGCTCCCGAAGGACCTGCCAGAGCCGATATCTTACCGGAAAGCCTTTCCTTAAGGGAGGATATATCCTTATTTTTGGCGCTGACGGTCAGCACCTCGTATCCCGCCGGCTCATATATTTTACAAAGCTTGGCCTTTTCATACTCATCTATGAGATCGCATTTGTTAAAGCAGATCAGGGCCGGTATGCCGCGTCTTTCACTCTCACAAAGGAATCTGTCCAGAAGATTCAGATTTATCGGCGGATCGGCAGCTGCAAAAATGATGAAGATCTGATCCACATTTGCCATGGCAGGCCGGATCACTTCGGAATGCCTCTCCAATATCTCATCGATATGGCCGGGATTGTCTATATCCGTATCCGTCACAGGATGCAGACGGACCATATCCCCCACCAGAGGCTTGACCTTCTCATTTCTGAACAGGCCCTTGGCCCTGCAGGTAAAAACACCCACATTGCTCACCTCCACATAATAGAACCCGCCGATCCCTTTGATTATCCTGCCTGTGTATGCTTTCTCCTCTATTTCCCCCTGTTTATATCTGATCAACTTGTTATTCATCTCATTGCAAACGTCATTTCGATTTATCGGAGGCCATTAATTTCCCTCAACTTCGTTTTCGGGAACATTAATTGGCCCATATCAGTTCTGGGGAGTCAGGGTCACATTCTGGGTTTCGGTCTTTTCCTCCGTAGTGGTCTTGCTCTCCACCGAGCCATCCTCTTTTTCCTTTATGACCGTGCTTTCAAGCGTATACTTTATGCTCAAAACAGCCTCAGGGCCGCCCTGGATACCGCTTAAGTTTATGGCCACTGGGAAGCTGGTAGTATTTGTGGAAAACAGCACCGTCCCCGTAGAAGTCTGTGTCAGGGTGACCGTAGCCACGCCGCCTGCGTACATGGCGGGAGCATTTACATTATAATTACATGAATAATAGGTTATCTGAGGTATCTCCTGTGCAGGTCCCAGACTCAGCACGAAGTCTATGGCATCGCCCTCATTTACGGTGGTTCCGGGTGCCACGGACTGTGATACCACGCAACCTACGGGAACCGTATCCGAATTCTCCTCGGAGATGGTATTCCAGGTAAGGTTAATGGTGGTCAGCACCTCTCTGGCCTGAGCCTCCGTCAGATTCCGAAGGTCCGGAACCTCCACCGTATCCTCGGAAGGACCGGTACTTATATATATGGTCACGGTGCCGCCCTTCTGCCAGCTCTCACCGGCTCCGGGTATCTGTGATATGACGTTACCCTTTTCCACCACATTGGAAGCGCTCTCGTCGGTTTCCACCACGAAGCCTTCCTTTTCCAGAAGCACTCTGGCCTCCGCCTCGGACAAACCGGACACATCGGGTATCACCACTCCGTCAGAGCCTGAGCTGACCGTCAGCTCCACCACCGATCCTGTGAGAATGGGCGTGCCTGCTTCTATATCCTGTCCTATGACCTGATTCTTTTCCACCTTGGAAGATTCATATGTGGCGGTCACGGAAAGTCCCATCTCTTCCAGCTGCTCCTTTGCAGCGTCAAAGGACATGCCGGTGACGGCGATCATATTTACATATTTGGCATCCTGAACAGCCTCGGTATCGGGCTGTTTGTCAGACAGTGAAAACAGGCCCAGCATCTTTGAAGCCAGGATTATCGCTATGGTGGCGATGATGATGGCCATTATTATACCCAGTACGCTCATGATCTTTTCCGTGCCGGGATCCAGGATGTCATCATCCTCCTCACTGCCTCTGCCTGATCCCTTGCGACGACTGTCAGCCTGGGGGGCGGGGGTGTTCTGAGCCTTCTTGGGCTGTGGTTTGGGCTGCGGCTTGGGCTTGGGCTTATCCTTCGCAGGCTTCTTGGAAGGCTTTGGAAGAATGGACGCCGGCTTCTTCTTGGCAGGCTTTTTCTTTTTCTTCACACTCTTTGGCTTATCCTTAAAAGGCTTCTTTTCTCTTTGACCTGCCCCATAGGGTGCCTTATTCTTATGAGCATCCTTTGTAAAGCCCTGCTCATAATCGTCCTCATATTCATCCTCGTACTCGTCTTCGTATTCGTCCTCGTACTCTTCTTCGTACTCGTCTTCGGAATAATCCTCCTCGTACTCCTCCTCATACTCTTCTTCGGGATAATCCTCCTCGTACTCCTCCTCGGGATAATCCCCATAACCGCTCTCCTCATCCTCAGGGTAATATCCACCCCTGCCGGACAGTTCTTCCTCATAATAATCATCCCTGCGCTCACCATCCCTCATCCTGCGGGGACGGCCCTGAGTCAGAAGGACATCATCATCCAGAGGAGCTATACGCCCCGTCTCGGAACGGATCTGCTGGATATCGCTGTCGGTGACCATGCGGGTATTGCCCCTCTTTTCCAGATCGGGGATCACCACGAAATTCTCATCAGGTGTGATCAGGGATTTCTTAAGGTCCACTATGAGCTCGCCCATAGACTGATATCTGCGGGCGGGATTCTTCTGGCAGCACTTACGGATTATCTGCTCCACGCTGATGGGTATATCATCCACATACTCACGGGGAGAAGGCATCTCCTCCTGGATATGCTTGATGGCTATGGATACCGTGGTTTCCCCGTCAAAGGGAACCCGGCCCGTCAGCATCTCATATAAGGTAACACCCAGGGAATATATATCGCTCTTCTCATCCGAATATCCGCCTCTGGCCTGCTCGGGAGAAGTATAATGAACGGAACCCATGGCGTTGGAGGTGATGGTATTGGAGGTGGCGGCCCTGGCTATACCAAAGTCTGTCACTTTCACCTTACCATCCTTGGATATGATGATATTCTGGGGCTTTATGTCTCTGTGGATGATGTGATTGTTATGGGCGGATTCTATGCCCATGGACACGTTTATGGCTATGCTGACCGCTTCCTTTACGGAAAGGCGCAGCTTCTTTTCGATATATTTCTTGAGGGTGATGCCCTCCACCAGCTCCATCACTATGTAATGGATGCCGCCCTCATCACCTACATCATATACGGTGACAATGTTTGAATGCATGAGAATGGCGGCCGACTGTGCTTCCACCCGGAATTTGGACACAAAATTCTTGTTCTCGGAAAACTCATTTTTGAGAACCTTAATAGCCACAAACCTGTTCAGCTTGTGGTCCTTTGCTTTATATACGTCAGACATGCCGCCGGTACCGATCTTACCGGTGATCTCATATCTGTCGGCTAATACCAATCCTTCACTTAACATATATATATTCTTCCCTTTTCTTTCCCCGGGTTATCCCTTATGTACTGTTTATGTATGTATTATGATCCTGACTCCTGAGAGGCAAACGGCTCTATCACAATAACTGCTATATTGTCCTTACCGCCGTTTTCATTAGCCAGCCTGACCAGCTTATTTGCCTTTTCCTCTATGTCCGGAGTGGACAGGACAGTATTTCTGATCACTTCGTCCTCAACCATATTTGAAAGACCGTCGGAGCACATGAGTATCAGATCCCCTGCCTTTACATGTACATCAAAAAAATCCACCTTGATCTGACGCATCACGCCCACAGCCCTGGTGATGATATTCTTATCAGGATGATTCCTGGCCCTGTCTCTGTCGATCTGACCCACTCTGATCATCTCTTCCACCAGGGAGTGATCCTTGGTGATCTGCGTGATATCCGTATCTATGAGGTAGAGTCTGGAATCTCCCACATTAGCCACATAGAGGATATCATCTATAACAGTGGCCACCACGCAGGTAGTACCCATGCCGTAGAACTCATCCTTCTGCGAGGCCTCCTCATGCACATGAGCATTAGCCTCCTCAATGGCCTCCCTGATCACCTTTACGGGACTCTTCTGATCGTTCCTTCCGATACTCTCCACGATGATCTCGGTGCTGCGTCTGGACGCATAGTCACCCGCATTGTGTCCGCCCATACCGTCGGCCACAATGAACAGATTAGGAAGATTTCCGACCGGCTCGGCGGACGCAAATACATAATCCTGATTAATTTGTCTTTTCATGCCTACATCCGTAAGCGCAAATGATCTGAGCATAAACAGTCCTTATGAAAAAACACACGTCAATATATAGTAGCACACTTTGGCATTATGCGCAAGATATATAACTCCTGCTCTCTTGCCGCAAACAAGACCTTTGACTGATCGTCAGGAGAAGTTACCGATTCCGATACAAAGATATGAAGAATCCATCGGTATCATCCACACCCTGTATCAGCTGTAAAAAGCCCTTATCTCCCGTCCTGCCCCTGAAAGCTTCCGGCAGATAAGCGTCCATATCCACGCTCTCAAGACCCTTTTGCGTTTTCAAATACTCGTACTGCCCCACATTTTCTTTAGCTGTGAGAGTACAGGTACTGTACAACAGTAATCCGCCCTTTTTTACATACCTTACGGCATTGTCCAAAATTGATCGCTGCAAGGCGGCAAGTGAATCTATATCCTCCGGCTTAAGTCTGTATTTTATCTCCGGTTTGCGGGATATGACTCCCAGTCCCGAACAGGGCAGATCGGCCATCACCAGATCGAACCTTTCTTCAAAGGAGGGCTCATACACGGTGGCGTCCCCCACCTGAAGATCCACATTGTCATAGCCCAGGCGCAAAAGAGTCTCATTTATCTTATTCACCTTGGCCATGGACAGATCCCTGGCCAGGACTCTTCCTCGTTCACCCAAAAGCCCGGCGGCATGGAGAGCCTTGCCTCCAGGGGCAGCGCACAGATCCAGAACTCTTAATCCCGCCTGATCCGACGCATCATTCCCACTGATCTTAACTTCTTCATTTATGTTGCATGGTTCTTTACGGTCCGTCCCGTTCAGCCCGGTCAAATATGCTTCATCCAGTAAAGCCCCCACGCCCACCGTGGCGCAAAGCTGCGAAGATATATCCTGGATCACAAAGAGTCCGTCCCTAAACGCCTTAAGTTCATTAAGCGGACAAGGTGTTTCCTTTATTACAAAAGCGTCCTTTGCCAATGGACTTTTTTCGCACACGACGCCTTCATCCGACGTTTTTTCGATCACGAACTCCACCGCGCTATTCGTATTTACCGACTCTTGTATTGTCTCATTATCATGTGCCATCTCCTCTGTCATCCTGAGCGAAGCGAAGGATCTTGTCACACGAGCATACAGAACCTGTTTCTCAAGGGATGCTTTCAGTATCCGCTCCACATACTCCTGTCCGGGATAAACCTTAAGTTCATCGATCAGCCATCCGGGGCATGACCATCTGATCCCGGGATCCTCAATGGCATCCGGATCCGTCTCATCCTTAAGGACGCTCCTTAACACGCCGTTCACAAAACCCTTAAGGGAAGGCGACACCCTCCTTGCCGTCAGCTTCACACACTCATTGATGGCGGCGTAGTCCGGCACAGAGTCCATGAACTTGAGCTGATACGCCCCCATTCTCAAAATCTGCCTCACCGCAGGCTTCACCTTGCCCAAAGGAGTCTTAAGCTGCCGCCCTATGAGATAGTCCAAAGTCAACCTGCGCTCCGTCACGCCATCGCAAAGAGCCTTTATAAAGCTTTTCTGCCTCTGATCCAAAGTATGGGCCGAAAAACACTCCTCTATCGCTGAATTTAAAAACTTTCCCTTTGACACCTCCATGAGTATGTCAAGGGAAAGTTCTCTTTCATCTGCCGCAAACTGTGTTTTTTTCAAGTCTGTATCCTCTCAAAAATTCCTTGGTGCTCATCCTGCGCTTGCCCTCTATCTGCAGCTGGAACACCCTCAGGGCGCCGTCAGCCGTCAGTATGTCAAAGGAATCGGTACTCACATCGATTATAGTGCCTGCCGAGGCGTCGGATTCAATATCCACCGAATGGGCATCCACGGGCTCTGCATTCCATATCTTCAGCATCTTGCCCTTCAGATATGTATATGCTCCCGGCCAGGGATTGTATGCCCTGATGACCCGGTCCAGTTCGCCTGCGCTCTTTGAAAAATCCAAACAGCCCATCTCCTTTTTCAAAAGACCGGCATAGGAAGAAGCACTGTCATCCTGAGGAGTCTGTCTCGCAGTACCTTTTTCTATATCCTTAAGAGTCTCTACCAGAAGCCTGGCCCCCTCCACGGACAGCTTTTTCAAAAGGCTCTCCCCTGTATCATCTGCCGCTATGGACACCTGGGTCTGGGAGATTATGTCTCCCGTATCCAGTCCCTCGTTCATCTTCATGATGGTGACGCCGGTTATGGCCTCCCCGTCCAGAATAGCCCTCTGCACCGGAGCCGCCCCCCTGTATTTAGGCAGCAGGGAAGCATGTACATTCACACAGCCCTTGGGGGGTATATCCAGTATCTCCTTACTTAAGATCTGGCCAAAAGCAGCCACCACAAATATATCTGCGGGGAATCTTTTTAAATACTCCACCGCGTCCTCATCCTTGATCCTGGCCGGCTGGAACACCGGTATGCCACACTCTATCGCCGCTTCCTTTACAGGAGAAAAGGTAACCTTTTTCCCTCTTCCCCTCTCCCGGTCGGGCTGAGTCAGCACCAGCACCACCTCGTGACCGCTCCGTAACAATTCCCTCAAAGAGATCGCCGCATACTCGGGCGTTCCCATAAATACTATTCTCATCAGTTACTCCTCTGCCTCCAGATCCCTTATGGGACCCTCAGCCTTTTCCACATATAAGTGTCCGTCCAGATGGTCCAGTTCGTGACAGATACATCTGGCCAGCAGGTCATGACCCTCGACCTCACAGTCCTTCATATTTCTGTCCTTGTATATAGCCTTGACATACGTGGGCCGGGTCACATCAGCCACCTTACCCGGTACGGAAAGACACCCCTCCTGTCCCAGGTTCTCACCGGAAGACTCCGTTATGACAGGATTTATCATGATAAGAGGCTCCATCTGTTCCTCTTCGGTGGACACATCTATCACCACTATCCTCTTGAGGATGCCTACCTGGGGAGCGGCCAGTCCCACGCCCTGGGCATCATACATCGTCTCCAACATGTCATCTATCAAAACATTTATCCTGTCCGTCATCTCCGTGACCGGACGACATTTTTTTGATAATATATCGTCTCCCATTTTTCTGATCTGTCTGATAGCCATCCCGTTCTCCTTTCTTTCAACTTTTTGATGATATAATACCCCCCATTAAAAGTCAAGCATTGAAGTGCCTTAAAAATCATGACAAACACAATAAAAAACATGGCACAGAGCACTTAAAGATCATAGTACAAAGGCACTTGCATCACAGCCGGAAATATTATATAGTGGGTAAGTCGCGTACACCGACGCTTATCACGACCGCAAGCTTCGGTACAGTCATTAACCGAAACAAATGGGAAATTTAGTCATTGAATGAAAGGCATAAATATACACAGGTATCGATCATGGATAAAGAAAAGATAAAACAGGCCACCCTCATGTTTCTACAGGCCATAGGCGAAGATATAGACAGACCGGGACTCAAGGACACCCCGGAGAGAGTCGCAAATATGTGTGAAGAACTCTTTGGCGGAATGACTACCGATCCCGACACACATCTTTGCAGGGTCTTTGAAATGGAAGAGCCCGGGGTCGTAATAGAAAAAGATATCAGCTTTTATTCCATGTGCGAGCATCACCTGCTCCCCTTTTTCGGAACGGTCAGCATCGCCTACGCATACACGGATAAAGTCACGGGCTTAAGTAAACTGGCGCGCACCGTCGAAGTGTATGCACGCCGTCCCCAGATCCAGGAGCGCATGACGCGCCAGATCGGTGAAGCCGTCCATAACGGGATAAAAGGCTGCACCGGTGTGATGGTACGCATCGAAGCAGAGCACATGTGCATGTCCATGCGAGGCATCAAAAAGCCGGGGACCAAAACGGTGACCCTATATACCGCCGGAGTATTCGAAACTGATACCCGTCTAAAAGAAGAAACACTCCGGATGCTCTCTGTTCCATGCTAAAAACCTCTCTTTCTTTTAATATGCCGTTTCCGGCGTTTATAGATAAAAAAAGACGGTGACGAAAAATCTGTTAAGATCATTCGCCGCCGTCTGCGGTAACGATATTCAGTTTTACTTTTTTTGCCTCTCGGTTACATCAGAAAAGGCATCCGGGCCTGTTCCTGAATGCCTTTCATTTCTGCCTGTTCCGGTTATTCCTTCATAAGCTTTACCTTTGCCTGCTTTTGGAAGAATGCTACCCCATAACAAAGTATCTGTTCATAGCCATAGAGTCCTTCTGCATATTTTTCTGTAATAATCTGGTCGATTGCTTCATCACAATCCTTATCCAGATCTGATTCTTTTTCAGATTTTTTTGCTTCGATTATGATAGCTCTCCTGTTATCATCATCCTTTAGTAAAATATCAGGTCTGCCAAGACCTTTTTCTTTATTGGACTCAACTTCGTAACCGATCCCAACAAATGCACCTGCAAGAAAAGCGTGATAGTAATCTTCATGATAATCATTGTAACTGATTGTTTTCCACAGAAGCTCCGAGATAATTCGCCCTGCTCCTTCTGCATCACGATCCCATAACGCATTCATCATGCTTTTCTGCATATTAGTATCTATGGTTTCCTTGAAAAGCTTGACAACAGCATCTTCAAAAATGGTAGCAATTTCCCTGTTCGGTATTTTAAGGCTTACCGTTTCACCTTCCTCATCAGGATCCGCCTTAGTGATATACCCCGTCATAAGTAAAACGCTCCACAGATTATCCTCTGATGAATGCAAGGTATCATAGGTTAATTCATCCGTGATTGTCTGCATGATCGTTCCATTATTCATTAGTATTTCAAATTTACCTTTTACCTTAAAGTCTGTACGCTTTACGAAGGTCAGCAGAATACCATTATGACTGGTATTTTTCCAATAAT
This sequence comes from Lachnospiraceae bacterium, assembly GCA_017441585.1. Classification (GTDB taxonomy): domain Bacteria; phylum Bacillota; class Clostridia; order Lachnospirales; family Lachnospiraceae; genus UBA1753. The sequence goes on from JAFRWW010000065.1 coordinate 95,437, forward strand.
TCTTGGGCTTAGTCGTTCTCTTATATCGGAGTGCCGATATATGATTGATAACATCCCACGGACAGTATATATAGGAATTCCCAAACACATATCCGTCGTACCATTCCTTGATCTCTGCGGCTGCTTCTTGTCTGTCAGCAACCTCTAACATCGTTTCAACCTCATTTTCCAAAAAACCGAAGTATTTGCTAAACCTTTCATCAAGCACCGAATATGATGCAAAATTATTGGTGCCGGTAAAGATACTTTCCTTTGCGATGCGAAGACACCCCGTAATCACAGCAAACTGAAGGAACTCATTGTCTTTCAGTGCAGTGCTCATAATGCCTTTGATAACATCAAGCATCTTATGATAATAACCGTTCTTTTCGGTATTCTTTTCACTCGCCTTTGCAAGAGGGACATCGTACTCGTCGATTAGGAGAATGACCTTCTTTCCGTATACGGCATTCATCATGCGCATGATTGTTTTAAAAGAACTCTGAACATCCGCATCCGTCCCTGTCTGAGCCTGTAATCTGTTGAATACTTCAACATCATATGAATTTACCTTTTTCTCTAAAGCGATATCAGAAATTCCTTTACATACATCCGCTATAACATTTTTAAGTTTTGCATAAGCCACATCAAACTCATCAGCTTCTGCATCCTTAAACGAAATAAACAAAACAGGATACTGATTCATCCATTTTTTGCAGAAATCCTCATGTGATCTTATTGCAAGACCCTCAAAAATACTTTTACTATCCTTTCGTATGCTGAAGAAATTCTCCATCATACTCATCATAAGGGTTTTTCCAAATCGTCTCGGTCTTGTAAACAACGTAACTTTATTTTTTGTATCATGCACAAGTTCATACATGATCTCGGTCTTATCTACATAATATGCATTTTCTTTACGAAGAGCCGCAAAGTCCGCTTCTCCAACACTTACTGTGAAAGCCATATTCGTAAGCCTCCTCTCCAGAAATAATATCCGAACTATCTTCACGCATAATAACTCAAGTTATATGCTACCACAAATCGGCTAAAATTTCGACGCAAATGTTGACATAACTCACCGTTTTATCCCCCTTTCTATCTTGTCTCTTAACGGATGCTCCGACCGACCGGACAGGACTGACGGATTGATGGATTTGATGTGATAACTATCGTATGATTTTTAAGTATCAGCCACTACAGAATCCGCAAGCACAACGCTTGCCCGTGAATAATGCTCCTGATCATATTCACTTTGAAACGTTTTTTTGCGCAGTACGCATTTGATCAAAAAAATCCCCTCCGGATCATCCGGAGGGGAGGAAACAAACACTTGACTTTACTTTACTTGACTTAAATCAACCTTACTTGACTTAGCTTTACTTCACCTTAACCTTTGCCCTGTAGGTCTTTGACCTCATGCTTGTCTTATTCTTCTTTACGATGACCTTACCGTTAAGGATGTAGGTGATGGGCATGCTTCCTTTGCCGCTGCCCTCGGCCTTGCCTATGCTTAAGGTTCCGTCGCTGTTGACCTTCGCGTATACGGTGACCTTACCCTTTGTCACGGTCTGGGTCTTGCCATATGTTATGGCAGTGCCGCCTACCATCCATACGCCGGATATAAATCTGGCGCTTCTATTCTTCCTGGGATTGATCTCGCTCTTAAGCACAGGTGCGCTGGTTATGGTGATCACTCCACCGTTTTCTGCAAAGCCCACGTCGCTTATCTTATTCTCGCTGACCGCCTTTGCTCCTACCTCAGCTTCCTTGACGGGAGTGGTGAGGGCCGCTTTCCTCAGACCCTTTTTATTGAGTGCCAGATCCACCACATCGATTATGAGCCTCTTCCTGCCGTCCGCGCTCACAAGTATCATCTCATATGTGCTCCTGCCTTTAAGTTTCTTCACATCCAGCACATATCCATAATCCTTGAGCTTCAGGGACTTGGCTACCTTCCTGTAGTCACGCTTGTTGGCGAAATTATCCACTATGGTGAACTTATCGGTGAGGATCATCCTGGTGCCGGTGTTCATGGTCAGGAAATTATCTCCGTCCTTGAGATTCTTCACATCGAAGCTCACATGGGTGATCCTGCCCTTAGCCACGGTATAGTTCATGCTCACGGTATCATAAGGAGTCTGATATATTCCGTTTATGGTATCAAAGCCCCTGGAGTTGAGCAGTGCCACCAGCCTGTCTCTGTTCTTATTGCTTGCAGCCATCTTCCTGTAAGGCTCCAGGACTACTTCAAGCGACTTAAGGACATCATCCAGCTTCTTGACATCGGCGCCATCCATCTTAGCCTTCTGGGGATCCGTCAGTTCTTCATAAGCTCTCACTGCATCCCTTACGGCCTGCTCATCATATACTTCCACCTTATCGGCTGCGGGCAGGGCCTTGATCATATCCGTGACTGCCTTGGCTGCCTTGGTGTCGATCACATCCTGTACCCTGTCCATAGCGTCGTTATGGGCATCCGAAAGGGCCTTGATAGCCTGTCCGATCTGCTCATCGGTGACATTATCATCATCGGCTGCCAGCTGTGCTGCATCTATGGCATCCTTGAGATCCTTTGCAATATCGGCATAATCCTCCTCGCCCTTTATCTCATCGTGATATCCTGTCACTTCACCGATATAATCTGTGAGGTTTTCCCTGGTAACAGGCCTTATGACTGCCTCTGTCATGGCAGCATCGCTGTCATTATGGTTGGCATCGCCGGCCACCTTATACCATACATAGTAGGTTCCGGAAAGTATGCCGGTGGCGACAGCCTCGGTGTATACGCCGTCTTCAGGCTCTATCTGATTTTCCGATACGGCTGCATATACTACCTTTCCGCCAAAGGCTTCGCCCTTTGTCACCAGTTCCTGTGCGGTTGCGTCATAGAAGAGCCCAGCTACAGCCTTGGGTGCCTTTTCTATACGTGACTCAGCCTTCCTGATGGTAAAGTCTGCGGTCACGGGCTTTTCATTATAGCCTGCGGTGGTGTCGATTATGGCGATGACCGTATAATCTCCTGCATTTACGGGAACCGTGGTGGTGTATGAACTGTCGTCAGCTCCTGCCTTCTTATACTTGTATGTTACATTCGCGCCTTCTATGTTTCCTTCCACTCTGGGAACCGAAGGATTCTCAGCATAAGTCCAGTCGCTTATGATGACCTTTGCATCCTCATTAAGGTCAGCCTTGACTATGGTGAAGCTCTTCTCCAGTTCAGCGGGAAGCTCATAGTTATCATTTGAGATGCTTATGACTGTAGCCTTATGGGTGCCCACTGCCGTCGCTGCGCCGGTCACTGTGAGCTCGCATACATCTCCCTCTTCCAGGTTTGCTACTTCTACCGTGGGGATCTGGTCCTTGCCGGTATAGATGAACTCCGTGCTGCCCCACTTAAGCTCTGCCGCCTTCTTAGCAATCTTAAAGGCCTGAGTCAGATCTTCGGGAAGTACATAATTATCTGCCCGCTCGCCTTCGATTCCTTCGATGACTGCTTCATACTCTCCGGCAGCCTTCTGTGTCCCGCTTATGATCACAGACAGTTCATCGCCTGTTGCCACATTTTCGGGAGCTGCCGCAGGCAGATGCTCCTTGCCGTCATAGGTCAGGGCAAAACCTGTCCATGTAAATGCAAGCTGTCTCTTCTCGATGGTGAACTCAGCTGTGGCCACGGCTGAATTATAGCCGTCGGTCTCCTCCACCGTCGCTGCCACATAATAGGTTCCTGCATATGCGGGTATGTCGCCGTTTACGGCTGCGCCGTCACCTGTGCCTGTCTTTTCTGTCAGTTCTTCATCCCTGTAATAGACATAGCTTACATTGCCTTCTCCGTCATTTCCTTCCACTACAGGTACAGCCGCCTCATCGCCGTAGGTCCAGCCTGCCATGTTTACGGTGAGTGCCGGAGTACCCTTTGATATCACAAAGGTCGTCTTTGTGGATGTAGGCAGTACGTAGTTATCATTTGAAAGTGCAATAGCCCACGCCGAATGTTCACCTGCCGCGATGGCGTTTCCGCTTACCGTCACTTCGCACTCATCAGAGAACTCCAGGTTTGATACCTCGCAGGAAGGGGAATGCTCTTCCCCGTCATATATGACGCTGGTATCCGACCAGGTAAGTGAAGCCGTCTTGGGCTCTATGACGAAGAGGTCATAAAGTGTCGCGCTGTTATAATTCTCGGTAGCGCCTATGTCTGCCTTTGCCACATATACGCCGGCTGCTTTAGGCTTGACTGTCGTATAATCGAGCTCGCCATAAGAAGCAGGCTCCGTGCCCTCAGGCAGCAGTGCGTAGCCGAAGGTGACCGTTCCGCCGCCTATGTTGTTTTCCAGCACAGGCTCGGGAGCCGTCTCACCGTAGATCCAGTCTGCCATGGCAAACATGGCGGGATTTTCCGACTGGCCTTCATCTGTGGCCACGTCAGCCTTTTCGATATAGAATACCTTTGATGTTTCTTCAGGCAGCGCATAGTTAGCGTTTGACAGCTTGGTCACTGTAGCGGTATGCTCTCCCACTGCCGTGGATGCACCCACTACCGTAAGGGCCATCTCATCGCCCTTTATCAGGTTGTTCACGCTGACTGTAGGCACCTGATCGCTTCCGTCATATACGAACCGGGTCTCTCCCCATGCAAGCTCGGCAGCGAGCTTATTGATCCTGAACCTCTGGGTAGTGATGGCAGGCGTCTCATAATTATCTGCAGCTGCTCCGGAAACAGTCAGTACAGCCTCATAGTCTCCGGCATCTACAGCTTCGCCGTACACTGTCAGTATGAGCTCATCGCCTTCCACCTTGTTTGTGATCTCTGCCACAGGCTTCTGGGCCTTGGCATTATAAGTGAGGCTGATATCGCTCCACTCGATCACGGGCATCCTCTTTTCGATGGTGAACTCTGCCACTGCCACATCCGCCTCGTAACCGTCGGTAGCTGCGGCCGATGCCTGTACAAAATAGGTTCCCGCATATGAAGGTATGCCACCTTCTGCCACAGCGCCCTCAGCCGTGCCTGTCTTGGCACTCAGGTCTTCATCCGTGTAATAGGTATAGGTTATATCCGCATTTCCTTTATTGCCTTCCACCAAAGGAGCGTTTGCCTCATCGCCATATACCCAGCCCGTCATGCTGACTGAAAGATCCAGTCCGTCCTTTGATATCGTAAAGTTCTGGTTCCTGGATGCGGGAAGTACATAGTTATCATTTGAAAGCTTGATTGCTGTGGCTTTATGCTCTCCCACCGTGCTTGCACTGCCGCTGACGGTGACAAAGCACTTATCGCCGTAAACCTTGTTCGCCACCTCACAGGCCGGCACATGCTCCTTTCCGTCATATACAAACGAAGTGTCGCCCCATTCAAGCTTGGCGGTCCTTGGAGTTATCACAAACGGTGCATAAAGGGTGGCGCCGTAATAGTTCTCGGTGGCACTGATCTCGGCCTTCACGATATAGATGCCTGCAGCCGAGGGCTTCTTGCTTTCGAATACCAGATCCTCCGGATCTGCCATTCCAATGCCGGACTCTGCATAGCTGTAATTCACTGTTCCGCCGCCTATGTTGTTCTCGATCACAGGATCTGCGGCGTCATCGCCATAGATCCAGCCCGGCATGGTGAGCTTAGCGGGATTATCGCCCTGATCTACGGGGATATCAGCCTTGGCTATGGTAAAGGTTGTCTTTACTGCAGCGGGGAGCTTATAGTTTGAAGCTCCGGCTCCTGCAAGCGACATGACCATCGCCGTGTGTGTTCCCACTGCGGTAGCATCTCCGATGACAACCGCCTCTACGCTGTCCTCACCCACCAGTCCTGATACGGTGACCTCGGGGATCTGGTCCTTTCCGTTATAGGTAAACTCAGTATCTCCCCAGGTAAGGATCACTTCCTTAGGATAAACGGTAAAGTTATACTCAGCCGATGCAGACTCATAATTGTTATCGCCCTCAAGGGTTGCACGGACTGTATACTTTCCGGCATCAACGGGGACATCCGAAACATAGATGTTGTCCTCCTGTGACTTATACTCTACTGTGGCCTTCCTGCCATCGGGCTCGCCTGTGACCACAGGTGCCTTGGGCTCCTCGCCATAGGTCCAGTCCTCTATGCTGACGCTTATCTGATGGGTGCCCTTGACTATGTTGTAGTACCGGGACCGGTCCTCATCGGGCAGGAGATAATTACCGACATCCTTTCCTTCCAGCTTGACAAAGGCCGCCTCATAAAAACCGGCATCGGTAGCTGCACCGGTGAGTACCACCGTCACCTCATCATCCTTTGCTTTATTTTTTACCGTGGCCGTAGGCAGCTGCGGCTGTCCGGTATACTTAAGTGTCAGATCAGACCATGACAGCTCAGCCTTGAGCTTTGCTATCTCTATGTCCTGTACGCAGGCAGGGTCTGTATCATTATGATTTGAATCAGCCACCACCTTATACCACACATAATAGGTACCGGGGGCGGTTCCTGTGGGGATGGATGTGCTATAAAGGTTATTCGCAGGGGCTGTGGTGGCGTTTTCACCAAGGGCGTACTGCATTTCGCCACCCTCGGCTTCACCAGTCACATTCACAAGCGCTTTATCTGTTCCGTCGTAAGTCCGGTTATTCGCAGTGACCGTAGCAG
>JAFRWW010000066.1 GCA_017441585.1 Lachnospiraceae bacterium
AATAAGCCGGAGGGCTTTGACTACTTCCTGTTCTGGATCCTCGTGGGTTTTCCTTTTGGCATCAGACGGATGTGGATGTGGCTGATACCGAGAAACTACGGCATAGCCGGTTCCCTGGGAGTCATGGCACTCAACTGTATTGTGGGCGGAATCATCGGCGGCTTTGTGGCAGTGATAACGGTGATAAAAGCCTTTGTGACAACCGGGCAGATTATAACGGGGAGGCTGTGATGGAATGAAGGAAAGTATTGCGGATAAATGTCCGCAGCTTGCCGCACAATGGAGTAACAGGAATCTCCCTCTGACACCTGCCGATGTCACGATAGGTTCTCATAAGCGTGTCTGGTGGAAGGGCATCTGCGGCCACGAATGGCAGGCGATAGTAAAGAACAGGGTAAACGGATCGGACTGTCCATACTGCTCTGGGAATCAGCTTCTGAAGGGCTTTAATGACCTTGCTACATTGAAGCCTGAGCTGGTATCGGAATGGTCTGAGAAAAATCATCCGCTTATGCCGGATATGGTTCTCTCCTGTACGAATAAATCTGTGTGGTGGAGATGCATCCACGGACATGAGTGGATTGCAAAAATAGCTGACAGGTATTACGGGAGCCAGTGCCCATATTGTGAAGGACATCTGCTGTATAAGGGCTTTAATGACCTTGCCAGTAATTATCCTGAGCTTGCTGAGGAATGGTCGGGGAAGAACGCTCCGAAAAAGGCGGATGAAGTATTTCCGAAGTCACGGGAGAATGTATGGTGGAAATGTCGTGTATGTGGCTATGAATGGAGAGCTGTGATAGACAGCCGTGTGAAAGGCTCATCCTGCCCTGTATGCTCTGACAGGATTGTTATGGCGGGGAATAACGATCTTGCCACGACAGATGAAGGATTGCTATCCGAATGGGATTATGAGCGTAACAGTACGATAACACCGGAACAGGTGAGCCGTAATTCACTGCGCATAGTCTGGTGGAAATGCGCTCACGGTCACAGGTGGAGGGCAAAGATCGCGGACAGGGCTATAGATCATGAGCCTTGTCATATATGCAGGAAGGCATTTGATAAAGAATTCCCGGATATCCTTTTGCGGTATTATTTATCGCAGGCGGGATACGAGGTTATCATAGATGAGGAAGATCTGATCGGTATTCCTCTGTCAAATTATATAAGAGAAAAGAATGCGGTTATTGAAATCTCAAAACCGTTTTACAATACAAAGGACGGCTATCGGCAGGAGTATGTGAAGACTCAGATATGCAGAAATGCAAGGATAAAGCTGATACGGATACTCCGTCAGAGAGATAAGGAATTCGAGGACTGTGTAAATATCACGAGGCTTGACGATTCTGATGAAGCACTGGAAGATGCAATAGTATTGGCGCTTCATGTTTTGCGGATAGACATTGACCATGATGTAAAAGCAGACCGGTCTTTTCTGTTTCGCAGATATACAGATGTAAATTATTTGTAAATCTTTTTGAAAGTTGCGCCAAACGCAACAAGAAAGTGTTATACTTCTGGACGAAGTCCAGAAGCAGGGACAAAAAATATAATGCAGCGATAGGGCAGTTATGAGAGAAATCTTGTAGCTGCCCTTTTTTTATTTGCAAAAAGGAGGTTTGAATGGCAAAGAACATAGAATCGCTCGTGGAAAAGGAAATTGGGAAAGGCTCTACTCCGCTCAGGTTCGACAGCCTTACGGTACCGGCAGAAGGATTCAGGGACATAGACAGCAGGGAGCGTCTTTTGAATGTGCTTCAGTATCTTCTTCGTGTGAAGGAACACAGAAAGCTCATGTGGAATGATACCCTTTC
>JAFRWW010000067.1 GCA_017441585.1 Lachnospiraceae bacterium
CTTCCCACTTGATGATAAAATAGGCAATTTATGTCATTCTGAGCGCAGCGAAGAATCTTTATAAAGATGACCTTTTTAAATCCTTTAACTCTTTCAGGATCCTTCGTTTCACTCAGGATGACATGTGGGAAGTTTCAGTATCTTAAAACTTTATCCTGCTATGTAAAACAGGCGGAGAGTAAAACTCCGCCTGTTCCTTATGGTTTCTTTTTACGATCAGTCACCGTAATAATCGATGATGGCCTCTGCGTTCGCCTTTGCGATCTTCTCCAGATCATCATCGGAATCCATGTAATCATAGTCCTTCTGGATGAAACCATTCTCCATGATGAGTCCGGTTATGGCGCCGCCGTCATCCGTGCTTCTCGCATATCTGATAATAGCATAGTAATCCTTGCCGGCTGTGGTACCGCTTTCCTTGGTCTTGGCACCTCTGTTGCTCATTCCGGTTTCCTTAGCGGTCAGAGAGCACATCTTGGAAGCCAGGCTCTTTCCTGTACCATCTATGGAATAGTAACACTCCACACCCTTTGCTGTTCCTGAGTTGATATGCTGTGATATGATCGCCTTTGCCTTTGCCTTCTTTGCGATCTGTACACGTTTATCCAGATCTACATACGAATCATCGCTTCTGGTGAGCACTACCTCGAAGCCGTTCTTCTCCAGGATCTTCTTGGTCTTCTTAGCTATCTTAAGATTCAGCTCGCTCTCCTTAAGGTTTCCGTATGCGCATCCGCCGTCATTTCCGCCGTGTCCGGGATCCAGACAGATGATGGTTCCATTGCCCTTCTTGTCGTCATTCTTATCGTCTTCATTATCATCCTTGTCTTCACTCTTCTTATCGGTGATCTTTACCTTAATGGTGGCTACCAGTCCGTTTGCCAGGGTAGCCTGGATATAGCATTTACCCTTCTTCTTACCGGTGATATCCACCTCGTAGCTGCTGTAGTCCTCTACTTCCCTCTTCTTTTCGTCAGTGCCCACTGCCTTGTAGGTCTTACTCTTTATCTTGATATAATCATTCTTCTCTTCATAACCCTTGGTGAAGGAATCAGTCTTATCATCAGATACTTCCCAGCTCTTAACATGCATTGCGGTAGTGGCGTTGGGCTTAAACTTAAGGGTGTAAGTCTTTGTCTCATCTACGGCTACCGAAATGTCGCTGTCGTCAACCGATGTGGGCAGGCAATACATATACTGTGTATAATCACGGCTCTCTGCTACCCAGTCTTTGTTCTTTGTGGACTTAAGTACGGAATAGATCCTGTAATAGATCTTTTTGCCATCCTTATTTTCCTTTGAATCCCTGTAGGTAAAGGTGGAACCATCTGCGGGTGAAAACTCGCTGATGACTTCATAATCCTTAGTCTTCTTGGATGAGCGGAGCACTTTGATGCCTCGCACGTAATCCATAGGCTCCGTAGTCTCCATGGTCATGGAAAGCTGTGCACCTACATTATACGCATTGTTGAAGCGGCCGTCCGTAACCACTACTTCCTTAGGGCAGGCATATTCTATAACTTCGTAAGAGTTACCGATGGCATCATCACCTGTATTGCCGCTTGTCTCATGCATGGTGGTGATCCTGATAGCCACGGGCTCGCCCATGGACACTCCGTCCACCTTAAAGGATGTGGCTGTTTTCTTAAGAGTCTGTGACTTCACCAGGCTGGAATCCAGCACTGTAAGGTCTGTGGTACCTACATAATACTTAACCTGATAACCGGTAGCCTTATCCACCTTGGGCCAGGTAAACTTCAGACTGATATTTGATGTAGCCTTATAGCCTGACTGCTCCACCTCACAATCGGGAGCCGCGATCCTGGTCTTGGCTGCCACATAGGCTCTGTTCTTGCCCGAGTCATGCTCGATCTTCTTATATACAGGTTCTACATAAAATGCATAATATCTTAAATTGGTAAGCTTGGTGATCTCATACTCGCATATACCGTCCTTATCGGCTTCTACGGTTACTGTGATCTGCTTATCCCAGGGGCCGAGTCCCCATGTGCTCTTATCTGCAAACTGCTTTGACGTGATCTCGCGGTAATGGATCCTGTAGCCCGTAGCGCCTTCTACCTCTTCCCAGTTAAGGGTAGCCGTAGTCATGTTGGTCCCCTTTACTCTGACACCGTAGATATCGTTAAGCTCAGTCCTTGCCGCTCCGATCTCACTCATGCTTCCGGTGATCTTGTTCTTAACCACCGCGATCTTTATCTCATAATTCACCATGGGAGTCAGCTCTTCCAGCTCGTATCCCACAAAGTAGTTCGTCTCTCCCACATCATAATATCCGGCGGTGGTACCCAGTCCTGCTTCCTTTGCCTCATCCGCTGTCAGCCATACCTTTTTAGTCTTTGTCTCCCTGACCGAATCGAGTTTCTGGCTGGACGCCTTGATCTTGGCGTAGGGCTTAAACTTTCCTCCATTCTTTGACAGATATATCTGATAAAAGTCATTTGAATTAATGAGCTGGTTTCCGTCCTTGTCGGTAGACTGCTCCATGTCCTCCCATACAGCATATATCTTAGTGCCGCTGTTAGCGGATACGCTCCTTAACTTGGGAGCTCTGGTAGTCACCCTGCCCTGTGCTATTGCAGAGGGCTCTGACTCTATCTTCCATCCGTCCGCCAGTTCAAACTCTGTCTTGACCTGATAATAATAGTACTTTCCTGAAATCAATCCCTCGGAATCAGTGATATAAGTACGGTCAATGGTTGCGCCTGTCGTTGACTTTATCTTGCCTCCGGAAGTGTAAGGTCCGATCTGGTGATCCGCATTTATTTTTTCCAGTTCATTTGCACTGATGGTTATGGGCTCGGTAAAGTTATTCTTTGATCTGGTGGTAGACTTGCGAAGGGTATATGAGGATGCGCCCCTTATCTTTGTAAATCTCACATCCAGACCGATCAGGTCGTCATCGGTGATGGTGCGCTCCACATCGGTGATGATGGGGGACGCCACTGCATATGCGGGATATCCGGATCCGGACTGGCCGTATGAATCCACGCCGCAGGCTACGATCATGTATGCCAGAGTGGGAACGCTCTCAAGAGAAGCAGTATCAAAGGTATCCGTAAAATTCTTTTTCTTTCCCACGTCAAGACCGCTGTTAAGATCAACGGTACCATCAGCCTTCATCCTGTAAACCTTATAACCGGTAGCCTTCTTTACGCTCTTCCAGCTGACCTTTACCTGATTCTTCTTTGTCAGGACAGCCTTTGCCTTTTCGGGAGCGGGGAAATCATTGGTATGCTCATAACCAACGGATCCGCGGGATACGGTATTACCGGATACATTGTTCAGGTTCATTTCGGTATTTCCAGCCTCAGTCCCTGTCGCATCTTCAGTATTCACGATGACATCTGCATTCTCTTCCTGAGCGGACAGTGAACCGACAGCCTCCTCGGACACTTCTTCCTCTTCTACCGCTGACAGTTCCACCGCCTCTTCCTCTGCGGTCTCCTCGATCTGTGCGTCCACATTATCGAAGGTCTCATCAGATGCTTCACTTGCGGATGCATCTTCGTATGCCTTATCTTCTGAATGGTCGGCATAGTCTTCTTCAGAAGCTGTATCTACATATGTATCTTCCGAAGCAGCTTCATCCTCTGCGCCTACTTCATCGACCGCTACGGCCTCTTCGGACGCCGTGATGTCTTCAGCTGCGAATGTCGTCACTACTTCTGTAGATAAAACCATAGACGCACACAGGATAGCCGCCAGCATTCTTTTAGCCCCCGTGCCAAATCGTGTTAACTTAACCATTTTCTCCTCCTGAATCTATAACTTTATGGTAACCAATTATCGGCAACTATTTATGTAACCTACACAATCCTAAACATTTTATCACGAATTCTAAATATTGTATAGTACTTTTTTTCATATACAAAATAAGTGCCACTGCATATTATACGCAATGGCACCTGTTTCTTTTTGTTAATATTTAAAAATTTATGTTAACCTACATCTTACACCGGTTCGACAGGCCGGCAATCACATTCAGGAACAGTTTACACTGATACCGGACATCTGATCCGATTTGCCTACGGATCTTAAATATTCCTCATAAACCGCCGTAATCTCTGGCTTGGAGAACTGGGGAAAACTCCTGATCAGCGTCGAAAGACTCATTCCTACCCGTGCATATGCATCAACTACTGCCTTATCCTTGTCAGACATAAACCCTCCTCATATTCATAAACTAAAGTCCTGCGGTTACCTTTGTCTCCCGGCATGTATTCCGTCTCGCCGAAAGATCAAGTTAACATAAACTATAGCACATGTTGTTGTACGATTTCAAGTCCCCCACCAGATATTGTTGGAATTTTGTGAAAACTAACAAATCTCATTTTTTTGTTGACATTGGCGCGACTGGCATATATAATATTAAAGATTGTTCTCAAGAGATCGGGTTTCCGTGGAGAACGATGTACGTGTCCATAGCTCAGCTGGATAGAGCAACGGCCTTCTAAGCCGTGGGTCGGGGGTTCGAATCCCTTTGGGCACGCTCCCTGATATTTAGGGTCTTATACGGTGGGTATAGCGCAGCTGGTTAGCGCGCCAGATTGTGGCTCTGGAGGCCAAGGGTTCGAATCCCTTTATCCACCTTTCAGCCGCCGAACTTCATGTACGGTAGCATTTCCACTTAGGGCTATCGCCAAGCGGTAAGGCACAGCACTTTGACTGCTGCATTCGCTGGTTCGAATCCGGCTAGCCCTGCTTGCCGGTAACTAACGGCCCATTTTTTAGTTTGGGACACTAGCTCAGTCGGTAGAGCACTTGACTTTTAATCAAGTTGTCGCGGGTTCGATTCCCGCGTGTCTCATTTTCACAAAAACCTTGAAAGTACCGCAAAGGCGCATACTTTCAAGGTTTTTTAATGTTTTGGGCACTTCCAAAAATTCACTATTTTTAAAGAAATTCACTATATTTTAATAAAATTTATCCACAAATTATCCACGGAATTATCTCCGCAACTCCGCCCAGGTACAGGGTCCGACGATTCCGTCAGCCTTCAACCCCCTCATTTTTTGGAACGAAATTACGGAAATCTGTGTCAGAGAACCGAAAATACCGTCTACTTTCAGGTTCGCACCGGAGGATGAATAATTGAGCAACGTCTGTAATTCCTTTACATACGCTCCTTTACTTCCTTTTTTAAGCGTAGGAAGCGTTTTTTCTTCAGTTGCAGGAGCAGCTTTAGGCGTATTGTATGACTTATCCCAGACCTCAAGACCATATTTTATCACAGTATTATACAATGTCTGTACATAAGTGCTTGAGGTGGCATATCCGTCCTGCTTTATCAGGGTAGCATATTCGAGATATGTCGTGGCCGTCTTAAGGTTTTTATAGCGTGGCGCGCTTATAAAATCATAGTATCCCTTCACACCCGCTGCCATATCCTGATATGCCCTGAAATTGTCCCTTATCGTTGTCAGAGCCCCCGGCTTATACTCTTCCTTAGTTTTCATGTTCACGCTGGCTCCTGTCCACTTTGAGCCGCATTTAAGCCCGAAGAAATTATAATGCTTTGCCAGACCCGAGGTGCCCGCCGCTGATTCGATCACCGCCTGGGCAATGACTGCAGCGCATGTCCTGTATCCTCTTTGCTCCGCTTCCTTGCGTATAAGAGGTGCTATTTTAGAGATGAAGGCTTCCGCCTGAGCTTTAGTGTATCCCATTCAATACCTCCTTAAAACCAAAATACGCATTTTTTGATTATAAAATCCTAAAATACAAGGATTTTGTTAGCGCAATAACCAAATCTGGTTATATCGTGTGTTTTTCGTGCGTTTTCGTGCGTTTATTTCGTTTCGGTTTTCATAGCCAGCACTGCGGACTCTATCAGAATATCTATCTGTTCATCTGATATATCCATACCCTTCATGCGGATCCACTCGCCTACATGAGCAAGGACATATCGTTTTTTATCCGCATTGTTCTCCATGGTCTGCTGAGCTGCGTAAACGCAGGATTTAACAAAATCCAGCAAGTTTTCATCCCAATACTTTGCTATGTACGCTTTTAACACAGGAATGATATAGTAAGCTAACAGAGCGCCTATGATAATTGCGGCCACACGGCAAACCTCAAACATATATTCATTCATCATCTTTCCCTCCAATCTCAAATAATACCAACATCAATACGATCAATAAAATACGTGCTTCCGTCACTCATAATCATCTTTTTCGGTAAATTTCTTTGTCACTGCTATGACAGCCATAAAACCGCCTTCAGCTCCGAAGGCTGTAAAAAAGCATTGGATCAGCGTATCCGGAACGGTCTGATATATGCAAAATATGACTGTCATCACAACCGTGAAGATCATAAGTGATACAAACATTACCGCCAAAATAAAATCCATGGTTCCATCATGCCGTCTTCTTCTTTTTCTTTGCATATTCCACCTCACACATCCAGGGGAGTAAGCGGAGCATTGTCAAGATTTACAAAATCATGATCGTCAAGGCAATGCTCGTATACGCGCCGTATATAAGCCATGGCCATCACGCACTCACCGTTTTCGAGATCGTATTTCTTTATTAAGGCTTCATATTTGCGGCATACACTGAGGACATTGTCAAATTCTTCCTTGGTGTGGCGTCTTCGGCGGATACACTCATTTTGAAATTTCAGTATCCTGGTACGGTATTCCTCAGCCATATGGGCCGTAAGTTCCGTCTGGATCACATCCACCTTATCCTCGATGTGTTTATTGAAACGCCGGCCAAGCCATCCGATCGGGTTTATTTTCACCGGTATCCACTCCACAAAAATGCCAAGGAGCAGGGCTATAAACCCTGCTCCTATGCCTAAATTCCCCAAACCTTTTAACGCCTCGATCATGACATGCCTCCTAAATCGACATCTACCCCGAGCTTGGCCGCCTCGTTTATCTTATCGATAACCGGCAGCTTATCAAGCTCATCAACCGTTATGTGCTGCGATAAAAGTACAAAGAGTTCATCTATGATTGTGCTCTGAAGACGGATGATCGCGTTAAGAGTTTCTACTATATTAACATCATTCATATTCTTCTCCTACGATTTCCTCATATTCTTCAGGAGTAATATAGCCTTTGCCCACCATTTTATAGACGCGCTCCTTTGACCAGAGACCTCGATCGTAATATCCCTTTATCTTTTCAAAATCTTTACTGTGTTCCATATCATACCTCCAAATCTACATCCGTCATGAATGCGATATAATCAATGTCCGCTCTGTTCTGAGCATACTCAGGGTATATCTCCTTGCTGATCTTCTTTTCCATGTACTCCCAGTGCTCAGGAATAACCTGGTCATTTTCTTCTGTCTCCGGGATCAGTTCAAAATCCTTGCGGACATATACGTACACCTTGCTGGATGTATCATCTACATCTGCCGGCTTCACGCTGTTACTGTTGCTAGATCTGTACCATTCCATCTGTTCATCCTCCTTTGATACTTGCTGATGCGCTTCTTACATTTGCCAAAGTCCACATATGGCTTTATGCGTACCTCATACATATGATATACATTGGTTGCCTTGATCCATCCTAAATATGAGAGCATCTGCATACAGTCATATACTGTGACCTTTGATTCTATTGATTTTTTATAAATCTTCCTTGCTTTCCGGCAAGCTCTGAGCATTATGCTCCGTCTGAGGATGGTTCTGTTGCGAAAAAAACGGAATCCCATAAAATCGAGATCCCGCCCTTTTCCATCATGATCAAATCTGAATATCTGCCAGTTTGATTTGAGCTCCAGTCCCAGGGTGGCCAGATAATCAGCTATAGCGTTTTTCATGGCGCGGAGTTTTTTCTTATTACTTCCGAAGATCACCATATCATCCATATATCTGATATAGTAGACAGCTTCCAGATCTTCTTTTATATAATGGTCGAGATCCTGAAGGTACCAGTTGGCCAGCCACTGTGATGTATAAAATCCAAGCGGCAGGCCTTCTGGAATCACATCGATGATTTCAAACAGGACCTTAAGAAGCTGCTCATCCTTTACCTTTGCGGACAGTTTTCTTTTAAGGATATCGTGAGGAACGCTGTCGAAGTATTTTCTGATATCAAGTTTCATACAATACTTTATATTCCTTCCGCCTTTTCTTATCCACTTTTCAATGGTCTTTTTGCCTCTATGTGCGCCTCTGTCCGGAATCGAGCCATAACTATGTTCATACATTCCTTTTGTAAACATAGGCATCAAGACATTTACTATCATATGATGTACAACCTGCTCTTTGTATGAAGGAACTATGATATATCTTACTTTCCTCACAATCCCGTCATATATCTGCTTTGGCCTATGGCGCTTGTTCCTGAAATGTGTGGCATAGTTTTCTATGAGCGGTATGCTTCCTTCTACATCTCCCACTATCTCCATCACCTTACATCTTTTCTTCTTTCCAAGGGCTGAGTTATGGATAGATAGCCTTATATTGTCCTCGGAAATAAAATTTTCATACAAGTTTCGATAAGTTTTCATCTCTTTCTTATCCTCTCATCCGTGTTCGTTCCCTACTTACAGATGCTTGTCACGAGTTAATTTTCACCAAGTGGTGAGGAATAGTAAATGCATTTAGTTTTTATTCCATCTTGATAAGAATAAGCGGCGCCGATGTTCCTGTTCCGATTCGACGGAGTGTTGTTCAGATTCAAGTAGAACGTCCCACAGTGACGGTCATTGTTCAGGTTACCGCCACGTAGCGCACGGTGTCGCACTTGCTATCCCTATAATTAACATTGTTTACAGTTACAAGGGCAAACCTACGGTTTTCCCTCTCGCCTTCGGCGATTCACCCTTTCCCTTAGACAAGTGGCTTACAAGAAAGAGCGGCGCCGATGCTCCAGTCCCGATTCGACGGAGTGTCGTACAGAGACAAGTAGAACGCCCCACAGCGACGGCCAACGTTCAGGCCACCGCCACGCAGCGCATAATTGCGCTGTCCATTATTAAACCATAATCCATCGGAGTAATAATGCTGATCGGATCCGGATGCGCTGTATGTCAAGATACCACCTACTGCGTCGATCTTTGCCTTATCTGCATAGCCTCCGTTTGTACCGACAGGGGTACATCCTGATACAGTCAGGTATCCGCTTGCGGTAGTATTATATCCATCTACAGTAGAACCATCCTGCTGGCCATAGGTCAGTTTTATCTTGATGGTTCCGCTGTCATTTATATAACCGGCATATCTTCTCCATTGGTTGCCCCACCAGTGCTCCATTCCAAACACTTTCACGCCCAGGCCCTGGCTTGTGTTCTCTCCGTAAAAGAGTCCTTTATTGTCCATGCCGCCGGTCGTGGCCAGCAAAGACTCGCTCCATGAGTAACCAGTTCTGCCCTCACCAAATACTGTCTGAGTGTCAAGGCTCTTCCCCATCAGTACCAGCAATGAATTTATAAGCTGGATGTCCGAAAAGATTTCCGTATACCAAAGTTTGTCAGTAGAGGGATTATTGGCTTCAGCAGCTGTGATCTCCTCAGGTGCATCTTTACTTTTGCAATATGCCGTGTAATCCTTTCCGCTTATCGATCTTAGCTTACTATCTACGATAGTGCCGTTATAGATCGGAGTGTAGAAATGAGGAACAAGATCGCCCTTTGAATTATAAAAACTCCAAGCGTGGAAAGTTTCATCTACCTGATAGTTTGCGATCCTTACGGTACCGGAAGATCCGTCCAGGCTGATCACATCGGGCTTATAGGAAATCCATATAAGCTGATCGTCCCTGCCCCATTCCATCATTGCATTACCGCCATAGGTATCATCCGCCACGTCTGAAGGTGAGCCGTCCGCCTTCTTGCTGTAATCGTTTGGATCAAGGTAGTAATCTACCGTTCCGTCATACTTAAGCATACAGGGCCTGGGCATAAAGAAAGCGTCCTCCCAACTTCCGTAAGAAAAGACGCCTACACCGGTCTGGCCATCGTATGTGTTCCCTGCTGGAATATAACCCCTGGAATCCTCCACGTATGTGACGCAGGCTTCCGGATCCGACTCAGAAGAGTCTATATGGAAGCCATAGCAGATTTTCTTCTTCCGGTCTATGCCCGCTGCGATATCCTCTATAGCCCTCGCGATCCGCTTACCCGTCTCATCCTTGATTGTTTCTCCTGTAAATACTGTGCTCATTCATATTCTCCTTTCATCTAAATAATATCTTTGCCATGTTGCCATCGATAGCCATTACCCTGTAAAGTGTCGGTGTCGGCCTATCTAAAAGCTGTACCCCGATATATGCCGTAGCGACGCCATTGTCTCCCGCTATCGCATAACCATTTACTTTTAAAGTACCATCATGTTCTACCCACAGCTTGCCCAAAAGTCCAACAGGAATGCCCTCACACTCCTGATCTCCCATGATGGCAGGATGCAGTGAAGTCACTCCAAGGACATATCCATCATGGGGCTGTGCCAGTCTTATCTTTTCTCCGTCAAGAGTTACGAAACGACCAAAAGGACATCCTTCGGAAGGAATAAAGTTCTCAGCGTAATCGGCTCCGTCTACCTTCAATATGCCACCAGATACGATATCGCCCTCGACGGTGACTTTCTTGGCGACTATTTCTCCATTAAAAGCCTTATCTCCTGCTATGGTCTCATCACCAGTCTTATGAACCAGGTTATCGTCATTGCTGGGCGCCCTGGCATCTGTCAATCTGCTGTCGTCGCCCTTCACTATCTGTTCGAGGGACGCATTTCCTTCCTCCGGTACGTCAAGATATGCAGCTGATCCAAGGATGTAATTACCTTCAAGTTCGTGGCCGTTGATCTTCGGCTTATTCTGAAGATCCTCATAATTATTTGTAACAACAGGAAACTCGTGTGTCTCTTCTGCCGATAGTTCTATATTTATTTCAGTTTCTTCCACTTCCAAAGGTATCTCAATAGTATTAGGTTCACTCATATCAGATCACCCCCTCTTTAAGTACATCATCAAGTGACAGTTTTGCTATGGATGTAGCGTATGCCAGATCATCATCCATGCGGAATCTCACTTGCACCTGTACTGCTCCCCTTTTAAGTTTCAGGGTTTCTTCCTGGGAGAGCGCTACCCTGATCTCTTTTTTCTCATTGTCGATCAGCACGTCTTCAAGAGTCTTTGTGATCTCAATGGCGAAGCTCTTGAACGTGACATATAGTGACACTATATCAGTCAGGTCAAGAGTCGTATCCAGTGTTAATTTTATCTGCGGTGTAGTTCCTCTATACATGGCTATCTCCTTATTTAACCCATATCCTGATATGGGTTTCATCTATCCTTGACATCACGCGGTAACAGTCATACCCTGTGCCGGCTGTGGCTATGCCGTCCTTGCCGCATACGACAAAGCCGTCCACCTGAGCTGTCCCGTCATCCTCTACAACCAACTTACCGATCACGCCGACGGGGATTCCTATGTTGTCCTTATCACCGATTATAGCAGGGTTATCAGATGTCACACCCAGGATAAAATCACCATTCTGCGCCAACTTTATCTTTTCACCTTTAAGCGTTACAAGGCGACCAATAGGGCAATCTTCCAAAGTCTCAAAACGTTCTGCGTAGTCAGCTCCGCTTACCTTAAGAACGCCACCGCATTCAATGTCATCCTCTGTGGTCACTCCTC
This sequence comes from Lachnospiraceae bacterium, assembly GCA_017441585.1. Lineage (GTDB taxonomy): Bacteria > Bacillota > Clostridia > Lachnospirales > Lachnospiraceae > UBA1753. The sequence continues at coordinate 11,623 of JAFRWW010000067.1, forward strand.
TTGTACTTACCCTTCCGGATACTTCTGCGTTGCCCTCCCAGTCTATAGCAAAAGCGTTATTTCTATTATTAGCGTCAATACCATTACCAATGATATGAATATACTTATTCTCATTATCAGCTATATTGTATTTACCTTCTACGTGCTGATAAATGCCGTTCGCAATGGTTTCTCTACCCTCTGCGTGCGTACAATCTCCTACAGCCTGAGTCTCTCTGCCTTCTGCATGAGAATAATTACCGCTCGCCTTTGTCATATAGCCTTCGCAAGTCGCACGATCACCATTGTTATAACCTCCATTGCCTGTTCTCACATACTGACCAGTGGCTCTAATCTCCCTCACATGACTGGGATTCCATGCGCCTGTGTGCTCCTGGATAAATTCATACAATTTGCCATTGTAGGTGACATACGCACCCTTAAAATATCCCATTTCCGAATTAAATGTATACGCAATCACGCTCAAGTTTGTCTTACCGGACAAATCAATAAATGCCTTTTTACCCGATATAGGCTGCACAATACTATCAACTACCACGCCCTCAAGTACATTAACCTGAGCACCGGCGGCGATTCCTGCCAGTTTCGTGCCCTCATCAGCAGTCATCAGTCTATCTGTACCATTCTTATCCACCTTGCCGTTAAGAGCGTTATAAACATTAACATTATTGGCGTATAGCTCATCTGCCGATATTCTTTGAGCCGCGATAATCCCTGCTGATGATATCTGAGTCTTACTGCTATTACTGCCCCATTCTCCCATCTGGATTATATAAGGCGTTTGAGCGGTACCATAGTATTGAGACAAAGCATTGGCCGATATGCTGACCGGTGTCATTGTATCTGAAGGATCCTGTTTCTTTAATACGATAGAGCTTCCGAAACTTGACAGAATTAAACCTATATAACCTTTATTCTCACCAGTCTTAAAAATATTCAGACTGTTGGTAAAGAAATTTATCAATGTGGCGATAAAACTCATATTCCCACCGGAAGCTTCAAGCTCTACTCCACCACCGCCTTCTATTGTCATTTTGCCCGTCGAAGACATTTCAAAATCTATCGGATCAGGTTCTTCCATGTCGAAGTCTTTTGTCAGCAAACCTCCGGGGTACAATTTCGTACTTGCTCCCGTTGAACCGTCATTCAGTCTTATAAAGCCTTCATTGTCACCATTCAGTGTCACTTTTTCATCAAGTTCCGTATGAATATTGTTTATCGCAGTTCCAACAGACACCATGCGATCATCCAGTGTATCTATAGCATTATTTATCTTATTCAGATTAGTAGCATTAAGTGGCGTATCTTTTACAGAGCTGCCATTATGCCACGTCCAATTTTGAAAAATCTTTGACCAATTAAGAGCCATTGCCAACCTCCTTATTTCTGTTTCTGGATGATCTCATCCGTTCCGGCCTGTATGCCTGACATCCTGTGATTATATACAAACACGATCTTCGAAGGATCTACGGGAGAATATATAAAATCACCACACTCAATCCAAGGCGCAAGTACAAGCGTCTTTTCTGTAGACGGTAATTCCAGATCATTGATGTTCTCCCAGATATTCGCATAGATCAGTTCCTTTATCGCATTCGTCAGAGTGAATTTCTTTGTAATGACGTTCGAAATATCATAGATACTATAATCGTCATTATACTGTTCATCCGGGCGCTCTATATCCGGAGCAAGCCATCCGTCCTTCGTCTCTATCCTCATGCCCTTAAACTTTAAAGTTTTATCCAGCCGGTATATGATATCTTTCCTTATCTTGGCAGCGTCACATACATATATATTTCCGCCTTCAGGATAAAGATCGTCGTCAGGATAAAGGTTCTCTTCCGGATAAAGGATCTCACCTACAGAAACAAATTCCAGCACGCCATAACGATTTACCCTCAGATACTTACCATTAAGTTCCGCATATGCTGCCAGGATCTGTCTCGGTGTAAAAGACGCATCTGATGCAGCTACAAAACTTAAGTTCGCAAAAGGATCAGTATATACTTTTTCCGTAATCTGTTTTATATCCGTATATGGGGTATAATATATATATCCTGTTTGCGGATCAGGCGAAGATGAAAACTCAATGATCCTGTCCATGTATATACATTTCTTCAATTCTTCGCAATAAACAGAATTGAACATTGAGTCTCCGAAGCCGTTAAGCAAAACAGGACATCCCCATGTATTGCTGTAATAAAGATCTACCCGTAAATAAGTCTCACCACCATAAGCCAAAAAACACTGGTCAAGGCTCTGGAACTGGCCCATATCTACAAAGTACTGTGCCGCTTTGCGCATAGCGAAGCTCATTCCGGCATTGATCTGATTCTCGATTTCCAGGAAACTCTCATAATCATCCTGTGTCCAGAATGTGTTTTCACCTTCTTCAGAGTATTCCTGCATCAGTCCGCGACTTGCGAGATTTAACCGAAGGCCGTTTATAACCGCTGTACACAGGTCTGATCTTCGGATCCAGCCGGTCGTGTTGGCATCCGAAGAAACATTTGCACATACAGTCATATCTCCCGTGACAAATGCGTTGCTCTCTTGTGTTTCTTCCCATGTTTCAGGATCTTCATACCACTCACCCAGCTTTAGATCCCTATACATATTTGTAAGACTGGTCGGCTGAGGATATAATTCCGAATCCAAAAAATCATTTTTACGTCCATGGCTGCCATTTATATTACAAAGATAAACCCTGTGCGCTAACTTCCAGGCTTCTGTACCTCGGTCTGATTCATCCTGCCAGTTACCCGGAGTAAGCATAGATCCAAGTGGTATATATGTCCCGCTGAACATATCACCTGTGGCGTCTTTGCCACTGCATGACAGATACTCGGAATAATCCACAAACTGCTGTCCCAAATATGACGCATTTTTTATTCTCCACAGTTCAAACTCACCGTTCTGATTTATCTGTGGCTGAGTTTTAAATATCTCATTTATATGAGAGCGAAGATAAGAAACCGCACTATTACTGTTGTTAAAATACGCATTATGCCACGCGGGATATTTCTTCCACTCATCCATGACATCCCCGAATACAGTTTCGATCTGGTTTAAATAAGCCAGGGTATCCTTCTGCGGAGTAAAACTGTCGATATAAGGATTGCTGTTATTCGGTAAAAAGGTTATATCTGTCTGCGATACGGATGAATAACTTGTAATCGCCACCTTCACCTTTTCAATTACTACTTTCATAGTCGCACTGATCGGTGGCGTGAAAGTGTACTCCTGTGTATTCTGAAGGGGAGTAACAGTATAATCCTTTGGAGTGTCGGTATGCGTAAGGTCAAAATCCAATCCGGTTACATCCGAAACATCATCAAGCAGATCAGATAGTTCTACAGCAGTCCCTGAAGGATAAGTGATCTCTTCATCCAGTTTTTTGCTGTAAAGCCTATCATAAGCTACGATTTTTCTTGTCAGCTTATTATTCAGCAAAGAGCATTCATCAACTGTAAATATTCCAAGAGGTACAGCATTTATATCATAGAGCAGTACCTTAAAATTGATTCTGAAAGTATCTCCCGAAAAATGCTTAAAGTAGCAGATTACTGATTCTATTCTTCCGCCGGTATTTGACTGACCGGGTATTATAATATGCTTTCTAAAACGAAACGGTTTGATAAATGAACTGTCAAGTTCCTCATAGATATGTTTATATATCGTGTAACGATAATCTGAATAAGACATATCTACAGTGATTATATAATCATCCCAGTGTATAGACTCTCCGGGGGGATGGCCTGCCAGTGAATCAATGGCACACAAGCAATAATTACCTGTGCCTTCAGGAGCGTGAACAGGCTTACCATCCACATAAGTTTTATTGAAAAGGTAAACGGCGAACTCTTGTCCTGTCAGATCTGTTTTTGTGATGGGATTCTCGTCATTCTGAAATATCTCAAATTCACAAGCTGCGGAGTTTGCGATACCAAGCTTGAATCCGTTTCCATCTCCGATTGACTCCGGTATTCTTAAACTTTCCTCTATTACGTCCTTGCTTGTGAGATCATCATAGGTGTTATAATCATTTCTGTCAGTCCAATGGCACCATATCCCCATGTGGTGATCGTCGCTCAATATTTCGTTTTTTACATTATCTAAAACTTCTATCATTTTAGTATTCCGTCAGTTTAATGGTGGTGCTGTTATACCAGATCGTGCCGTCAAAGGTTTTCTTGTGTGTAAATGCGGGAGTATCCATCTTAAAATATCCGTTCTTATACTCTTCCTCGCGGTCGTTATAATAGTTTACATTCAGGTTTTCCGTATTCTGTAAAAAGGGAACAATCACCGCATGTTCTGCCTGTGAATGTTCCCTTATCCTGAAGCTTATGGTTGACCGTTCATGATTTGCCAGGTATTCGTGATATTCCCCTTCCACATCAAAGAATGAGTCAAGTACCTTCCTGGCCATCGGCGTACATTGCCATGAATCTCTTTCCAAAAATCGGTTTGGCAATGTTGCATTATTTATTTTTATCAAATACCCATCATACATATCTGCTTGCTCCGGTCTGTTTCTTAAATATGTTGTTATCGCCAACTACTGCTTCAACTATGCTGTCTCTGCCTACTCCGACATTAAGATTGAATGTGATCTGTGACATTCCGCTCTCTATGGCCTTGGATATGGCATTGGTTACACCGGTGGTATCCAGTCCGGAGGGAGTGGTCACCGGGGAAGCTGCTGCCATGGCTGTCTCATGCATGGCAGATCTTACACTTTCCATGATAGCCTGAGTGTTGGAATTGAAGCCTACCAAGAAGCCTTCGGAAGTATAAGCGCCAATCTGTTCAAACTTCTTCGACGGGCTCTTTATTACCAGTTCCTTCTCAGCAGCGGCGACGGCTTCTTTTGCCATAGCCTTAACCGCTGTCACGAGTTCGTCCTGACCTTTCTTCACACCCTCAGCCATACCGCGTGGAATATTCTCGCCTACAGGAACAAACTTACTTTTTCCCATGGAGCTCTCGGCAGTCTTAACCGCACTCTGGCCAACTTTTTCAACAGCCTTGGTCACGTTTCCGGCGTTACTTTCTATGCCGTCCTTAGTGGAATCCATGGCCTTTTCGCCGGTATCTTTAAACTTCTCTGCCTTTTCTTCAGCGGTATCTTTCGCTTCTTCTATGGTCTTTTCAGCAGCATCAGCAACATCACCCTGCTTGTTTTCCATGCCGGTGACAGTGCCTTCACCTGCTGCTTCACCCCATTCAGTACCGGCATCAAGGTAAGAGTTCGCAATCTCCGTAGCTGTCTCTGTTTTCAGTTTAGTGGCCTCAGCGAATTTCTCGGAGTATGCCGAAAGTTCTTCCTCTGACATTTTAAGAAGGCCCTGGATGTATCCCTCAGCCGCAGGACCCATCTCAGCAAGCTGTTTTAAAAGGCCATCATCTATTCCTTTTGCTGCCAGTTCTTCAAAATCATTCGCCCACTGTTCAAGAGCGCCGGTCTGCTCATCAAGATTCTTTTTAAGGGTCTCTTTTGATACCTCTGTGACTGCCTGGTGTTCTTCCAGAAGGTTTATCTGACTGTCGATCGATTTATTTACGTTCTCAACGAACTCCTCAAGCTCTTCCTCAGACAGTTTTAAAGCATTGACTCCAGTAGCCGCGCCTGAAGCCGCCTCGCCATTGGCTGATGTCGCCTGAGTAGCTGCTGACATCTTTTCTGTAAGGATCTGTTCCTCTTCGGAAAGGTCTTCTATTCCCTGATCGAGAGCAGCAACTTCGCCTTTTGTCTCTGCTACGGCATGGCCTGCTGCCAGATATGCATCCCTTGCTTCATCTACTGTAGCAGCTGTATTTTCCCAATAAGCTGTCCCTTCTTTTTGTGCCTCTGTCAGCTTTTCTTCAGCCGCCGCATGATTGCTTTTTGCTTCAGTTAAAGCGTTTTCTTTTTCCTCGAGTTCCGGAAGTAATTTTTCACGCTGGATATCAAGCTCAAGTTTTTCTTTAGCAATTTGGGTAAGCCGTTCCTGATATGCGGCTGCCTGCGCCTGCTGTTTCATTGCCTCTATGTTTGCATAGAGAGCTTCTGTGGACATATTCAAACGTCCATTATTTTCGTCTATTGACAGATTGAGAGAGGGGTATGCGGCATTAAGTTCTGCTATGATGGATTTTTGTTCGGCTATGCCCTGAGTAAAACCTTCTCTGCCCGAACCATCCAACCACTTACTATTGAGTTCCGTCAGACGATCAGCAAGACCTTGACAGGTTAAAGCTGTGGCACTTATCTCTTCTGCATTCTTCTTGAACTCATCAGAAGACTCCTGAACAGCCTGCCTTAATTCCCTTGTTTTCTTTATGCTTTCTGTGGTTTGCCTATTTGCTTTTAACTGTTCTTCGCCTTCTTTAACTACATTTTTCATGTAAGTTAATGCAGCATTGCTTAACAAAAGAACAGCTGCAGCCAAAGCCATAACAAGATTAGTCGACATCGCGGCGTTTAAAAGCTCTGTCGCCATCTTAGCCCCTTCAGTCGCAACCTTGTAAGTCCCCCACGCTTCTACAAGAGCCACTACAGCAGCGCATATCTCATCTGCATTGTCTATTAATGTTGCTAATCCATTTATGATCTGTGGTAAATGTTCTTCTATGCCTCCGATCACATCATCCATCAAGTCATCAAAAGACTCATTCAGATGTTCCAGTGCGACATTCATATCGCCATCTTTGATCGAATCATTCAACCTGGTGAGAGCTTCTGTCGCACTGTCTACGCCATTTTTAAGAGTATCGTCAAAAACTCCATAGGCGGATTCTTCAACAGCCTGAAGTGCGCTTTCAAGGATCTTTAACTTTCCTTGAAGGTTATCCTGCATGGTATCAGCCATAGCGGCCGCCATGCCATTACAATTATCAAGTGCGGAGCTCAGTTTATCTATATCAGCCGGGGCAGCATTCATAAGGGCAAGAAAACCGCTCATAGCATTCTTGCCTACTATGGCATTTGCCGCTGTTGCTTTTTCAGATTCTGAGAGCTGTGAAAAAGCCGTCCTGCAATCTGCCAGTATATCTGAAAGATCACGCATGGAGCCATCGGCATTTGTAGTCTGTATTACTACGTCTCCCAGTGTCTTACTGTGGATCTTGACCTCTCCGCTTAACTCCTGCATGATACGACGAAGTGCCGTACCTGCCTGAGAGCTTTTAATGCCGGCATTTGCCATGAGCCCTATAGCTTCGGCTGTATCTTCAATGGAAAAACCCAAAGCTCCGGCTACGGGTGCACAATAACTGAAGGTTTCACCCATCATAGCAACATTTGTATTTGCATTACTGGAAGCAGCAGCTAATACATCAGCAAAATGCCCGGCATCCTGAGCAGACAGTCCAAATGCGGTAAGGGCATCAGTAATAATATCAGATGTGGTGGCCAGATCCTCGCCGGATGCAGCGGCAAGGTTCATAACACCCTCAATACCGGAAAGCATATCTTCCGTTTTCCATCCGGCCATAGCCATGTAGTTCATGGCTTCAGCCGCTTCGGACGCTGAGAACATCGTTGTCGCGCCCATCTCACGGGCTTTCTCAGTAAGAGCATCCAGTTCATCGCCTGTCGCACCGGATACCGCCTCAACTTTACTCATGGAAGCTTCAAACTGCGATCCGGTTTCTATACATGCTTCGGCTATTCTTTTAACTCCGGTGGCCAGTTTTTCAACAGCTGCATAAAGTGCCTGTCCCGCTAAATTTGCAAGAGCTGTTTTTCCGAATGATTTTGTTTCGGCTTCAGCTTCTTTTACTTCATTTCCGAACTCGTCTATGCTTTTTGCCGTTCCGTCAGTAGATTTTTCTGCTTCTTCAAGATATATTTTGTTTTGTTTCAGTTCTCCGTCAAGATCCTGAAGTTCTATATTTGCATAATTAAGGCTGGTCTTGTACTTATTTGTTGTATTCTGTGCGGCCAGATAATCTTTTTGAGCAACCTCTAATCGCGTTGATAACCCCGCCACTTTTTCTTCTTGTGCTGCAATAGCCTCAGTAGATGCAGGGATAGTCTGCTTCATCATTTCAAGAGACTTCTGTGCCTCTTCATATTCCTCTTGAAGTTTATCTACTTTCTGAGCAGCTTCCTGTTCTTTCTTTGCGCACTCATCAAGGGCCTGTTCATATACCTTGATTTTCTGAGTTTGCTGTTCATACTGCTTTGCCAGAACAGTCTGTTTATTTGTAAGCGCAACTATACCATTAGCTGAAGTTCCAAAAGTCTTTTCAACCTGTTTCATCTCAGACCGAAGTTCTTTTTGAGCAGCATTTATATTTTTAATTGCCTGAGTATATTTCTGCTCGCCTTCAAGTGCTATTGATACTGTTGCTTTTCCTTTTCCTGCCATTTTTTCACCAATAAAAAGGAGTGGTTTTATAACCACTCCTTAAAAACTACTAAATATTTATTAAAACTATCACTTCTTTGTTACCCAGCCGTAACAACCTTTTCTATTTTTTCGTTCTTTTTCTACGTACTGTTTCCATTCACGATCAAGTTTATCGTGATCTTCTGTAGAAAACCTATATGCTGCGTGTGCCACTATCGCTATAGCTGACACTGCTGCAAAAAGAAGGGCTGCACCATGATGGCCTGTAACATTAATAGCACACCATATGATAATAATTAAATATATGAGTCTCATACCTGCCACCTCCTCCCTGTGTCTACATTATATCACATCTGTGAAAAAGGTGGTAGCATTATTTTACAAATCATCAAGGTCTGCGATCTTATAATCACTTGCTGTCTTATATATCATTTTCTTCATTTCGAAGTTGTGCTGTTCCTTCCAGTACTCAACCATATCGTTCCATTTGCCCCAGTATAAATGTTGCACTTCGCTGTAACTGAAGCCTAATTTCATTCCGATCATATATATCCAGTCAAAGTCGATCGGTTCTCTGTTTTTTTCGGTATCTTTAACTGGTATTATTTTTTTCCGAACATGCACCTGTCATACTCCGCGACTACCAGGGCCCAGAGATCATAAAGCGGGATATCACAGGTACGGATAAGCTCATCGGGCTCTACAGGCGTTATCTCTTTGTTTCTGCTCTGTCCTTCGATCTCAATCCCCTCATTCACCATGAGCGGAAGAATTAGGTTAAGGGCATGAAGATCAAAATGTGTACGCGTATAATCCGGTGATCCGTCTTCTTTGTATATCCTGTTACCGTTCTTATCCATCCTCGGTATCAGGCCTTTCAATTTATGCTCAAACTCAAACATATCCGAATATTCTTTCTGAATCTGCTCTAATACATAAAGATCGCATTTATACGGATATCTCTTTTTATTTATCGTGAGCGAATTAAGCTTTTCCATAAAAATCTCCTTCTCCAAAAGTTGCACCGGTGCAACTCGAAGTATTTGAGCCGCACCGGTTTATAAAAAGAGGGGTAATCCGGGTATCCTATCAGGAAGCACTTCTGGTGTAATAGGTCGTACCATTCACCAAAACGGTATCGCCTGTCAGATAGTATACGTATGATCCGGAAGCACCGGTACGTACATACCAGCCCTCAGTGCTGGGATTAGCGCTTGCGGACGGGCTTGATACTGCGGTATATGTACCGGGATCAGCCGAACCAGCGCCCATCTGGGTAAGAATCCAGTTGTAGGCTTCTGCTGCGGTAGAGAAATTGGGAGATACGGTCCTCCACTTTCCGTTGTCCTGAGCCATTGCCTTACCGGTGAGCTGAGGCGTGCCGAATGAGATCGCATCGCCCTTTGTGGTATAGGTTTCCGCACCCTCAGAAAACTTAACCTTGTGAAGAAGACAAGCCTGATACTTCTTCACATTGTTTTCGACCTTGTCCACTACAAAGCCGTAGCCGACATAGGGAGAGGAATCGTCTGCCTTATAGATAGTCGTGGGATTTGAGCCGGTGCCGCTTACAGTATGACCAAACATGATATTGGCAGCAAGTGCGGGAAGGCTGTCGATCGTAGCAGTCACATCAGCATCGGTAAACTCCTTCACATACTCGCTCAGAGCATTGTCAGCGTAAAGAGATCCTTCCTTGCTGTTGTTCTGTATGCTGGTCTCAACAGCTTTACCACACTGAAAGATCTGTCCTGCTGCGTAAGTATCGTCAGCAGTCCAAGGGGCTATGATGGGTTTTGAAAGTCCAAAAAATGCCATTTTTGTTTCCTCCTTTGTTTTTTATACCGCCTTCTGAATATAGAAAAGCAGTCTTCTTAGTTGTACCGAATCTTTGATATCCTCATCATCAATAAATGTGGATATGGATTCGATATAGTAATCAAGGCCGCGAAGATAACTTTTTATCGCCGCCTTATCTTTGAAATAATTGTAGTTTTCAGGCACGTAGTAGCTGAGCTGGATGCTGGCCTTTTCAATGAGCACATCGTTATCTCCGACTACCTCCGGTTCTTCATTTTCGTAAGTGAAAACTGCAAACCGTCGTTCCTTGCCTTTATACAAATCCTGTTCGACAGGACAGTTTAATATTGTTGAGAGAGCTAAAAGCTCACCGTTCAGATTCATGAGGCACCTACCTTTTTGTTGTAGATTTCCTGTGTCTTTTGGAGTACCTGAGCCTCGATAGATTTAGCGGCTCTGTCCAGGAAGGGCTTCGGAGCCTGGTGGGAGTTCCCGTGTTCAAGCCACCATGCTATATCATTGTTGCTGACGTTCCTCTTACCGGTGCCATGCTTACGCTTGCCGCCTTTTGAAGGCTTACCATAAGAAGCCACGCCCATCATATAGCCATCTTCCACTTGTTTCACTCCGCCCTTCCAAGGCTTAAAAGAATCGACAAGTTCCGTCCGGCTCGGATCTTTGATCACGGACCTGGCGCTTTCCTTAACTGACTTTTCGAGAAGCGGAACGCACTCATCAAGTGCTTCATTCGCTATTTCCTTAAAATCAGAATCCAGCAGATCACTTAAGAAGTCTGCGGGGATATCACAGGTAAACTTTGCCATCCTTCTACCTCCGTACAGAGAAGCTCCATCTCATGGGTTTCAAGGTTCTTGACAGGATCCTTTATAAAATATTCTACGCCCTTATAAATAAGTTTCTGCGGCCTCACAGGACGGCCTTTGGAATCCATTATAAACGCGGTTTCATAGTCGTCTATGTCTACCGCCATCTTAAGGGACACCTTCCAACCTTCATGTTCTCCCGCGATCCTGTCGGACACTTTCACAGACATTTCAGTAGCGGAAAGTTCGGTCTCAATGGCCTCACCTCCTATGTCAAAACCGTCAGCATCCTTCTGACCTTCTAAAATTGTGAGCAATGTAACTTCTTCAATTCTCATAACCGGTAATCTCCACATCCCTGCATGGAATTCCGCAGTCCCTCATAAGCCTTGGTATATCTGTTGGCCTCGCCCTGGTAATCCAGGGAAGCCTTACAGTACCACTCCACAGCCTTATCTATGAGCGGATCATCCTTTGCATTGCCCTGCGCATCTTTTACGGCAATACCTGCCATGACGAGGGCAGACAGACAGGCGTGGATATCGCTGTCTATCTGCTCATCATTCTTTGTATTATTTATGCGCATAGAGTCTTTTATTCTCTCTACACTATACATGAACTGTCCTCCATCAGCTGCGCTCGTAGTACGTAGCCGATTCGCTCACTTCGGTGTCGTCGCTCAGTACGAAAGATCCCGCACCGTCTGACTCCCACCATCCTTCTTCTGTCGGGTTTTCAGTTCCTTCAGGAGTTACCTCGGTAAACTGTTTAGCCTGTTCTGCAAGGAATGAAGTGATCAACGCTGATTTATTTGCCCCAGAGATGTCATATCCCAGTTCGAGCGCCAGCACCTTTATCTCTGATACAGTCATAGAATTAAGGTCTGAAGCTGAATAGATCTCGTCACCGCTGGGGTCTATGAGTTTTTTACCGTCAGCGTCACTAAGCTGTTCTTGTCTACGACTGCGCCATCTGCCAGCATAATACACTTGGTGATCTCATCATCGGTATCCTCATCGGTATACCTCTTGATGGTAGGCTTCATGTTGGTGTTGAGATAGTAGTCTTCCATCCTGAACAGGAATGCTACTACGGTGTCTGCTGTAACCGTTCCGCCTGTGTAAGCGGGCAGTGCAGAGGTAAACTCTACGTGACGGCCAAACAGGTTGTAGGAAGGCTTTCCGTCAAGGCCGCTGTCTACCCTTGCAATAGGCTGTTTATTGCTGTCTACCATTCCGATAACCTGTGAAATGAAAGTCTTCTTGTTCATCACATAAATGGCGTCGTCGTAGCCTTCGGGAAGAGCTGCCTCCATAGCGATCAGATTGCTATATTCGAAAGCGTTGCTCTCGGTTACATCCACATTCTGGCCGGATACAACTGTCTCGGCCAGGATACCCTTAGGCTCATGATAAGTGGTAAGTCCACGGCCTTTAACGATTGCTTCGTCAAGTGCCTTAGCCATTGCCTGGGATACCTGATCGATAAGGGTACGCTCGAAAATGTCAAGCGTAACTACGCTGACTTCGAGAGAAATGGCAACCTTACACTTCAGCTTATTGTAAGCGAATACAATAGAGCCGACAGCCTTCTGCTGGGTGTCCACATCGCCACGCTCAGCCACCCACGAAGCGGTGGGCTTTGCTGCGGATGTAGGAATAACCACGCCGCCCTTGTAGTAGGTCCTGGTAACGAGATTGAGGAGGTTTCCGATCTTCTCGATCTTCTCTACGATCTTATTGACAACAGTACGGGGGATAACCGCACCGACCTCATCGGTGGTAGTTACTTCGTCCTGGTTTGTCATCTTGATGGGAGTGCCCTTCATGACATAATTCATGAACTGGGTTCTATACTCCATCTCGTCGTCTTCCTCGATGATACGATCGATGATCTTGTTGACGCCTGTCACTGTCACAGGTGCCTTTGCCGCTCCCTGAAGAGCTGCAAGGTCGGACTGTCTCTGTGCCCATGCAGTATAGGCTTCGTCGATAGCATTGACCTGTTCCATTGCCGCATCGTACTCGGCCTGATCGCCATTGATAAGACCCTCAGCTACGGCAAGCAGATCATTACGCTGTGCTACGTAGTCTTCATAGTTCTTGAACTTAAACATTTTTAATTTCTCCTTTCAGTTTCATAATATCTAACTGTCTCTGCCTCCGGGTGCTCTCTTCACTGTGCGTGCATCCAGTAAGAGCAGCCCTGGCCTGAGCCTTCTGCTCTTCTGTCAACACCTTGCACTTCGGAGCAGAGTTCTGTAGTGTGAAGGCGTCAGGGTTTTCTTCTTCCTGCGCCGTTGCACCAATAATTTCATCGACAAAACCGTATTTGATGGCCTTGTCTGCATCCATCCAGGTTTCCTCATTCATAAGATCCAGAAGTTTCTTCGTGGAAAGCCCGGTCTTCTTGCGATATACATTAGAGGTCGCTTTATCAGCGTTCTGGAGTATATCACTCATTTTATCCATATCGTTATGATCACCTGCGGCGAATGATGATACGTTATGTATCATGTACTGAGCCCCGGGTGACATGCGCACCCGGTCAGCGCCGCAACATACTACGGTTGCTGCCGAGGCCGCTATGCCCATAATGTCAGCTGTTACATTCCCGGCGTAGGTTGACAGCGCATAAGATATCTCGTTGCCGCTCCACAAATCACCGCCTGGTGAGTTCACGGCCACTGTCACGTCCTCGCCGTTGGCATCTATCAAGGCTTCTCTCACCTTTTTAGGGCTTACAGCCTCTATGCCAAACCAATCATATAATTCCTGATCTTCACTCGGGATTATTGTTCCCGTTATCGGTATTGTCTTCATCTACATCACCTCCGTCGTCCGGATTTGCAAGTGTTCCTGTGTCTTTCCTGAGCAGTGCCACATCGCCGCCGTCTATGGGTGCAAGGTTAAAGTATGAGCGCATCTCGTTAGGCGTCATGACGCCTCTGTCTACCAGCTGTACCAGGTTGAGCTTTGTGGTTATACTCGCAAAGGTCAGCGGTGAAGCTTCAAAAACTATCACATTGCCGAAAGCTCTTTCCTTCCTCGTGAAGAGTTTCCTTGTATACTCTCCTGACATCTGTATAGCCACCGGAGAAATATTTGTCTCGTAGTAGCTCACCCACTCATTCTCTGTGTAACTTGAATGCACGATCTTCGCATTTGTGTTAAAAAATGCATACACACGCTCCGTCTGTCTGTCAATCTGGGCAGCATTCGGGACAAAATCATAAGGCTTTATCTGTTCCGCTTCCGCATTCGAGTTCACAGCGGCCACACCCATGGAGTTATTGGATATACTCAAGTAGTTATCCGCGAAGTCCTGAGCCCGCTGCTTTAGGTCTTCATCCCTTAAAGCCTGTGAGAATTTGAGCAGCCATCTCACGATGGAAGAGTTCTTTATGGTCTTCACTATGCCCTGGTCTATGGTACAGATGGTATTCATCAACCCCACGAGGGCTTCCTGTGGGTTTTCACCAAATACATCATTGAAAAAGAAATCATCCCTTAAATGGATCACTTCTTTGTGCGATACTTCGAGATATTTCCCGTTCTGAAGATAAAATTTATATATCAGATTACCGCTATGGTCGTACTTTGCTTCCACAGACGTACAGGGGATAGGGTAAAGGCCTGCCGGGTTTCCGACCGAATCGTACAGGATAAGAGCAAAGGCATTACCGTTAAGCTGCAGCTGGTTAGCCATTTTTTCCTGAAACACCTGTCCGGTCATGTACTCGTTAGGCTCTTCCAGCAGGAAGCGTATATTTGTTCTGGGATTGACCTTTATATCCCTCGTGCCGTCCTTACTTACAGTGGTACAAATATGCTTTGCCACTATCTTGCCTATGGCTTTAGTCTTCGGTTTTATGCATGCGCGGACTATATCGGAGTGATAGAGTTTACCGTTCCATTCATAAAAGCCGTTACCGGTATCCTGGATCATCTTTATGACCACAGATTCGGTGTTTTTGTTAAACATGCGTTTTATATTGCTTAAAATTCCCATCTCTACATCCTCAAATGACTGACCGGTATTCTTCCAGATTGCGCTCATACGTCACATAAGCGTCAAGTAATCCGGCAAGACCGTCAATCCTTCTGGTGGGGCTTCTGCCTTTACAGGGCTGGATATTATTGTTCTTATCCACATCCACCTCAGTGTTTGTAATGCACCATTTGAGGATGGGATTGTTGTTATATATGATCCTCTTCTTCGTAAGGTCAGCGCCTAAGCTCTTCATGGGAGCCGACAGAGTTTTCTTTCCCTGGATCACCGGCTCCATGACATTCTTGCCAAAGAGATCCATCATCTCTTCTACAAAGTAAGTGGCACTCCATGAGTCATATCCGACTTTGAAGATATAAATGTCATATTCCGTCTGGACCTTCTGAAACCATTCAGTCACAAACTTATAGTGGACCTTGTTTCCAGGAGTCAGGGTCAAAAGTCCCTGCTCGTGCCACAGATCATAAGGTATCTGATCTTCCTTGACCTTCTTTTCCAATAAATCCTCCGGCAGAAAGTACATCTGAAGCACATATATGTGATCATCATCCGGTATCTGGAAGAGGACAGTCGCATTCGTAAGGTCAGTAGTGCTGGAAAGATCCACTCCGCCTATGCCGTACTTAGGTTTCAGTTCATTTATGTCAAAGGTCTGTGTATTGTTCAGATCGTCGAAAGTGAGCCACGCTTCCGTGGAAGTTTCCCGGATGTTAAACTCCTTGCACACCAGATTCTTTACCAAAGCGGGGTTCTGCTTCGCCCTTTCGACCTTCGCCGCAAGGGTCTCAGCGTTCTTTATGGTGCCAAGCCCGGGATTTGCTTTTTTCCACTTCTTCGGATCCGTCCATTCAGCCCTTTTATCAAGTTCGTACACGAAGGCCAGGCGGTGTATATCCTTGTATCCGTTCGGGTCTTCGTATCCATTGATTAGCCTTGTGGCTTCATCATATTTAAGATCGTATATATCTTCCCTGATGGTTCCTGCGGTCGACGTGATAAAGATCAAAGGCTGCTGCCTTGCAGTCACACCGTCGGCCATTATGTCATAAAGAGCCTTGCCATCTTTCCACTGATGTATCTCATCCATGAGACAGCAATGCACGTTTAAGCCATCAAGGGTATCTTTGTCAGATGCCAACGGTTTAAAAAATCCATCATTAAAGCTTTCGGAGGACAATTCTGCCACTAAAGGCTTGATTTTCCTTCGTAGCGCGGGGCTTTTGAGTACCATATGTTTTGACTCGCCCCAGATGATCTTTGACTGGTCTTTTTTTGTGGCCACTGCATATACTTCCGGTCCGGGCTCACCGTCTCCGACCTGCATATACAGGGCAATACCGGAGGCAAGAAGGGATTTCCCGTTTTTCTTGCCGACAATCAGCATAACCTCACGGTATTGTCTGTTTCCGTTTATATCTATAAAGCCAAAAGTAGCAGCAAGGAGAGCTTTTTCCCACAATTCCAACCTTACAAGCTTTCCGCCTTCTTTCCCCTTGGAATGGTGACAGAAGTTTTCGAAAAACTCTATGACGTGGTTGGCTCTTTTGGGAGAGTAAAAATACTCATCCGGATGCCGCACCTTATTGGCCAGGTATTTATAAGTGACTCTCACTTTTCGGGAGACCACTTCTTTTTTCGTCTTTATCCGATCCCAGTATTTCAGGATCGGGTTGTAGTCTTCCGGGTAGTGAATCATACATCTTCACGCCCTTCCACGAAGCTATCGAATATGTCCGCTTCGATAACTGCCTGATCTTTGACCTTCGGAAGCATGCTGTCAAGCTGTCCCATGATCTTCACGTACTGAGTAGACATGGAGATGTAAAGATCCGCCTGTGGGCGCTTGCGATCGTATGGTTCCTGTTCCTTTCCCTGCTTGAACTTCTCAACATAACCATTTTCATCCAGGTATGCCTCCAGATCTTCCAGGGAAACTCTCAGATAAGCCGACCTTGCAATCAACCCCTGTGCTATCTCTTTTTTCTTCTTCGGCATGTCTTTGTATTGTCGGGTCAATCTTTGCTTCTCGGCCTTTATTCGTTGTTCTTTTGTCTTAATAACCTTTATATTGTTACTCATTTTCGGCCACCTCTGGAAAAAGGGAGGGGGGTCATGTGCGACTTTTGTTTTACGTCGAGGTTCCCCGCCGGTCTTTGAGCGTGCCAAAAATTTCAGCCTACCCAGGGGGGACGCCACGTCTTACGGGATCAGAGTCAATATCACGCAATGACACCGGCTGACCGTTTGCATCGAAGGTACATAGTGGTTTTATTTTTCCGTTTCCATTGACACCATGCCCCTCAAACTCATCATGACACTTGTGACAGACGAACTCTAAGTTATCGAAACATAACGAAATCATTTCGTCTTTGATGTTCTCTCGCGTCAATGTAATTCTATGATGTACGATCTCGCCCAGGTTCTTCTTACATTCCTGGCACAGGCCGCCGTCAGTCATTATCCTTTCATCGATAAAGCTCTGTCTGCATTTGATCCAACGAGAGGAATTATAGAAGGCCTTAGCCCATTCCTTTGCCATGATGTTCTCCTATGTATCCGGTGCCGGTACTGTAATCTGATCCGGGCGGTGTGGGTGCTGCCGCCGGCTGTGGCGTGCCGGCAGCAGACAAAAGAAAAGGACAGGTCTTTTCGATCTGTCCTCGTCTTCCTAAGTTGGAGAAGGTTTAGTCAATATTTCTTTGAGTTTCCACGATACCATAATATCACAGGTATAGACGCAAAATCCGATCAACTTTTTATCAAATGATCTTTATCTGCATTTAAGTATTTATTTCTCATTCTGCTTCTATCTCTCCAAGATTGCGGCCAACCGTCATGATAAACCTACGGCATATACGACGCATAGTCGACTCAGAGGCAGGGACGTCTATAATCTTAAGGTACGGCTTATTCCTGTTCCTGTCCGACCAGTATCTCCTTTGGATAAGCTTCTGGTCTTCAGCGTTGAAGAGGTTATATGCATTCTCTACCGCCTCAATCTCTTTCTTCAGGCGATCATAATAAGGATTGCTCAGGCGCATGGCTGCGGCTTCCGTAGTGGATATAGGCTTTGTATAATCATTGCCACCACCGCTTTTATTCTGGTCGCGATTCTTCTTTGTGCTCCTGTCCGGATACATCGCGGCGTCAAGCGCGTCCTTATATCTCTTCTTTGACTCAGGGTAACGCCTGATCACGCGATTGATAATATTCCATGAATCCTTATTTATCCGCATTGTCCTTTTTATCCTCCTTCCTCTTCGGGAAATAGTAGCTCACGTCATGGTTTAAATGCCAGTCTCTCGTTTTCTTCTGATCTTCCGTCGCAGTTCCATACACCAGATCTGTGAGGGTGATCTTCTCTTTAGTGAGCTTAACCTTCATCGGTTTAGGTCCCATGATCAGCACCCCTTGTCTTCGTCATTCTTCCAGAGGTTCGGAAGCACCTGCTCCATCTCGCCTCTGTCCTTAAGATATGCAGCATAATCTCTGACTACATGATGAGATAAAGCCTCGTCAATGTTGATTCCTTCTTTTGTCCTATACTTATTCACGTAGGATCTGAAATCTGCATTTTTTTGGAATAAATCAATTAACCCAGGTAAGAGTTTGTCCTCAAACTTCGGACACCTTACGCAAACTTTATCTCTATCGCGGTTAAATGTCTTACATGAATCCCGTTTATCACAGTTCCAGCATATACTTTTTCTATTGCTCATTCCTTATCCCTCGCTTTTCCTGTGGCTCTGCATACTTCTTTTCAATCCGTTCAAGATTATCAGCAAACTCATTTAAGGCTTGTGCAACTTCCCTTGATTCGGCAATAATCTTTTTCAGATTCATTTCTGCTGTGATTTCGTATGTTACCATATCTATCCCTCACTTTCCTGTGGCTCTATATCTTCAATTTCTACCGCATTTCTCACAGAAATAAGCAAACTTTCTAATTTACGCTTGTTCTCTTCCGTCAGATACTTTTCGATACATTTGGCACACATTTCAAATCCATCAAGATAGGCTTTCTGTTCGCCATTTGTGCGTAACATCATTCGCTTTACCTCGCTTTCCTGTGGCTCAATTTGCGTAAAAAGGACATTCGCCCTGTTCACGTTCCTTGCAACAGCTATTATCCATCAAATCTTCTACCTCCAACAATTTAAAATCTTCTACGCCCGCTGCCTGTTGGCAGCTTTGATCCACCGTATCACTGACGGATGGCAGCGTATCGTCCGCTAAGATATTCTTCCCAAATATCTGTCTGAAGTCCTCATGGGGATATCTTTCTCTGAATGCATCCTGGGCGGCGCGCTGGATATAAAGGTCATCCTTGCGGCCATCCTTGCTATCGTGGATCCGGCGGTGATGAGCGGGGCAAAGGTAAACCTTCAAACCCCACTTCTCTGATAGCCGCCGGTTTGCCGTCCCATGTATCGCATGATGCTCTTCCAGGATAGCCTTTCTCATATAGTCGCCCGCTGCCATGCACAGATAACAGGTGCCGTCCTTCTTATCATGCATTATGGATTTCACAGGCTGGCCTCTTGTATCTGCGCTGTTATGGTTTTTGTGTTTTCCATTGGTTGCCGCCTCTCACTCTGAAACTTTATCTGCTGTTAAATCAATCTTACCGCTCATCAGATCCGGAAGAAGCGCATCTCTAAACTCGGCAAGTATGCGGTTCTGCTCATTATTAAGATACATGATGTGCTGTTTCCATGTAGTTAAGAATAGAGCGAGCATTTCTGGCAGATATTCTTTGTTTCGGTTTTCAATCTTAAACTCTGCTGCATTTTTGCTGATTGTCATAAATATCTCTTTTTCAACTTTTTGACCAACAATCTCAAAACTCTTTGATACATCGGGCTGATTCTGCATCAGCAGAAATGTCTCATACAATCCGAGCGATTTTGCAAGGCTTTCATTAACTGTCAATTTGACCATATTCATCTGTCTCACGATCCAGTTATAATCTCTTGCTATGTCCTCAAAACTCCTATGACTTTCTTCATGTTCTTGAAACTCGATATATCTTGACGGAGTGAGGATGTATTCATTTTTCCTTACTTCGTTCAGAGAAGCCGCTTTGCAAAATTCGGGGATATCTTTTCGTCCCCTTATCGCATCAACCACATCCTGCATCACTTCGTCTGATATGACATTGACGGTTTTGTGATAGGTTCTTTTCGTGTGGGAAGTTCCACCAAACTGTCCATTCTGGTCTCGGACTTCCTCAACATATCTCTGTCGCAAATCAACAAACTCTATTTTCCAAGTCTCTTTATGCTTGTTGAATACAACGATACAAGTTGCAATAGACGTTGATTCAAACATCGAATTTGGCAAAAGTATCACCGCCTCAATGACGTTTGCCTCAATCATGCATTTTCTGATTATTGCCTCTTCGCCACTTATCGTTAAAACTCCATTTGGCAGTATCATGGCAACCTTATCATCTGCCATACTTAACGCTGATGCGATAAACGCATAATTAGCGTTACTGTTGGGGGCTACTCCATACTCATTAAATCTCGGTTGCATGATTGCGAAGGGTGGGGCAGTCCATTTCATGTTATAGGGTGGATTAGATACTAATGACTTCGCCATATCTTGCCCCCTTTCTCACTTGCCATGTTCTCACGATTTCGCCTTGTAATATGTCACCCTGATATACAGTTGCTTTGATGTTTCGTAATACAAGATTAAATAACAAATACGAAATAACATTCTCGTCTATTTCGTAGAGTTCAAAGGTGGTCTCAGGGCACTCAATCCATCTCTGAATTGTCAATGCTCCACTTCCTGCGCACATATCAATAGTCTTTTCACTATCTCCAATAAGCCGTGATACAAACTGTGCAAGGCATTTTGGAGTGTAATCCTGTTTTTTATCTTTGCGGTCAGCGCAATAATACTGATAAATCTTCTGGAGCCAATCTATTGATAAATCATCCACTAACTCATTAAATGCCACGATTTTATCCATATCATTGTTATCAACACATTCCATCAAGGCTTTACCTAAATTATCAATTGAATCTATTTTGAATATTTCAAGCGTCTTTTCAGACAGTTCTTTTAATTCAAGCAATACGCTACCTCCTTATTGATCTCATCCACGTCCTTTATCTCTTCCGTCTGCTCTTTCTTCATCCTGCTTTCCTCCTTTCCACTTCTTCGAGTATCTTGACCAGTTCCCTGGTGCTATCAAGAGCTTCAAATACTGCTATCTTACTGAACCTTTTGGTCATTATCTGATGAATGCAGTCATTGAGCTGTTTAAGCCTTTTGTTCATAAGTGTGTTGATGCCGTCATCATCTGCTGCTTTAAGTTGTGCATCCAGGCAGCTTTTATCCGCCGTATCACTGACGGATGGCAGCGTATCGTCCGCTAAGATATTCTTCCCGAAGATCTGTCTGAAGTCCTCATGGGGATATCTTTCTCTGAATGCATCCTGGGCGGCGCGCTGGATATAAAGGTCATCCTTGCGGCCATCCTTGCTATCGTGGATCCGGCGGTGGTGAGCGGGGCAAAGGTAAACCTTCAAGCCCCACTTTTCTGATAACCGCCGGTTTGCCGTTCCATGTATCGCATGATGCTCTTCCAGGATGGTCTTTCTCGTATAGTCGCCCGCTGCCATGCACAGATAACAGGTGCCGTCCCTTTTATCGTGCATTATGGATTTCACAGACTGGCCTCTGTAACTGTCGCCTCTGTGCGCTTTATCTTGATCTTGCCACTTGGTGATATCGTGAAGTCGCCTTTTGCTCCGTTCCTGGCTATGATCGATATCTTAAAAATATTCTTGTCTACTATCATCGCAGTGGCAGAGAGGAGAAGCTGCTGAAGCTCATGCTCATCAGGATCAGAGAAAAGTTCCTCTATGTTCATCTGAGCAGTATTGATCTTTGTCATGCGGTCCTGATACCACTTCGCGCTTTCGCAGTTACAGTTAAGTGTCGCCTGCTCTGTTTTCTCTTCATCCGACACTTCCTTTTTGGCATTCCACTTAAAAGCCACGAACTGCTGACAGAATCTGCAAGGTGCCACAAACTCTCTGAGGCCTGCCAGTTCATCATTGATCTCATCCACGTCATTTATCTCTTCCATCTGTTCTTTCTTCATCCCGCTTTTCTCCTTTCCACTTCTTCGAGTATCTTGACCAGTTCCCTGGTGCTATCAAGAGCTTCAAATACTGCTATCTTACTGAATCTTTTGGTCATTATCCGATGAATGCAGTCATTGAGCTGTTTAAGCCTTTTGTTCATAAGTGTGTTGATGCCGTCATCATCTGCTGCTTTAAGTTGTGCATCCAGCAGAGTTTTCTCTTCGCTGGTAGCCTTCTCTACGGAGGAAATATGCGGTTCTTCGGGTTTTGGTTCTTCCTTCGACTCAGGTTTCACTTCTTCCCTGGGTTCGGGTTTCGGCTCAGGCTTCGGCTTTTCTATGGGCTTGTCCTTCGGCTTAGGCTTTGCTACCGTTACATGAGACTTCTTTTCCTTGGGTTGCACCGGTGCAACTTCCTCCTTTTCCGGCTTTTCTTCAGGGAAAGGTTCTTTATACCGGCGGCTGTATCCCAGCGTATAATCCTCATGGTTTATAAGGCCGCTGTTGATCTGGAACAGGACAGCACTGATAAGATCATCATTTGATATGATTTCCTTTTCGCCGGAGCGTATGTTTAAGAGTTCCGCTCCATCCATATCCTCCTCAAGTTTAAGCTGCATCCTCCCTAAACCTTCAGGGCGGGCTATGTATAACTGGATTTCTCCGGGGAGAAGTTCGTCTATGATAACCACTCTGTCGGATTTTCCGCCCGCTGACCTGTTTTTTCGCACAGCTTCGTACACTCTCTTAAAAAGATCAGCCTTATCGTGAAAGAGCTTATAGATAAACCTGCGGATATTGGTCTCATGATCACGCGCTCCTTCTTCCATCATCACTTCAAGGTCTGTCACGGCCTGTTCTTCTTCGTACTCTGCCTTAATGGTCTGGATCTCGCTCTTTGTGAGCTCCGGAGTAAAGGTTTCGGACAGATAATCGGGCAGAGTGATCATCTCCTGGAGCTTCGCCCTGCCATAACCTCTAAACTCAGGCAGAAGCTCAGGCGTGTTATGATCCACGGAATACTTATCATTGATCTTTATAAACCTTGATACCGTACCGGCATCCAGCGAAAACTCTTCGCGGGCAAATTCCAGGTAGCTGCTGTATCCGGAATTGATAAGGATATCCGTATCCCTCGCCACCTTCAGCAGGTATCCGATCTTTACAAAGCTCTCGCTGGCTGAGTTGATCTCATCCCTTACCGCGATCTTGTACTGGTCATACTCCCTGAAAGGGTGAGCCGTGACCGGAATTGACTGTGTCGCCGTTATTATTTCATTCATCATTACCTCCTCCATTCTTCTGAATATCGCATAGAGCGCTCGTAAGGGCCTCGATCTCGTCCTTTGTAAGACAGAGTCCTTTGAGGCATCTGTCAGGATCCTGGGTGCTCCATTTCCTGATATCGTACTTCTCAGGCTGGCCATTCCAGGATATGAGCCTTACTCTCAGCTCATATCCTTCACTTTCGTGTACCACTCCATAATCTTCAAGCACTTCACAGCTTACTTTTTTTCTTGTTCCCGTCTGTGCAAATGACATATTCTGTCCTCCTACATTGCTTCCATGAAATCTTCCAGGAGTCCCGAAAGGACTCTGACATTGTTATCCTTCTTAAGCTGGGCTATATTCTCCTCACGTTTCTTCTTTGACAGCAGGGCATCGGCGCGGTCCTTCTTCGTCATGTTCTTCCTGATGTGGGCCTGCCACTTCCTGATATGGGGCTTGATATTCTCGATATCAGGTTCTTCATCAAAAGCGCCCCTGTGCTGTCTGACTGTTCCTCCCGGTTCTACCTCGATGGTATAAAAGGGTATTTTAGGCTCGCTTGCCTTTCGCAGGAACACTATGAAGGTCTCACGCTGTACGATCCTGTCAAAGTATCTGTCAGTTGCTCCGACACAATGGTGAAGGGCCTGCCCTTCAGTGACGATCTCCAAGAGGCTCTTGGGGACGATGAACATATATTCATCATCCTTCCAGGTGAACTTATCCCTTATGGCCTTTAAGTTTTCCTCTGCGCCGGGGAATCTCATGCGGTATTCCTTGGCCTTCTGCTTCATGGTGGCCTTATCCCGCTTCATCTTTTCGATCATCATCTGCTTGTTGATCTCTTCCACAAGCTCATCATGCCGTCTTTTGAGTTCCCTGGGTTTGTAAACCATGGCATCCTTTAGGTTCTTACCCAGCTTTTCACACATTTCAAGGTAGTCGTCATACTGGTTCATGACGGATGTATAAGTTTTCCCGGGATACTGTTCTTTCCTCTGACGGATTATATAGTTCATGAGCTGTTCCGGCGTAAGCACATCCAGAGCACGCGTGGCATCCTCTAAGCTTATGCCGGAACCTAACGCCCATGTGAGAAATGCATCTGATAACTTCAATCGGTACTCATCGGCATGTCTGAACCATTCAAGTCCGAGTTGACCACCGTCCTTTTCTCTCAATCTGTTTATCAGCTGCTTATCCCCTATACCAAAAACAGCTTCGATACTGTGACCGGATATTTCCAACGGGCCATAATATGCACCGTTCCAAACATTAACTTTACAAGCGACTTCCCTGACCATGTTATAAAACCTGCCCTTTATCAGCAGTTCGCAGACGTTCGGCATATTTTCGGTTGTGGAAGACATAAGGAGGTTATAATCCATGTCTATACCAAGTCTGCCCGCTGCTTCGAAAGTCCTCGACCAGTCCTCATATTCAGTACCGTTAAGAGCCTCAGTCACGCCATGCGGGTAAAGATAACCCGATCCCATGAACCTGTTGCCCCAGCTCTTTTTCGTATTCCAACTGTTATCTCCGGTATAAAACTGCCCGTAGCAGTATGCCGGGATCTGATTGTAATATATTTCATATGCTCCACCGCGCTGTGAATTAAAGCCCCGGAGCATCAGAAGCCTTACCGCTTCAGATAGCCATATCCGCTTTTTATCCCCTATAGGGTAGTTGATATGTACCTGGAAATGCCTTGACACGCTCATGGTCTCGTCAACATTCTGCATACAGTAAAAGCGGGTCCTTATGTCCTTCACTCCGGTCTTTGCCATAATGACCTCGGATCTGCATTTGGGACATTTGCACTTCTTCCTGTTCTTTGGCATTTCCTTCTTGTTGGCCCGTATGATCTGCTCCGGCTTGGAAGTCTTTCCGCAGGCCGTACAGCTGTACTCACCCGTTTCCTTGACAGCCATGAGGTAATCTGCTCCGCCCGCTGCCACTTTGTCTATCCACTCTTCCAGGTTGGAGGGCCTTTGAGGTATCTTTTCCATCACGGCGTCTACCCTGGCAAAATGGTTCCGGCTGGTGGTCGCCCTCCGGCTCACGTTGTACTCATTCTCCCTGCGGGTGATATTGTCATAAAGAGTACGGCACCAGGGAGTAGCGTTCGAATCAATTTCAAGGAAATCCCTTAAAACCTGCTGCCCTGGAAGATCCTCAAAGGTTATCCTCTCTTTCTTTTCCTTCGTGGACATATAAACGTAATAGCTATTCGTAGAAGGATCCGACTGATAAAACCACAGCAGCCCTCTGTTCGTCCAGGTGTGGGTGATATGCTGCGAAGCATATTCGCCGGTTTCCTTGTTCATGGCATAGCGGCCTTTATGAACAAAATTGTTCCAGTAATCCAGGACGAAAGTCTTTCCGTCGCTTAAATACTCCGTAGTGAAGACTCTGCCACTTGATCCAGGCATTCTCGGAGGAATCTTTTCAATCGTCTTATATTTCATGTCTTCCTCCTCTCCAGTTTTATCTCATGGGGCGTCGCACATTTCACCTCATTACTATTCTCAGCAAAATAATAGACGCCGGCTTCCTCCACTTCTTCCGCCCATGACATAAGGGCACCTGAGCCAAAATCCCTGATAAGGGCCACGTATGCGCCGGATACGGCTTTGACCTGCGGATTCTCTCCTCTGGCTATGGCTATGTCTCCCGGATTTATGGCTGCTGCATATTCCTTACAGACCTTGACGCCTTTTTTGTTCTGTTCCCACTTCGCACGCTGGGGATGCTGTATCATGAAGGCGACACCGGATAAGAAAAAATCCCTGTCACTTAATTCCTTCAGGATAGTCAGCTTCGTGCAGCTGATACGCTCATGGTCATCCTCGTCTATGTCGCCCGCTGCTTCTACCAGACAGAAGCGGTCCTGGCGATAAGTATAGTAGCTCAGGCACTCAAAGGGATTCTCACAGCAATGGAAGCCGGAGCGCACGGTCTTTGAGGACTCTTCTTCGTAGGTATTGCCAATCTTGAATTTGACAGGCTTTCCACCCAGGCGGCTTTCAAGGTTTGGGGAAAAGCCTTTATAGGCCCTCATGCCTCACCTCCGACAGCCTCTCCCACGGAGGAAATATGCGGTTTTTCAGAGTTATCAACATAGTACGCACGGGCTATCTCAACGATCCTCTTTCTCGTCACGTCTCCCATGGTGAGGGGATGGCTGCCCATAAGGTTCTTTATCTCAGCACAGCAGCGGTCTGAGATGGACTTATCCACTACAAACTGGTTCTTTATGCTCTCATCTATGCACTTTGCCAGTGCTTCATTGAGCCTTTTACGCTTCTTACGGATTCCAAGGGTAAAAGCCTCATCATTTATGGCAGCATCCTTGATGATATTCACCCAATCCTGAAGCATTCCCCTGACCTTATACTCCTTTGACTCGATATCTAACTTTCCGTGCATGGCCAGGAGCCTGGTGGTCAGCTCTTCTTCCTCACCATCGATATAAGCCTGTGCATCATCAGGATCAAGGCCGTTCTCTTCGGCCAGTGTCTTTATCGCTTCATAGTCGCCTTCTGCTTTCTGTGCCGCAGCTGCTCTGTTTATTTCTTCCCAGCTGTCGAACTCTCCAAACTTTTCAAACATTTCTCCAACTCTCCTTCCATCCAGTGTGAAAACTCGTGACGCTCTCCCACATGAAACTCCACGGGGCTCTCTCCAATGAGTCCTATAAGTTTCTTCCATTCGTCACCATATCTGACCGGTTCACCCTTTGAGGTCTTCCAGCCGTTTTTGATCCATCCCTCTGACCACTGTGTCACGGCCGTTTTAACAGTCGGTCTGTCAAGATAGATGTGGGGTTCGTATTTACTGTGGATCGCCTGGCCACCCTCGGGTATCAGATGCCTTAGAGCCACTATGAGGGTCCTGCGGTCCGCCATGTCCGGTGTCGCATCCCGGAGGGTATATGTCTTCACTATGGTCTTATCTTCTCCGCCCTTCTTGATCCTGAGCACATAGATCACTTTGCCTGTGCTCTTCCTGGGGCTCTTAAAAGAACTCTTTATGAAGATATCTACCCGCATTTAAGCGCCTTTCCTTTCTTGCCCGGTGGCCGGCCTCTCTTCTTCGGCGGGTTAATGGCTATCAGCGTATAAGTGAGGTATGGCCAGCCTGACCAGTCGGACCCTTTCTTTACGGATCCCGGTTCTATGTAATATCCTTTCGGGGCTTTCACCCTCTCGGAAAAATGTTCTGCCTTTACTATGGTCCGCTCCGGCTGCGGTATGATAAGGTTTCGGGAATGCTCGAAGGCTTTACGGTTCTTTTTGTGTTCCTCGATAGGGATCACCTGAGCTTCCCCTGCCGGTTCTTCGTCTTTGGGATCTTCGCCTTCATAGCCCTGTTTGATGATATAGTTTGCAAGGCTCCGGTAATCTCCCTCTTTGTATAGGGGCTCCGGTTTCACCCAGCCGTTCATGAGGGCAGGATATTCACCTTCGGTATCGTAGACCGGCCTTTTCTTTTCATCATTCAGGGCCAGCATGGTATCCTCCATGGTGATGTCCTTGCGGATCCATTGCTTCTTGATCAGGTCCACCGCTTCGGTATAGCCCATGGGAGCATTCACGATTATGTGAAAGTGAGGACGGTTGCCCCTTCTTCCCATGGAACAGGCATAGACATATTTGAGTTCATAGCCACGCCTTTTATACATGCCTTTAAGGTTGGTGAAGAATCTCCGGATCGCTTTCTTCATCTCCTCCTCATTCTGAGGCTTATGGTCTCCGTTCTCCCAGGTGAGGGTACAGTAGACATCATTCTGAGTGAAGTTCGCATTTATGATCCGGTTCAGCTTCTTCTCCTGCTGGATCCTGTTTGCCTTTTTTATCTGTTCGGGACTCTTTTGCTGGGGAGGTCCTTTCTTCCCTTTGGGGTGATACCGGTGAGAATAAAATTTGATCACCTCTACCACCCTTCCGCATCTGTATATGATCTTCTGATACATTTAAGGCACCATATGCTGTAAAGTTAATCCGTTTAATCCAGTTTCAAAACGGAAAGCCACATGATCGTTTATCCGCCTGATATCATCTATTGCGTATAAGGAAATAAACGGTGTCGATACACCATTTGAGACAGACGGTCACGAAGAGTGCCATAACCGCCGCTGCCAGGATCCTGTCGGGATCCACAGTCATTAGATATGCCTTTGTATCATCTATGTGATCAAGTGTCGTATTAAGAAAATTTATAAGCCACATATTCTTTATCCTTTCGGTGCTTCAATCCATCTGATCATTACCTCGCCACGGGTGAGGGCCATGAGGTCTTTCGCCTTATTCAGATCAGGCGCCCAGACATCTATCACATGGCCGCTCTTTATCCCGGGCGACCCTCCTGTATCAAGACACTCGTAATATCCTAAGAAAGTTCCATCCATAAGGTAGAGCATCGCTCCATCACCTAAATGTTCCGCGCTGGCTGCCATGATACCTTCCCTTACCTTTGTTCCCGAAGCTGTCACAGTTCCGGGGCAGCTCTCGGGACAGTAACAGGTAAACTTTATCTTCTGAAGATCGTCTTCGGTAAGCTCAGCTCCGTCCACCCTGGCCGCCATCAAGTAAAGAAATGCGATCAGGAGGATTATGAATATCTCAATAAGCCCAAATCCTTTATTGTCCATACTTTCCATCCTCAAAATTCAGTATCCCGTTAATCATTCCTTCAATCCTTCCCGTGATCGATGGATAATAAGAGGTTTCATTTATCGGGACATAGTGCGGATCATCGGCGTGCTGCGCATGATACCTTGCGATATACTCCTCCATGGGCAGGTCCAGGACAGCTTTCATCTTCCGGATTTCCTGCATGAGTTCTTCTCTTGTCATTTTCATATATACCCTCCTAAAAAGTTGCACCGGTGCAACTTCCTCCTTTTCCATCCGTCTGCAAGCGCGGCAAAGGTAGCAGACCGTCGCGGGATCAAGCGCATTTGTTTTCAGTAAAAGACGTGTACCATTACAATTCCGTGATTTTCTGTTACCGGGAGAAAGTGGGACTGTTCTCCCGGATCCCTTGGCGCTTTACCGCTCTTACAGACGGATGGACCGTTTCTCAGCTGAATAAATATCTGAGTTCTTCATCCGTGAAGCTCACCTTCTTGTTTAGCATCCACATCTCCACCAGTGATATGTCTCCGGTCCTCAGTTTCTGAGAGATCCTCGCCTCGCACAGCTCCCAGAGTGGCACGAGATCCTTGTTTCTCATGTTGCACTCATGGAGCTTTGTCTTAATGGCCGTGCACATCCTGAGGGCCTGTTTCTTTTGAGCTTCCTTTTTTGCAGCTTCTTTCTGCTCATCCGTCATAAGAAATGTTACTCTTGGCATAGTACCTCCTTTCCGGCTTTCTTCTCGCCACATGCTACGGCATCTGCCATCATTGCCGCCCCTTCTGCCATTATCAGGAATTTTTCTTTTCCTTCCTGGGGCAGTTTTTCCAGTGTCTCCGTTATTCTTTTAAGTATTTCTTTTTCTTTCTGTTCCACTTTATTCTCCTTATTTTTGTGTTATAATCCTCCTAAAGGGGGTGTTTTTATGTACAAGAATTTGAAAAAACTGCTTGTTTTCATAACAGCCCTGATAACTTCAAACCTAACAGTGCGCCAAGAACTGAGGACGCCAGTGTCACAATCAATCCAAACACTTCCATAAATATTCTGAAGGTCTCGGGGCTCTTCTTTTTCCATTCTTCAAAAGGTTCGATCAGGTTATCAAATGTGCTAAGTAAAAAATCTTCCATCGTGTAATCCCTTCCGTGCTATACTCCTTCTACAGGGCGGCGGCCACCGCCCGAGTCTGCAGAAAGGAGCCAAAATATATGAAAGAACTTCAAAATATGTATGATAAAGAGCTTGCTGTTTATGCTGCTGTGGAAACTTTAAAATCAATAAACGCTGTCAGAAAGTCTGATAAATTTCAAACCACAGATTTACAGGAAATGATCAAGGCCCTTTACGAAACACTTAAAAAGCTCAATTAGAATCATCGTGCAAGGTTCCGGTATCTTTAGGCTTTGTGAATTCGACGAGCAGAGCCCTTGCCTTTATCAGCTCCGCAAGGGCTCTGACCATCTCAGGGTTGTGAGCGTTATCAAGAAAGCTTATTCCATTTTCATTGATGACAGCTGATTCAGCGGTGATAATATGAATATACATGTCAATATCTTCGATTATTTTTTCTGTCATGGTCTTCTCCTTTCGTTTGGTCTTTAGTGTTTGTTTTAGTACCTCTGTCAAGAGGTACTAACCCGTGTTACCCGTAGGGTAGCACGGCGATTTTTGTGATTTTTCGTCTGATTTATTTGAGTTTTTGTGTGCTTTCGTCAATTATAAGACGATACTACACAATTTGTCAATAGTTAAATGTGTAAAATCGTCAAAATAAATTGACAAAAAAAATTTTTTAATTTATTATTAAGAACACAGGAGGAATGATCTCATGAAAGACAGGATCAAACAGATAAGAAAAAATGCCAAACTCACTCAAGAAGAGTTTGCTAAAAAAATAAGTGGAAATAGAACCACCATTGCATCTTATGAAGTTGGAAGGAGTGAGCCGCCAGCTGCAGTATTCTCACTGATCTGCCGTGAATTCGGTGTATCCGAGGAATGGTTAAGATCCGGTGAAGGCGAGATGTATGTAGTTGGTTCCAGAGATAATGATATAGAAAGATTCGTTGAAAGCCTGAAGCTCGAGGGCGATTCCTTTAAGAAAAGGCTCATATCCGTCCTGTCCCGGCTTGATGCTTCCAGCTGGAAGGTGCTCGAGCAGATCGCGGAAGACATTTATAAGGAAGAACTGCAGCGTCAGGAAGAGAGCAGTGCATCATCGCCTTCAGATGAGGATTTTGATATAGAAAAGGAAGTGGAGCGGTACAGACAGCAGCTCCTTCAGGAAAAGAATCAGGAGGAAGGATCCGGTGCTTCAGCTACTACCGCATGAAACACTCGGGGAAAATTCAGCATGATTGAATAAATTAAATTATACTAAAGTCTTGAAACTATTCGGGGAATATGGTATATTCATCTTGCGAAAGCAAAGGAGTAAAGGTTTGCATGATCAAAGCGAAACCCCGAGGTCTGGACACCTCGGGGTTTCTACTGTTTATGGATCAGTCATCCCGGCTTGCCGTGCTCACTCTCCGTCCAGCCATTTGCAGATATAGTAGGCTACTATACCTGCCAGGATGGAAAGAATAAAAGAGTAAAATTCTTGCATGATCTGCCTCACCTCCTTTCTGTCGGAGGCGCACGACAAAGGTGATTATACCACGGACACTTGCACCGGTGCAACTTGGTGCCGGTGCAATATTTATACCCTGTAACTTTAACTATAGTGAATTTTTCGGGGGAATAACAATATGACCATAGAAAAATTATCCAGTGGGAGTTATCGGATAAAACAGATGAAGGATGGCAAAACCTACCGCCTTACTATAGATCATAAACCTTCAAAAAGAGAGGCCGAGGATCTGATCAGGGAGCTTATGGACAGACGTTCTCCTGTCACTACAAGGGATTCATTTGAACAATGTGCTATAGAACTGCTGGAATCAAAAGATAAGATCCTCTCTCCCTCTACTTTAAGGTCATATAAAGGGATCCTGAGCCATCTGTCGGAAAGATTCAGAAATTATCCTTTAAGAGATATAGAACAGATCCATGTCCAGCATGAGATAAATGAATATGCTCAGGGAAGATCTGCGAAAAGCGTAAAAAATGCCCACGGTTTTATTTCGTCCGTACTGACTACATTCAATCCCTCCCTGACGCTCCACACAGCCCTGCCGGCGAAGGAAATAAAGGAAGATTATATTCCGACTGACGATGAAGTTAGAGCCGTATTTGACCACGAGAAGGGCACACGTTATTTTGTTCCGTTCGCTCTTGCCGCCCTGGCTTTAAGGCGGTCTGAAATATGTGCACTTGATATCTCTGACCTTGACGACGATAATACGCTCTATATCCATCGTGCGCTGGTTCCCGGTGATGGTGAAGCCTTCACTCTCCGTGAGATAAACAAGACCTCCCTCTCCCGCAGACGGATAAAGATACCTGATGAGCTGGCGGAGCTGATACGGAAGCAGGGCCGTATTTATGACGGAGCTGTGTCCGGGCTAAACCAGAGGCTTCATCTTGTACAGAAGGAGCTGGGGATTCATCCCTTCAAGCTCCACTCCTTAAGAAAATATTTTCCTTCAATGTGTCATTCGCTTGGAATTCCGGATAAATATATCATGGATTATGGCGGATGGAAGACTGATCACGTAATGAAAGATGTATACATGAGGGCCGAAAGAGATAAAAAAGATATGATCCAACAGAGAGCTCTTGACCATATAAATGGGTTATTTTAGAAAAATTATCCACAGATTATCCATAAAGTAATAAAGAATCGCGTAAAATAGCGGGATTTGAGGTGATTCACACGGGTTCGATTCCCGCGTGTCTCATTGCATATGAAACCCTGTATTTACCGCAAACGCTGATAAATACAGGGTATTTTATATTATTAACTAAAACTTCCCACATGTCATCCTGAGTGAAACGAAGGATCCTGAAAGAGTTAAAGGATTTAAAAAGGTCATCTTTATAAAGATTCTTCGCTGCGCTCACAATGACATAAATTGCCTATTTTATCATCAAGTGGGAAGCTTTAATTATTAAGACATACTGCAACCATTATACAATGAAAAACAGATCAAACATTTACACATTCTGCTCTCTCGCCATGATCCTCATATTCATGGGCATAGTGATCATACGACAAAAAGGGATCATGAAGACACAGCCCGTGACCATGGATTTTTTCGCCATGGACACCGTATGTTCCATTACCATATATGATATGCCGGATTTTTCCGATAACAGAGCAAATGAGGTGCTTAATGAAGCACGCAGTGAATGCGAACGTCTGGAAGATCTGCTCTCTGCCACAAAGGAAACTTCTGACATATATCGTATTAATCATTCCATCTCTTACGAGGCAGATCCATCTTCATCGGATAATACTGTCTCTGATGATCCTTTATCAGATCATTCCATGTCGTATATTCCTATAAACTGCAGCCCCGAAACCATGGAAGTGATGGACAAGGCGCTGGAATACTGTGAATTATCAGAGGGACGTTTTGATGTGACTATCGGAGCCGTATCATCTCTCTGGGATTTTCATGAAGATGGTGACCATACGCTTCCCGATAAAAAGAAACTGTCTGAGGCTTTGGAAACCGTAGACTATCATAATATTATGATCAATTGTCAAAGCGATACAGGAACAGATACAGATACAGATATAGGTACCAATGCCTCTGACACAGGTACTGATAAAAAAAAATATATAGACACTGATACAGATTCTTCCTGCATCATAACCCTCAATGATCCCGGCAGCCACATCGATCTCGGGGCTATAGCAAAGGGCTACTGCGCAGATAAGATAACTTCTCTTCTTAAAGAAAAAGACGTAACCTCTGCCATGATAAACTTAGGCGGAAACATATGCGTGATAGGCTCAAAACCCGATGGTTCACCTTTTACCATAGGGATAGAAAAACCATATTCCAACAGACAGGATATATCAGCCAGGACAGACATTAGTAACGGCACCATCGTCACCTGCGGGATCTATGAAAGATTCTTTGAAAAAGACGGTATCAAGTATCATCATATCCTGGATCCGGACACAGGCTATCCTGTGGATACAGACCTTTTAAGCGTCAGTGTGCGCTCAGGCCCCGGTCATTCCGCAGACTGCGATGCCTTGTCCACGGTCTGCCTGCTGCTGGGCTATGAGAAAGCCTCAGAACTCATAGAAAAAAAAGATGGTTTTGACGCTCTTTTCATCCTTAAGGATAACAGCATCAAAACCACCTCTCATTTTTTTCCTGATCAAAAATAACACATCACAGCGGAAGCCGTCGGATCATGCGTCAGTCATTGTCACAAGACGCTGAAATCTGTTTCAACGTCGCGATAGCAAAAACAGCAATTCCGATATGGTATGATCCTCCGCCACGGCAGTAGGATTCTTGGTATTCTTGTACAGACTCACCAGATAACTCCACTCTTCAGCGGTAAAAGTATGGGTGTTGCCATCTCTGTCTGTCATCGTATGAGGGCCACTCGGGCTGGGAGCAGCCGCAGTTCTTGCGGAAGATGAAGAAGAGCTTGAGGATCTGTCGTCCTCATCATCGTCGTCCCAGTCATCATCATCCTCATCATCGTCCCAATCGTCGTCATCGTCCTCATCATCCCAGTCATCATCGTCCTCATCATCATCCCAGTCGTCCTCATCATCCCAGTCATCATCATCTTCTTCGTCGATGGGATCGGCTTCATCAATATCCTCTGCCCAGTCATCATCTTCATAACTACCGTCCTCAGCCAACTCCACCAGCTTATCCTGGAGTTCCTGATTACGCTCTTTGAGATCGGACACTTCTTCCTTTAATTCCTCTACCTGATCCTCCAAAACGGTGACGAGTTCCTCATAGCCCTCATCTTCTTCATCGTCATCCCAGTCATCTTCATCATCCTCGTCTTCGTCCTCATCTTCATTCTCCCAGTATTCCTCATCGAAATACTTTCCTATTACAGGGAGATCTTCCAGATACATATAATCCTCGGACCACATGATATAGATTATGGCGATTCCAAAGAGAAGGAGCATCACCAGCAGCATGATGATCAGCACCAGTTTAACGGGATCAAACTTCTTTTTCTCTCCGGGTTTCTTTTCCTTCCTGGGCTTCTTTTCTTTCTTGCCCTTGCCCAGGCCTTTCTTCTTGCCATCGGCAGCCTCAGCCACACCTGCAGCTACTGCAGCGCCTTCTGCCACAGCAGTTCCCTCAGCCGTATTCTCAGCGCCTTCTGCCAAAGCAGTTCCCTCAGCCGTATTCTCAGCGCCTTCTGCCACAGCAGTTCCCTCAGCTGTATTCTCAGCGCCTTCTGCCAAAGCAGTTCCCTCAGCCGTATTCTCAGCGCCTTCTGCCAAAGCAGTTCTCTCAGCCGTATTCTCAGCGCCTTCTGCCACAGCAGTTCCCTCGGCTGCACTCTCAGCGCCTTCTGCCACAGCAGTTCCCTCAGCCGTATTCTCAGCGCCTTCTGCCAAAGCAGTTCCCTCAGCCGTATTCTCAGCGCCTTCTGCCAAAGCAGTTCCTTCCGCTGCATTTCCGGCACTACTTTCAGCAATGACTTCCGCCGCGGCAACAGCCATGGTCCCTTCTGCCGCACCTTCGGCTACGGTCTCCATTCCTTCCGTAACAGTTTCGGCACTTTCGGACTTTTCCTCAGGCTTTTCCTCCGTAGTTTTATCCTCTTTCTTAGCGTCCTTGGATTTCTTCTTATCCTTATTGAAAAGCTTATTCCACCAATGGGTCTTTGCAGGTTTTTCGGCACTTTCAGTGGCACCGTCAGCTATAGACTCAGCGGCAGCAGCCGCAGCAGCCACGGATCCTTCAGCCGCATCTGCCACGCCTTCAGCAGTATCCGAGACCGCCTCAGCAGCACCCTCAACAGTACTCTCAGCACTCTCCATGACGCCTTCTGTCGCCTGAGCAGTCTCACCCACAGCCCCGACGCCTTCAACAACTGCCTCAGCACTCTCAACCACACCTTCAGCCGCATCTGCCACACCTTCAGCCACAGTCTCAGCGCTTTCAGCCTCCTGCGCCGCTTTTTCTGCAGCTTTCTCCGCATTGGCAGCCTTTACCATCTCATCGGATACAGGCACATATTTTCTTTTCTTTTTCTTAAACTTCATAAATTCTGATGCCTCTGTCAAGCATTCTCAAATAAACTCAATAATCTTAACCACGTCGTTATCAATGATGGAACAGTCTCACGCCATTGCATACCATGACCATGCCATACTTATTGCAGGCATCGATCACCAGATCGTCCCTTATGGAACCGCCGGGCTGCACCACGTATTTCACGCCGCTCTTTGCACCTCTGTCAATGGAATCGGAGAACGGGAAAAATGCATCGGAGCCAAGAGTCACGCCTTCCATCTGATCCAGCCACTCACGTTTTTCCTCATCCGTAAATACGGCAGGCTTTTCGGTAAACACCTTTTCCCACTCGCCGTCAGATAACACGTCCATATAATACTCGCCGATATAATTGTCTATTGCATTATCTCTCTCTGCTCTCTTTATATCAGTCCTGAAAGGCAGGTTCAGCACCTTGGGACACTGACGCAGAAGCCAGTTATCAGCCTTCTGTGCTGCCAGACGCACGCAGTGCACTCTGGACTGCTGTCCGGCACCCACGCCGATGGCCTGTCCATCCTTCACAAAACATACGGAATTGGACTGGGTATATTTTAGTGTGATGAGAGAAACCAGCATATCTTTTTTCGCATTATCGGGAAGATCCTTAAGATCAGTCACCACATTGGTCAAAAGTTCCTCATTAAGCTCTATATCATTTCTTCCCTGCTCGAAGGTGATACCGAAGACCTGCTTCTTTTCCAGTTTCTCCGGAACATAGGCGGGATCGATCTCGATCACGGCGTATGCGCCCTTCTTTTTTTCCTTGAGGATCTCCAGAGCCTCAGGCTCATATCCGGGAGCGATTATTCCGTCGGAGAATTCTCTCTTTATCAGCTTTGCGGCGGACACATCGCACACATCGGAAAGAGCGATGAAATCGCCATAGCTGGACATACGGTCCGCACCCCTCGCCCTTGCATATGCGGTGGCTATAGGTGAAAGCTCACCCAGATCATCCACAAAATATATCTTCTTAAGTGTATCAGACAGGGGATTTGCTATGGCAGCACCTGCGGGAGACACATGCTTAAATGAGGCGGCCGCACACATACCTGTAGCTTTTTTCAGATCGCTCACCAGCTGCCAGCCGTTGAAAGCATCCAGAAAGTTAATATATCCGGGCTTTCCGTTGAGCACCTTTATGGGAAGCTCGCTTCCGTCTGCCATAAATATCCTCGAAGGCTTCTGATTGGGGTTACAACCATATTTAAGTTCCAATTCGTTCATTGCTCAAATCTCCTCTCTACGATTCTTCCTTACTTCGTTCCTCTTAAATGACAAAAACTGTCATCACACTTTCAAAAGATCATGAATTCTTATTCACGATCCTGGTCTCATAGCTTCCATCAGCTATGTTTATATATCTTACAAACAGAGAAACCTTATTTTCCTCATTAAGGCTCTCCCACACGTTCTTTGTAAACTCGTCGATATCTCCGGATATCTCCACCCTCTCAGGCTCTCCCTCAAAGGAAGGAAGGGGATCGCCATCCTGCATATAGGTGTGGATGAATCTGCCCTCACCTGCCGCAGGCTTATCGGTATCAAAAGTGTATCTCAGGCAGCATGAAGGGTCGCCGTTATCACTCTTTAATATAGACATGGAATAAGAATACTCTCCGTCCTTAACCCTCATGACTCCGGAAATACGGGGAGTATAATTGGGGGCGTCGGGCTCAAACTCCCTGCACCTTAAACTCTCCTCAAAGGTCTTGCCCTCCTTGAGTCCGTCATAAACCGTATCCGTCTGGTCACCGTTGGTAACTATGGTATTTTCATTTAAAACCCTCACGGGTGCATATATGATGAGCGAGGGATCTGAAAGCTTTGACTCATCAAAGGCCTGTGTACGTATGCCTTCACCATCCTCGACAAAAATCCTGTTCCTGCTGTTAACCGATCTGCCCATGATAAAATAAGCGCTCACCGCTTTGCTTCCGTCTGCAGATCTGCCGATCACGATACCTCTTCCCGGATAAGCATTGTTCTTAAGCAACTGTGATAATGATTCTTTTTTCATAATTGAACTCCTTTTTTAATATCCTTCGCCAATGTCCTAAGACATCCATCACTTCATGATACTCCCTAGGACGAAGTTCGCTCAGGATGACAATGAATGGCAAAGACCCGCACTGTATCATACAAAATGTTAACGACCGCCTGAACAAATGATATATACATCTCATCTGCCCAGACGGTCGGCTCTTATCAAATGTGCTCCCTGTGGTCAATTCCACTTCCGTCAGTCACACATTCCATATTCAAAAATTTTAGCCGGGCTGCTTTCCGATGTAAGCCAGGATACCGCCATCCACATAAAGGATGTGTCCGTTCACACCGTTTGAAGCCTCGGATGCCAGAAATACTGCAGGTCCGCCAAGCTCCTCAGGCTGCAGCCATCTGTTTGCGGGTGTCTTAGCGCAGATGAACTGATCGAAAGGATGCTTGCTTCCATCAGGCTGGATCTCACGAAGGGGAGCAGTCTGGGGAGTAACAATGTATCCGGGTCCGATGCCATTACACTGGATATTGTACTGACCATACTCGGAGCAGATGTTTCTGGTGAGCATCTTAAGTCCGCCCTTTGCAGCTGCATAAGCGGAAACGGTCTCGCGGCCGAGCTCTGACATCATTGAACAGATGTTTATGATCTTGCCGTGACCCTTCTTGATCATCGAAGGAATAACTGCCTTTGATACGATGAAAGGTGCGTTCAGATCTACGTCGATAACCTGTCTGAAGTCCTTTGCGCTCATCTCGATCATGGGGATTCTCTTGATGATACCTGCATTGTTTACCAGGATATCGATAACTCCCACTTCCTTCTCGATCTGGGCTACCAGTGCGTTGACAGCATCCTCATCGGTTACGTCACATACATAACCCTTTGCCTCGATGCCTTTCTCCTTGTAAGCTGCCAGACCCTTGTCCACCAGCTCCTGCTTGATGTCATTGAATACGATGGTAGCGCCTGCCTCTGCCATAGCTGTGGCGATCGCAAATCCGATACCATAGGATGCGCCTGTGATCAAGGCAACTTTTCCTTCAAGTGAAAATGAATTAGCCATGAAATACCTCCTGTATTAATTATTTTTTCTGCCGTTCCAAATTACGGCGAACACTACAATTTTAT
This sequence comes from Lachnospiraceae bacterium, assembly GCA_017441585.1. Lineage (GTDB taxonomy): Bacteria > Bacillota > Clostridia > Lachnospirales > Lachnospiraceae > UBA1753. The sequence continues at coordinate 50,909 of JAFRWW010000067.1, forward strand.
AATCATTGGTTTGATAAGTCAAGCGAAACAAAGACTCACATCCAAAGTTTCACAGAACTTTCATAATGTATCGATTCAGGAACAAAAAAGCAAAACTCCACGTTTTACTTAGATATTCTCCCTGATCCAGGCTTCCACATCGGCCTTTGATGAACCACCCACTCTCTTTGCCACGGCACTGCCATTCTTAAAGATGATCAGCGTGGGGATGCTCATGATCCCAAACTGCTGTGCCAGCGCGGAATTCTCATCCGTGTCCACGCCGTAAAAATCAACCTGTCCCGCAAAACTCTCTGAAAGATCGTTCAGTATGGGAGCCATCATCTTACATGGTCCGCACCATGTAGCGTTAAAATCCACCAGTGCCACTGCGCTTGCACTTATCTCCTCAAAATTATTTCCGGTTACTTCCTTAAGCATATCCAGTCTCCTTTCGTTAATACCTGTATCAATTTGAAATTAAGATCCTTCAGGATGCAAAGGTCTGACTCTGATCCTGCCGCATCATTCCTCATTAAGCTTCCAAAGTACAACATCCTCACCGATGGCGTCTTCCAGCTTCTGGTCGCCTCCGCACTTTATGATATCGCCTCTTCCCACGGTTTTGTCCGTTCTGAAGGATACACACCGCTCCACAAAGAAGTTCGTAGCCTTGCCCTTCGTGGAATACAGGTCAAAGTTGGACTTTTCGTTGTCATAAGCCAGACAGTCATAAAGCTTAGGATCGGGACATCTGTTGGAATCATATCCGTCAGCCTTATTTTTATAAGCCACACATTTGATCACCATGTGATCTCCGGGTATGGACTCACCGCCCAGTTTAAATCCGTTACCGTTACCGGCGCTGATCCTCTCTCCGTTTCTGTGAACATAACCGTTTTCATAAGATACACAGTTTTCGATCCTGACTCTGCCGATGCTGCCCAGCTCAGACTTTGTATACAGATCAAAACCGTCATCGGCATTGCTGTATGAGACACAGCCCACAAAGGCATTTCCGTCACCCGCCATCAGCTTACATGCAAAACCGTCGGCCAAATCTCCGCCGGAATCACAGTTCTCATAGGATACGCAATCCTTGATGGTATTGTGATTGGGCCACAGCTGCTCGCCATTGATATCACGCTCATCTCTTCTCACCATGGTATTCTCTGCCAGAATGCAGATACCCACGTTTCCGTTGTGATGAGCCTCCAGCCTCTCCAACACATTATGATGGCCGGCCAGCCAGATACCCGTATTCCTGTCGGGTGCGTTCATGATCTCGATATCCGAGATATGCCAATAGCAGGCAGTTATGAAAAAGGCTCCGCTCAGTCTTCCCGCTCCTTCCATATCCTTAAAATCGAAGACAGCCTTTCCGCCGTCCCCCTTAAGGACTATGGGATTTTCAGCCGTACCGTCTATTCCACGCTCCAGGAGGAACTTTTTAGTAAATTCATACACGCCGGGCTTTAACAGAACCGCCTGTCCGGGTGCGGCATAGCTGACTGCGGTCCTTATATCCACGGGGTCATCAGCCGTGCCCGCTGCTTCTGCCTGTCCGTCGGGAGATACATATATCTCATCCGAAGAAAACTTCCTGTATATCACGGACAGTTCCTGATTCAGGGTCTCATAAGAATCCAGGCAGTTATAAATATTCTCGGGATGGATCTCATCATAACCGTGATGATAATTCTCATCCGGAGTAAACTCAGCGGTAAACCTGTTGAAGCCGGGCTTAAGGCGGGCCTTAACATACGTATTCACCTCCGCCTGAGCCTCTCCGTCAAATATGACGCCGTCCTCTCCCGTCACCTTCAGCTTACCATTCCAGGCAGGACGATAGGTCAGCACATAATCCTCCGTATTGGCAGTCTGAGCCGAGATAAAACCGGAATTATTTTCATAGAAGACCTTATCATGAGCACGGGTGGGCTCATCCTCCGGCCTGTCCCTTATCTCTATGCTGATATCGGAAAAGCTCACATCCGCATTCCTTGCTGCAAAAAAACCGACATGGACAAAATCAGAGTCAAGCTTTTCCAGTATTCCCTGCTCTTTTTCTGCGGCCTCCAGATCTTCCCTGATGAGTCCGTCCTTGTAATACTTGGGATCAAAATATGTCTTTGATCCCTTATGCTTCCCGTCCGGGCTCTCATAAGTCAGGGTATATCCCGAATTATCCTTTGTTATGGTAAAGATGAAATCCTCATATATAAGCTCTTCGGGAGTATTTTCCGCTCCCGCCATGAGCTTGCCCTCGCCGTAATCCTTAACTCCCATCTTTGTCTCGTCAAATTCATGGGGCTGGACATAATTAGCGGCGATATTATAGGTACCGGCTCCCTGCTTTGCACAGATGTGCTCCAGCATGGTCTGGTCCTGGAAGAAATATCTGGCCATGGCCGTGGACGGATCATCCTTGAACAACTGCTCATTTTCCGGCGTCACGCCGTACCTGGCCAGCGCCGATACGCCCTGGAACATCACTACCTTGTTCTCGTCGGCGTTACCCTTATAGGAATCCGTCTCGGCGTCATAAAAATACTGTCCCTTTGTGACCAGCGCCATAATGGAATTATTCCAAAGGTCGGCCCCTCCGGTCTCGCCGATCCTGTCACAGGCCATCAGTCCGAACCCCTCCTGGCCGTTGGTAAAAGACCAGTCATTGATATGCATTTTTGCCTTTAAGGTGAAATTTTTATCACGGCTTATGCTTGTATAATAAAACGAAAGGCCGTCATAGGACAGGGGGACTATCTTTCCCGAATTCTTTTCACAGTACACCCTCACATCATCTTCCTGCGCGCTCCCCCTGAAGCCGCACAGTTTGTCATCATAGGTGGAATTGGTACCAAAACTCCTGAATTCCCATTTTACTTCATTCTTTAAATTCTTTCCCATCCTCCTTCTCCTTTGCGTGCTTAGTTTTCCCCGGTTGATACTCCAATCTGTATTTTAACATAGATTTAAGGCTAATGGTACCGTTTATCAGAAAAATGGCCATACACCCCAAGGTCATAAGGCTGTCAGGCTCCTCCCTGAAGCTGCCGCTGGCCAGCACGGAAAAATTGGCGCACATATGAAACAGTATCGACCACAATATCCCCCCGCAACACTCATAAGTCAGACACATGAAGAGCGCCATGATAAATGCATAAATGAACTGGACCAGATTCCCGTGATATGCGGCAAACAAAAGCGCCGACACCAAAGCAAAAACAGGAACAAAAGCGGCCCTCATCCGAGGAGCGGCAAACCTTCCGATCAAAAAAAGCGGCAGACCGTAAAACAGTCCCCTGAAGATCAGTTCCTCGTATATGGGAGCCGCGAAAACAGCCAGAACAAACAGAGTCCATGGTTCCATGGACTCCATGATCTCAAGGGCCTCCTGATAATTCGGAGACATATCGGAAAGACCCGTCAGAAATATCAGCTGGTTTAAGACAATGGCAGTCGACATCGCCAGCACCACCACATCAAAAAACCTTCTGTATTTCCTGAAAAAACGCATAAACATATACTAAAACACTTTATTTCCCGGTCCCGTTCGCCATGGACCTCACCTTATCCATTGCAGCCGTCACAGGCTTGATCATAAGGATGACCACCGTGAGAATGGCCTCCACGCCCATGTAAGCAAAATTATAACATAAAGGATAAATAACCGAAAGTGTCTTGGGAAATTCTTCGGGCATATAGTCCATCCAGAACAGATAGCTGGCGCCGCAGGTAAATATGAATCTTCCCAGTACAGCCACTATATATCCGATGATAAGCCCGTTTTTATTCTTTGAAAAGAATCCCGAAAATCCCAGAGCGGTAAAGGCAAGCAGATAGTCAAGGGCCACCTGCAGGGGAGATATGATATAGCTGCCGCCTCCTTGAACAAACTGGAGCAGACTGTATGTAAACGCGCACACAAGGCCTATCTTAGGTCCGTACCAGTATCCGATGAGACAGACGAAAAGCATGGAACAAAGAGTTACCGATCCGCCCCAGGGCATGTGGATCAGCTTCACAAAGGAAAGAGAGTAAGCCAGAGCCAGAGCAACCCCTGAAAAGGCAAGCTGCCTTACTGAGAAAATGGACGCCTTCTCCTTCTTTTCATCTCCCTTTGAAAAAGCCTCATCCATCTTTGTTTTGATGATGGTGACGGCAATGAACAAAAGAGCCGCAACGATCAGACAGAATATGGTTCCCGCCGATGTAAGTGAATAGTATCCGTCATTTGCTTCAATAAAATAGTTCATAATAAAAACCTCCTGCTTTCATATACAGCAGGAGGTAAACCAGAGTCATCATACAGGATGACAGCTTCCCTACGACGGCATTATCCGTATCAGGTCATAAGGGTCGGCCATGAGCCTCTCAGCATATCTGCTCCCCCAGCTGTATAATTATGTCGGTCATCATTGTATTATGACAGGCATCAATTGTCAAGATTAGTCGTGAACCACTACACAATAATTTTCCTTATCATAAACATAGTCATAAACCTCATAAGCAAAGGCCTTGGGCAGGTTGATACATCCATGGGAACCGTCCCTCAGATAAATCTCTCCCCCAAATCTGCCGCGCCAGGTGGCATCATGAAGTCCCACGCCGGAATTAGTAAGGCGCATCCATCTGTTTACAAAGGAAGCGTAACCCGGGCCCCTGAGAGTCTTATTCTTCATCTTTTCGGATATGAAAAAGATACCGGAGGGGGTCTTTCGCCTGGGATAAAGTCCCGTCACGCAATCGTCATCCATTATGACCCTGCCGTTTTCATAGACATATACATGCTGGTTTTTCTTATCCACCTCTATGTAATTCCTGGGCAGATCCCAGCTTAAATCCTGTATCATTATGGGCTTGCGGTTTTCTTCGGGCTCTCCCAGTTTCCTGAACTTGTCAATTATGTATTCGGTCTCCGCCTTCGTGTCGGTTATATGTCCCCAGGTACCGCCCTGTACGGGAATGACGCCCATGTTTGTGGAATTGAAACTGATGGTCTTTTTGCCTGCATCATCCATTGTCAGCATGAGCTTTCCGACTTCTTCCCTTATCTTGTCCTCGTCAAAGGTGACAGTCTTGTCAAACTCATTAAACTGCGGATTCATCCACATAGCGCATATGGAACTGCCATTCTCATAAGTGACCTTCAGGTTTTCCACACGGTTATATATTCCTTCAAGCCTCGCCCCGCGGTTGTCGGTCTGCACCACGTAGTAATCCTCCACATTGAAATCACCGGTTGCGGGGAACTCAGACTTTATATCACGCTTTAAGGTATTGACAGACACCTGGTTACCTTGGACTGTTTCGGTAAAATTCATATCTTTGTCCAGCCTGGCCGCCTTCATCCCGGACCGCTTCGTCAGGGACAGGAAAACGTCGACACTGTCATTTATCTGTTTTTCATCGGGAGTCGTCAGATAAGAAATATCTGATTCGGACACAAAGAGATTGCTGACATCGGCATCCACAAAAGGAGTGTATGTCACATCCACAGGAAACTGCTTTTTGACACCGCCCTCATTTAACGTCAGCTCCATGGTGCGTATCTCGGGAGACAGATCTATGTTGATCATACCCTTGTTCACGGGATCATATCTGTATCCCGCCGTATAAAACTTAAATCCCGTGAATAAACATCCCAGGATCAGGATCAGCAATACGCTTAAAGTTATAAGAATGGCCTTCTTCATGATCGTTTACGCAACATACTCCCCGTCTGTCCTATAGCTCACATCCACAGGATCAGAATATTATGTAATCCACCAAAGGGTTATTATATACGAAAAACCATAGATTTACAACTGTTAACTAATAAAAAAATGCGACATAAACGTATCATACATCTCATCCTTCACATCTTCATTAAAATAAGCGCGCCGGTTATAACAGGCCATGATCTCCATGGCGTCCTCATCAGAGAATGACCCCTTTGATCTTTCCTTAAGACACATCAGTAAAAACACCATGTTCATCTGTATGATCCCCATGTTCACATGCCTTAAAAAGCTGTAATCTTCAAAGGATGAAAAATAATACTGTAAAAGATAATAAGAATAATAGGCGCTGCATATCTTTACAGCCTTCGGATATTCTTTTACAAAATCATCCCACGCCGTCTCCCATGAGTCTTCTGAGCGCATCAGGCTGCGATATTTCTTAAGGGGAAGTGTGAACAATTCATGTAAGGTCGGATTGGTCATCCGAAGCCTCGGGGAATACAGGCCGGTATCAAGTATGTCCCGTAAGACCTCAGCGCTTAAGGGAAAGAGCCTTTTGCGGCCCGTAGCCTTGTCTGATAAATGATCACCGATATTTCTTTCCATCGGATCAATTTCCTTATTCAGTGATACCGCATCAGATACATCCGGCGCCACACTCTCCCTTGTCAGAAAATCCGTATCTCCCAGCACAAATGCGCCCTGGGCACGCTTAGCATGATCCGTGATATATATAAGCGCCTCATTCAGTTCCTTTGCGCCGTGGCACTTTTTCAAAAGAGAAAGCATCTCATCCCTGCACTTGCCAAGAGCCTTCAGATAGTCGCCATCATCATTTGTCGTACACTTACCGCTCCCCTCTTTTCCCTCATATTCTGTAAGGGTCAGATCATCCATATGATCAAAAAACATGCGGACAGCCTGAATGCAGGAAAGATCCAGATATCTTTCCTCAAAGAAGCCGTAATTTCTGTAAAACCGGGGATATTCCTGACAGGCACCGGGAAGGAACTCATGACCTTTTTTGAGCTGCAGTTCGCATAAGCCTTCCTTTGTGTGAAAGGTACAGCTGCCGCATCTTACGTTAAAGCCGGTGCCGTTGCGAAAGAGCATGGCCAGGACGAGGCGGAGCTTAAGCAGGCCCTTTTCCTGCATATAACGCTCAAATTCATCCTCATCCACGGGGATGATCCAGCCGTGACAGCAGGTATGAGGACAGGCACCCTCAAGGCATTTGAAGTTTTTGTGGTAGGAAATTTCTTTAATTAACATTGCATAATAGTTAATAAGGTGTGGTCAGAGGTAAACCTTTTCTTATGATCAGAATAGAAAGCCGAAGGTCAGAGGCGAGGGGGGACTTGATCTTCGCTCCGCTCCGGTCGGCGCCCCCTCCACCACTCCGTGATCCAAAGGCCAAACACATCATACGCCAGGCGAGGGGGGGACTTGATCTTCGCTCCGCTCCGGTCGGCGCAAAACGACCGTCCCCCGGACGGTCTGCGCCCCCTCCACCACTCCGCGGTGTCGGGTGTTATTCTCAATTCGTGATTACAGAAAAGGGAACCCCGATGGGGTTCCCTTTCCTGTAATAGCGAGGGGGGGACTTGAACCCCCGACACCACGGGTATGAACCGTGTGCTCTAGCCAGCTGAGCTACCTCGCCATTTCCTGTGTCAAAAGACACAAGACAAATGGGACCTATAGGGCTCGAACCTATGACCCTCTGCTTGTAAGGCAGATGCTCTCCCAGCTGAGCTAAGATCCCATTTATATATGTGTGTTTCGAAAAACCACAAACGCAATTATACTATTATATTCACCTGACGTCAAGCGATTTTTTTACTTTTTTTAAAATCCACGATTCAGACCTCATCAGATGTCTTCTCTTCCTCTGCATCCGCCTCATTTTCCACGAACTCAAAGGTTTCCGTCTCGGCTGCTTCAGCTGCAGTCTCAACTGCTTCAGCTGTAGTCTCAACTGCTTCCTGTACACTTTCTGCCACTGTCTCCACAGCCTCGGCTGCTTCATCCGCTGCTGCCACCTGGTCCAGATATGAAGCCGCTCCGGCATCGGAAGATGCACTGTCACGGGCAGGATCGATCACGTCAAGGGGCTTATCTTCCTTTACGAAATCATCATCCTCTGCTGACAGATCATAAAAGCTGAAATCCTTAACATCCGCATCATCACCCGACTTCACCACCGAAGACTGATCCTTTGATATAGCTCCTGTGACCTTTTCGCTCAGATCCAGAACCACCTTCTTTAAAGATTCCTTAGCCTCAGACACACCCTGGGAAGAAAGATTGATGGGGAATACATCCTTAATGGAGCGCTCCTTCTGCTCTGACTGATATGCGCTCTCCCTCAGATAATCCTCCAGCTCGGTATCATCATCTTCAAAATCGTCGAAATCATCAAAATCGGCGTCTTTTACCTTTTTCTTATAATAGTAATATGCTCCGCCGGCAACCAGCGCGGCCAGTCCCACAAATAACAGTGTCTTATTGCTTTTTCTTGACATCAGGTAACCCTCCTTGACCTTATAATAAAATACCTCTTCTATTTTAATCGAAAATGTGATAAAAATAAAGAAGTTTTTTTAAATATTGAAGGAGTAATGCATGAAGATAAAAAACAAGGCCCTTTTAGTGGTCCCCGTCGCGGCCCTGACCATCGCCACAGCCCTCACAGGCTGCAAGAAAGCAGAGAAAAACACGGAGATCGTCCTCACCACCCCTTTTGAAAACGACGAGGTGTTCAGGATAGATGACGATCCCTGCCATCTGTACGAGGTCAATATCTATATGAGCACCGCCCAGAACCAGTTTGAGAGCCTCTTTGGCAATGAGATCTGGCAAAAGGACCTGGGAGGCATCACCTTGGGAGATCAGCTCAAGGACACTATTCTGGCCAGGCTCGCCCAGATCAAGGTCATGAACCTGCTGGCAGAAGATCACGGCATCACCCTCGATGAAGACGAGGAGGCCATCGTAAATAAAGCCGCCGCCGAATATAATGCTCTCTTAAATGACAGCCTGCGCAAAAAGCTTGACGTCAACGAAGAGCGGATAGCCGGCATGTACCACGAATATGCTCTGGCAAACAAGGTCTACAATGAACTGACAAAGAATGTGAACCCCGAGATCTCGGATGACGAAGCCAGGACCATCACGGCCAAGCATATACTGATAAGGATCCCCACTTCACAAAGCACCTCCAACAATGCCACGGCAAAGGAAAAGGCCAGGCTCAAGGCAGACGGTCTGCTGAAACAGCTTAAAGAGGGCGCGGACTTCGATTCACTGGCCCAGAAATACAGCGATGACAACCAGATAACCTACTCCTTCATGAAGGGAGACATGCCCGAAAGCTTCGAAGAAGCGGCCTTCAACCTCGAGACCGACGAGATATCAGACCTCGTGGAGACCAAGTACGGTTATCACATCATAAAATGTATCAGTACCTTCAACAGGGAAGAAACGGATATAAACAAGGAAAAGATCGTAAAGGAACAGAAAAACGAAGTATTCAACGACATCTACACCGACTTCGTGAGCAGTCTTTACTCTAACCTGAACACGGAGCTCTGGGATTCCCTGACCTTTGCCCCCTCAGATGAGCCTAACGTATCCGGTTTCTTTGATGTATATAATAACCTTGCAGGCTGACATCCGAATGATCAGCATCTGAATGATCTACAGCCCCAATACACCGCATGTAAAAAAATCCCTCCGCCTTTGATCTATGGCGGAGGGATTATTATTCAATCCTTATTCGAGCTTTACACGCTTCGAATCACTTTCACTTCTTCACTACCGTCTTTATCTTAAGTGTATATTTCTTTCCGTAAGCCGTGAACGGTATGCTGCATGAGCCCTTTGATGCACTCTTGCCCTTTACATGAAGCTTTAAGTCACTGCCTACCACAAACTTAAAGGAATTCATATCAGCTATTGCAGCGCCCTTATCATCATAGAATACCACTGCCGACTTGTTCTTTGCCTTTCCGGGTATGAGCTTTGCGGTATAAGGCATGTCAAAGGATATGTCAAACTCGGTATTCTCATAAACCTCGGCATTCAGTTTCTTCATAGGCTTAGCCAGCCCATTAGCCGAAACATTGACCGCAGGATCCTTTATCGCCAATGTCATGTTTACCTTAGTGCTGCCGCCGTTTATGGTATATGAAAACTTCACTCCCGTTGAATCCGTGATTTTCTTAGCCTTCAGAACGCCCTTACCGTTTATGGAAAGTGTCTTCTTATACGTGGGATCCAGCACAAGGCTCTTCTTATCATAGCCTGTTAACGTTATCTTGTCTCCCTTGTTCACCGTAAGGACCTGATCCGCACTTACGGACTGTGCCTTAACTTCCAGAGCATAGGTCTTTCCGTCGGGAGAAGGGGTCAGGACAACGGTATCATTTACGGAAGCTTTTCCTTCCGACATGGCTTTTTCGGCCTTTTCCTCTTCCTTATCTTTTGTCCCTGATCCGGGATTATCAGAATCGCCAGGATCACCGTCCGGATTGTCTCCTCCAAGGGGAATATCTACCTGCTGTAAATAATACAGATAGGTATTGTTCACATACTTTTGAGTACCTATATAATACTTTCCGGGGATTGAAAACGAGAAAGAATACCCGGCCAATGTACGTGTTTTCATTGAAAGTATCTTACTTTCATCCACCAATGTCCCATCGGCATTATACACCGTAAGCTTGGCGCCGGCTGCGTCAGCATATGCAATAGCCGTAACAGTAGTGACGGTATTTTCCGGGACCGTAAATTCCACACATCTTGCCAGATAGCCTTCATCACACATGCCCGGATTACCGTTCAGAACAAGCCTCTTGCTTAAATTGGCACCACGTCCATCTTCAAAGTACGCAAAATCCGTTTCGCCCTTCGCATCTCCCAATGTCATATTCTGCCCGGTTCCAGCCAGCACGGTGAAATACTCATTTCCAAAAGTAGCCGGAATCGGAGGCTCTTTTGAAGGATTCGGGAATTTACCACCATTTATCTGATAATCTGACATATTCATTATCTTTCCGCTTTCGGGGATCACTATCATTTTTCCTTCCAGTCTCATCAGATTATACTGGGCACTGGTCTTAGCCGGTTCGTCACCAAAGTCCAGATATGTGCCCTGAGACAGATCAGCTCCGAGAGCCTTTCTGGTGGAAGACCGGGTATACGCAGGGGAACTTTCTGCCACCTCGAACAGACCGCCCAAAGCCAGGTTTCCATCTGAATCTCTCCATATGGCATCAAAATCCGTAGTAGCATAATCCGGAACATCTACTGAAACAAAAGTACTCTGATTAAGAGTCTGAGCCAGTTTTTCACCTGGCATCTGAGAAACAGAGGCTATAGCAGTCACACCGTCAATATAATAACTGCCATCCGAATATAACAGACAGTGGTCAATGGTACCGTTAAACATATCCATACCGTTCGGAGCAAAAGAAGATGAATATACAGATAGCAAATCTGACATCACACCGCCAATTTCTTTTTCAAACATGTTATTCTTTTTTCCGGAAACGGAACCTCCGCCGCCTGTGTTGCCCTTACCATTATTATAAGACGTACATTTGCGTATTTCTATGGGAGCAGTATTATTGTTATCCGTAAAACCATGCCCCACATTATCAAAGGCCAGACAGTTCTTTATACGGTTGGGTACTGCCCAGTCGGCACTTCCAAGTTTAAAACCGTTTCCATCACCTTCAGCTGTGGTGGTGCCGTCCGAAAGATATCCGTTTCCAAATGAAATACAGTTTAAAATAGTGCATGCTTCATTGGGGAAATTATCATCCTTTGCAAAAAGATCCCAACCGTCATCACTATTGCAATAGGCAATACAGCCGGAGAACACATTTCCGCTTCCCAACTGGATCTTGGCAGCAAAACCGTCAGCATCCTCGCCGTATCTGGGACGGAAGTTATCACTGTTATCATGAGATGTGCAGTTCAACACATAATTGTCATGTGCCCAGTCGACCTTTTTATCTCCGCCTCCACTGATCTGAAGGCCCGAATCACGATTAAATGCAAAGCGACATCTCTCTACTTTATTGTTGGAACCGCTGATCTGAAGTCCCACACCGGGAGCGTGATCTATCTCTATGTTTGAAATCACCCAGTAATTGGCCAGCAATCTTATTCCGTTATCTTTTTTATACTGATCATTATCGGCATCCAACACTTCATGATTAGGATGAGCCGAAAAATCAAGCGTAACCTTTCCCACACCCGTCAGTTTGATAGGCTCTTCTTCCGTGCCGGAAGTCTGTATCTTATATGTCTTGTCACAAACATAGTTTCCGGCAGGAATGCGAATCTCATCGCCGGGCAAGGCATCGCTTAATGCCATCTCCAGATTAATAGGGTCCGTCTTGGTACCGGCCGCATTTTCAGATGCAGTAGGGGTGGCATAGATCACATTGCCACCATTTGTTTCCGCCTTTTCCTGTCCATCAAACGCTTCGCTCTCTGTCACGTCATAAAACATATCTTCAACAACAGCTTCTTCCGCCAGTGCCATAGCATCCGCATCCACGGCTTGTGACGCCATAGTCGGGCACACCGACGTGATTACCATCACCGCACTGAGGATGATTCCGTATAATTTCCTTTTCTTCATCTTTAACCTCTCCCTTCTTTGGAAAATAATAACCCGTAATCCATATTATTTCGGCAGCTTGAACGAACTCTTGAGCGACACTATCCTGTTGAATACCAAAGCATCGTCCTTTGAATCATGACAGTCTACATTGAAAAAGCCCTGGCGCACGAACTGGAAGGCGTCAAAAGCCTTTGCCCCCTTAATGGCCGGCTCTATCATGCAGTTATCCATGATCTTTATCGAATCGGGATTGATATTCATGGTGCCGTCCTCATTATAGACGCCCTTTTCCTCATCCACCAGATTCTCATACAGACGGACGGTGGCCCTGACTGCCTCCTTTGCAGGAACCCAGTGAATGGTGCCCTTGACCTTTCTGGGCATCTCTTTTCCGGTGCCCTGCTTTGTCTCCGGATCATAGGTACAGTGTACTACAGTCACCTTTCCGTCTTCATCCTTTTCATAACCGGTGCAGGTGACAAAATAGGCGTTCATGAGTCTCACCTCATTGCCCACGAAGAGCCTGTAATACTTCTTCGGAGGCTCCTCCATGAAATCATCCCTGTCAATATAGAGTTCTCTTTCAAAGGGAACCTGTCTTTCTCCCAGAGACTCGTTTTCCAGATTATTGGGGATGGTGAGCATCTCCGTCTGATCCTCAGGATAATTGTCTATCACCAGTTTGATGGGATCTATGGCAGCCATGAGCCTGGGCTTTTTAAGCTTCAGATCCTCCCTGACACAGTACTCCAGCATCGCGTAATCAGAGGATGCCTGGGACTTTGAAATACCGGACAGTTCTATGAACATACGGATAGACTCAGGGGTAAAACCTCTCCTTCTAAGAGCCGCTATGGACACCAGCCTGGGATCATCCCAGCCGTCCACGATACCATCCTCCACCAGTTTTTTGATATATCTCTTTCCCGTCACCACATTGGTGAGGTAGAGCTTTGCAAACTCTATCTGTCTGGGAGGATTCTCGAATTCCAACTCCCTGACCACCCAGTCATACAGCGGCCTGTGATCCTCAAACTCCAGAGTACAGATGGAATGGGTGATACCCTCTATGGCATCCTCCACGGGATGGGCATAGTCATACATGGGATAGATGCACCACTTATCGCCCGTATTGTGATGTGTCATATGAGCCACCCTGTAGATCACGGGGTCCCTCATGTTTATATTAGGTGAGGCCATATCGATCTTTGCACGAAGCACCATGGCGCCGTCCTCCACCTCTCCGTTTTTCATGGACTCGAACAGGCGCAGATTATCCTCTATACTCCTGTCCCTGTCGGGATCGTTGGTGCCGGGCTCATTAAAGGAGCCACGCGTAGCGCTTATCTGCTCAGCACTCAGGGTAGACACATAGGCCTTTCCCTTTTTGATGAGTTTTATCGCGCCTTCATACATCTGGTCAAAATAATCGGAGGCAAAGAACACCTCGCCTCGAAAATCCGCTCCCAGCCATTCCACATCTTTTTTGATGGACTCCACGAATTCCTGCTTTTCCTTGGTGGGATTGGTATCATCAAATCTTAAATTAAACTTTCCGCCATACTCCTTTGCCAGTGAACTATTCAAGATGATGGACTTTGCATGTCCGATATGCAGATAACCGTTAGGCTCCGGAGGGAATCTGGTGCACACATGATCGTACACGCCCTCCTTAAGATCCTTATCTATCTCTCTTTGAATGAAATGACGTGAAACCACTTCACCGCCCTTTTCATCCTGCTGTGCATTGTCCTTAGTTTCCATATTGTCCATTATCTCTCCTTCCATAATTTAGATTCGTCCTCACTTCGTTCCTCTTAAATAACAATATCAAAGTCCCCTTGTCATTTCTTCGCATGTTTTTCATATGACCTGAAAAACATCTCCAATTCTTCATACTGCTTCCTGATATCCATCATCGCATCGGCGCTTCCACCGTTATCCGGATGATGTATCTTCACCAGTTCCTTATATCTTTTCTTCAGTTCCTCCATGCTCCTTACTCCGTCAAAATAACCGGAGGGCATGATCTTCTGTGTATTTCCCTTATAGACATTTCCCGAAGAAGCGCCTTGAGTCCTGTTCCACTTTTCCCTTCGCTCTTCAGCTTCTTTCCTGTCCTGTTTTTCCTTATTGCGTCTTTTCTCTTCCTCCTGACGGCGGCGCTCATACTCCTTTTCCCTGGCCTGCCTTAAGATACGCTCTTCCTGTCTCCTCAGTTTCTCTTCCTGTCGCTTGGCCTCATTCCTGCGCTTTATCTCAGCCCTGGCCAGCCTCGCTTCCCGTTCAAGAGCCTGTCTGGTCTGATCATCCACCACCTCTTCCCGGTCGGCATCATCAGTCTCTTCCAAAACCTCCTCATCCCCGGTAATATCCACGGGATGTCTTTTTTCCCATTCGATCAAAAAATGCAATATAGGCAAAAATCCAAGGGTCACTCCTAAAAAAACAAGAAACCAGGCCACGGCCCAGCCTCTTCCCAAAAGCCCAACCACCAGTCCCGAAAAGACGAAAAGGACAGCCATGATACTGATGATAAGATATATATTTTCACCAAGTCTTCTGTACATCCTCCCGTCAAGCCGGGACAGTAATCTGTTTTCACTAAGCCTTAATCTCATCCGTTCACAGATCCGCTTCTTTCAAATATCTGGCCACCGCATCCTGCCATATGGGAAGTGGCGTAAAGCCGGACTCCTTAAGCTTTGACTTGTCAAGCCTGCTGTTAAACGGCCTTGCCGCCTTTGACAGACCATACTCTGCCGTAGTGACCGGCGTCACCTTCGTGGACAGTCCGTACTGTTTATAAAACTCCACGCAGAAATCATACCAGCTGATATATCCGCCCTCATTGGTAGCATGATAATAGCCATACTTTTCCGTCTCATTCATGTCGGCCAAAAGCACCGCCAGATCCGGCGTATATGTGGGTGTACCGATCTGATCATTCACCACCCTGACTTCATCGTGAGTCTTGCCCACCTTTATCATGGTCTTTATAAAATTATTACCCGACAGCCCGAACACCCAGGCTATCCTGACTATGAAGTATTTATCCAAAGTATTTGCGACAGCCAGCTCACCGTCCAGTTTGGTCTGACCGTACACATTAAGAGGCTTATAATCCTTGCAGTCCGGCTCCCAGGGCTTATCCCCCTGACCGTCAAATACATAATCCGTGCTGATATAGGTCATCTTTGCGTCTATGGCCTTTACGGCATCGGCTATATTCTGAGTGCCGCCCGCGTTGATGGCCGCCACCTTATCCCTCTTATCCTCATCCTCGGCAGCATCCACTGCAGTCCATGCGGCGCAGTGGATGACAGCATCAGGAGACTGTTCTTTTATGACGGACATCACCTTTTCCCTGTCGGTTATGTCAAGACTCACATAGGGCATGGAAACCACCGCAGATCCGTCCATGGCCCCGCTATACTGTGCAGGCAGATCGGACCCTACAGCCTCATGGCCCCTTTTATGCAGTTCATTCATCACATCATGGCCCAACTGGCCGTTTACACCCGTAACAAAAAATTTCATCTCAAATCACTCCACAGTAACTGACTTTGCAAGGTTTCTGGGCTTGTCCACATCCAGACCCTTTGCCACCGACACATAATATCCCAGAAGCTGAAGCGGTATCACGGCCAGCGATCCGATAAAGTGCTCATCGGCCTTAGGCACATAAGTCACAAAATCCGCGGTATCCTCAGCCTCATATTTTCCGTAAGGAGCCACGCCCATAAGATATGCGCCCCTTGACTTACACTCTGCCATATTGCTCACGGTCTTTTCAAAGAGATCCGGCTGGGTCAGCACACCGATGACCAGAGTACCGTTTTCAATAAGGCTTATGGTCCCGTGCTTTAACTCACCTGCAGCGTAAGCCTCTGAATGTATATAGCTGATCTCCTTAAGCTTAAGAGACCCTTCCAGACAGATTGCGTAATCTATTCCTCTTCCGATAAAGAACACATCATGGGCATTTGCATACTTTGACGCGAACCACTGTATCCTCTCCTTATCATCCAGTATCTTCCTGATCTTATCCGGTATGGCCCGAAGTTCGCCTACATAGTAATCATATTTTTCCTCGTCCACGAGACCTCTCGTGCGGCCGAATTCCAGTGCCAGACAGTAAGCCGCGATGAGCTGCGTGCTGTAAGCCTTTGTGGTAGCCACCGATATCTCGGGGCCTGCCATGGTATAGAACACACTGTCCGCTTCACGGGCGATGCTGCTGCCCCTGACATTTACGATGGCCAAAGTCTTTATGCCCTTATCCTTAGTCTCCCTCAATGCCGCCAGGGTATCAGCAGTCTCACCGGACTGACTTATGAGTATCACCAGAGCGTTGGGGTCAAGCGGAGTCTTCCTGTACCTGAATTCAGAGGCCAGTTCCACCCTCACGGGGATGCCGGCCAGTTCTTCGATCACATACTGTGCGGCCATTCCCACATGCCATGCGCTGCCGCAGGCCACCATGTAGATACGGCTGAAATTGGAGATCTCTTCCTTCGTCAGATTAAGTGATGCAAGATCCACCCTGTCGTCATCTCCCAAAATGGAATTCAGGGTATCGGTCACAGCCTGGGGCTGCTCATGTATCTCCTTCATCATGAAATGCTCGAAGCCGCCCTTTTCAGCCGACTGCGCATCCCAGGTGATCTCTACGGGTTCTTTTTGTACCTCATCACCGTCCAGATTATAAAAATGTGCCTCACCGGGAGTGAGCTTTGCAAACTCCAGATTATCTATGTAATATACGCTGCGGGTATATTTTAAGATAGCGGGCACATCGGAGGCCACATAGGTCTCACCATCGGCTATGCCTATGATCATTGGAGAATCTTTTCTGGCCACCCAGATCTCTCCGGGATAATCCTTAAACATAAGCTCCAGCGCATAGCTTCCGCGCACGCGGACCATGGTCTTGGCGATAGCATCAATGGGCCCCAACTGATACTTTTTGTAATAATAATCCACCAGCTTGATGACCACCTCTGTATCGGTCTGGCTGTAAAATCTGTAATCATGACGCTCTAGCTTCGAACGCAGCTCCGTAAAGTTTTCTATGATACCGTTGTGGACGCCCACTACCTCGGACTCCACCTCGCCGGACCCGGTTCCGGTACAGTTACCGCTCACATGGGGGTGGGCATTGGTCTGATTGGGCTCTCCGTGTGTGGCCCATCTGGTATGACCTATACCGCATGTGCCGGGAAGGGCATTTCCGTTATCAGTCTTTTCAGACAAAACTTTAAGCTTGCCGGAAGCCTTCACCACTTCCGCCAGTTTATCGCCATCCCTGACTGCCAGTCCCGCAGAATCATATCCTCTGTATTCAAGCTTTGAAAGTCCGTCCAAAAGAATAGGTCCTGCCTGTCTTTTTCCTGTAAATCCTACTATTCCGCACATAATTTATTCTCCTCTTAAGATGCAAATTGATTCAGCACAGATACCCACAGGATAATAGTTCTTCCCTGCCTGCCTTGAATTCATTTTTGCCGTCCTGGTCGGTTATGGTATACTCCTCTTCGCTCTCTCTCACGGCGTTATAATAAACATCCTTTTCCACGTGGCCCATGAAAAGTTCCTTGGTCTGTACGCAGAAAAACCTCTGCTGCTTTTTTTTGATCATATACGACTCCTGTTTTCTGTTTTTAAAACTGCACGCATGCGCATTCATGCATGTAGCTTGATATTATATCATCATTCCGGATAAATCTCAAATCTCAGCCTGCCACTGCCTGAATTTCACTGTTTTTTGCAAATATACAGGTAAATCACCCATCCTGCACTACATGCAGATTATAGTCCGGACAACATCCCATATCTATACGTATAACTCCATATCCGAAAACAGCTCATATATTTCCGGATTTATCCGCTCAAAGGTCTGATATATCTCGGATGAGAAATGCATGACACTCTGTATGGAGGGTCTGAAGGTCTCCCAGTTCTCCTCTGCCACGGAGGGCTTGCCTGTTCTGACAAAATCGATGAAAGCACCGTGGAGTGCCTCCGACAGACGCTTATATCTCCCGCGTTTTATATCGCGCATATAAGGCAGCGCATATATTCCCTCCGTAGTCCCCAGCGCCGGGCAGATATCCATGGTGTGGGTAGCGCCCAGCCCCAGCATTCTGGACAAGGGCGTCTCATATTCAAATCTGTACATATAAGTATTTTCATTATATTCACTCTGGGCGATGGCCATCTTCATGGTATCTGCCCAGAAAAGCCGGTCACGGTTTATGGCCCTGACGGCCTTTTTTTCTCCGAGATTGCTGTATATCCTGTGGAAATCCTTTTTCTTATGGGCATAACCCGTGGCCCTTAGCATTTCGTCCACATCTTCCCAGCTCATGCAGCACAAGCGCAAAAACCAGAACAGGGCGCCCTCGTCGGCACAGGTTCCGAACATACAGCTCACGTCCCTGCTCTCACCGCGCTTTATGAAATCCAGCGGTTTATGCGGTATGAGATCATCTATTACAGGACCGGGAGAAACAGTACCGGGGGTATCCGTATCTGCCCCCGTAAATATGACCTCACACCCTTTTTTCAGTTCATCCACAGACAGTTCCCGAAGCTTTGCGACCTCACTCTTATCGATGCCCAGAGTCTTTAAATATCTCTCACGGTATATGGACTGGAGCCTGTCCGTAGTCACATTTGACAAAACAGGACTCATCATAACAGCCCTGTGAAAATATCCCCTGACCGAAGGAGCGGCCATCAAAGCAGCCACTGCGCTTCCTCCTGCGGATTCTCCGCACAGGGTCACACGCTCCGGATCACCTCCGAAGGACGCTATATTTTCATGGATCCACTTAAGGGCAAGGATCATATCCGACACGCCGCAATTAGACTCAAAGGAAGGATCCAGCATGGAAAAATCATAAAAGCCCAGAACCCCCAGACGGTAATTGAATGAGACAGCCACTACTCCGTCTTTTGAAAAGGCATCCAGCTGCACATCCTTTGCCCCGCTGTCTCCGGCGTGAAAAGATCCGCCGAAAATATAAACAAAGACAGGTGCCTTTATGGCACCCTTAAAAGACCAGACGTTGAGCGTCAGGCAATCCTCACTCTGAACAGAACCTATACCCTTGTCCATCAACTCACCGAACCTGCCTCCCGCCATCTGCACGGGGGCGGCCTTATGACGGTCACATACTATAACCTCATCTCTTTTTTTATAGCTTACGGCACGCTTAAAACGTAAACTTCCGACAGGTGGCTCGGCATAAGGTATGCCGAGCCACTTTAAATACTTACCCTCAGTGTCAGATGCCACACCCCGTACTGTCCCGGATGTAGTCTCTATATCAACATTCATAAAACATCTATGTACTTGGGAGTGAGATCCTCTCCGTACTTCTCCTTTATCTTTTCTTTGAGTTCCTCTGTATCCACATCGCCTGAGGCCTTAACCTCGGCTTTAAGAACAAATATATTTTCTTCCACATCATAAACCATGAAGCAGAATGCTTTTTCTATACCGTCAAAGGATACAAGCGCCGCTTCTGCCGCCAGAAGATCCGTATACTTTCTGCCCTTAGATCCCTCTGAAAGCACCCTTCTGCCGGAGGTGTGCAAAAAGTCTACCGTATTGTCAGGAAGGACTCTGGCTATGAGCCCGGTATTATAGATCATGCCGGGGCCGTAGGGATACTGCTGTGACTCAGTATACTCATCCGGCTCATAATTCATGATATACAAAGGTCCCCACGCACCGTAAGGTTTCTTTTTATAAATATCATCCAGCACGTAAAGCCTGATGGGCTCGTCATCCTCCACACCTGATATGATGGTCCTGCCCGCTGCCTTATGGAGTGCACCGGCCTTCACATACAGACCCTTGGGATATACCTCATTAGGCAGATGATATTTAAGCTTCCTGACAGAAGTCTCATCGATCATGGCCTTTAATACAGACTCAAAGCAAAGTACAAATATCTCGGCTATCTCGGGAGAGAATCTGTTCTTCCAATAGCGAAGCTCCACATAATATCCCCTGTCATCATACATCACCATGAGATGGAAAGGCAGTGAGTCCAGCTGCACATGAACTCTCTCGGTGTCTTCTCCCGGCATCTTGACATCCAGGATATCGCCCTGGAACTGGAAGAACATCTCCGACGCCCTGGACATGGGCGTCTTCGTCTTCATGGTCTGCAGTATCTGCTTACCGGTCTTCCTGATCAGCTCTTCCATGGTCTCGTGAGGTGTCACGGTGTACCTGGAGAAATATGTCAAAAACAGGGCACAGGCTATGCGGCTATAGCGGCTGTCCGTCCTGCCGCTGTGGATGGATGTACAGAACACATCATCCTCGCCGGAAAACAGGCTGACACAATAATTAAATGCCGCCACAAAATATGCGTTCTCGGATACGCCGTGCTCCCTGCCGTAATTGATGACATCCTTTCTGCCCAGAGACTCAAATCTACGCTTGATGGATGCATTGTCACCCTTTGTCAGATCTGCGTCGGGAGGATTCGTATTCAGGATGCTGCGGCTCATCTTTATGCCCTTCATAAGACCATCCACATAACTGAGGTCATGTGCCCTCGATCCGTCCTTCATGGCCGCACAGGTCTCCAGCATGTATTCGAAACCGGTATAGTCCTTTTCACCCTCGAAGGGTTCACCGTCATATGCCTTCTTGAGATCCTCCATGATTATATTCATGGTCATGCCGTCACCCATGAAATGGGCCACGTCAAAGAATATATATTTATGGGATTCGCTCTCCAGGAATTTGATATGCACCAAAGAAGGATCATTCCTGAAGTTAAAGCCCACTATGCTGTTTTGTATGATGCTCAGAGCATCCACTTCTTTTATCTGCTCCACAGGAATGTCCACCACCCTGTCATCCATCCTGTATACGCCGAAATATCCGGTCTCGGTAGGCTTCACCAAAGCTTTCAGTGTAGGATGGGCGTCCAGCACCTTGTAAACAGCATTTTTAAGTCTGTCAAAATCGACATCCTTGCTCATACGGAATGAGAAAGGCAGATTACCCGTGGTATTACCGGGAATGACATAGGCGAAGTACATCTGCATGGAGGTGAGAGGATATACCTCCCTTACGGAAAGATCCACAGCAGGCTTTTTGTCCTGATTGTTAAAGAACTCCTCCAGAGCGATTATGGATGAATGATCCATAAGCTCTGACAAAGAGATCTTTTTATCCGTATTCTCCGCTATGTCGGAAAGGAAAAGGGTGGATCCCATGGAATCAAGACCTATCTCATAGAAATCATCATCAATGGAAAATTCCATGGTCCCCAGTTGTCTGGCCAGCAGATCAAAGAGAAGCTTTTGCAGATCTGTCTGAGGCGCTTTAAGTTTTTTCTTAAGCTGCTCCTGTTCATTGAGCTCTTCCACCACCTTTGATCTTATGATCTTTTTGGAAGCAGTCTTTACAAAAGGCCTGTTCCTCAGGATCATCTTTGTGATCTTCTGATAGGTGGTCAATTCCTCATTATGCTCTGCCATTATCCGGTCAAGTTCGGCCTGAATATCGGTAATGCCCTGAAGCTGCGCATACTCATAATTAGGATAAACCTGCGCCACTATCTTGTCGCCGTCACCGTAGACCACGATATCGCTTATGATCCTCTCGCCGTCAAATTTGGTTTCGATATACTCCGGAGAAACATTTTCCCCGTTGCTTAAGATTATGAGATTCTTGATACGTCCGTTAAGATACAGGAAATCCTCATCATCAATATAACCGGTATCACCGGTCCTCAAAAATCCGTCCTCAGTGATAGTCTCTCCGGTAAGCTTCGGATCGTTATAGTATCCCAGCATCACCGAAGGGCTCTTTATCTGGATCTCTCCGTCCACTATCCTGATGATCGCACCCGTGACGGGATGTCCCACCGACGCCAGCTTATCCCTGCGCTCATAGTCGGGAGCCGATATCTTAGGCGAGCACTCGGACATACCGTAGCCCTGGGCCACATTTATGCCCACCTTAAGGAGCTGCTCGGAGAGTTCGGGAGAAAGATACCCGCCGCCGCTCACTATGCGGTTCAGTCTGCCGCCGAAAACCTTTGTCTTTATTTCATTTATATCATCGTCGGGATTCTGCTGCTGCATTATCCTGACACGGTTTACCAGGACCTTTGCCATCATGGGCACCGCCCTCATCACCGTGGGTTCAAAAAGCTGCAGGTAATACAGGAGTTTAGCTGTATCCTCGCACTGGCACAGTGTAGAACCGTACCTCAATACCATGAGCAGATCACCCGAGATGCAGAATATATGATGAATAGGGAGTACATTAAGACATACCTCCCTCTGATCGTCCGAGCTGAACAGATTATCTATGAGATTAGCATGGGAAAGCATGACGCCCTTGCTCACTCCGGTGGTCCCGGAAGTAAAAATGATGAGAGCGCACTTATCCTTATTTACCCGCCAGTCGATATGCGAGCCTCTGTAAACCCTGTGTATCATGGGCACACAGCGCATATTCTTGATTGACTGAAGAGCTATATATCTTTTAATAAATGGACATTTTTCCTTGAGAATATCAAGATATGAGCCAAATTCTATGTCGATGAAAAGTATATCCGTATCCGACCGTTTCAATGAATCCACCAGATTGTCTATACTCATCTGTACGTCCAGGGGGATGGCCACTCCTCCCGCACAAGGGACACCCATAAGGACTGTCAGATACTCATAGCTGGTCCTGCCCAGTATCGCCGCATGGGTATCATGTCCGTATTTCTCATTTTGTTCCCTTATATAGCCGGCTACGGCAAATACGTCTCCAGCGTATGTGCCGTAGCCTTTTTCAAAAATCGTATCATCCTTTTCGAACCTGTAAAAGACCCGGTTCTCAAATTCTTTTCTTGTTCTTTCAATAAGATCGGGCAGGGTTTTTGTATTATTGTATGTGATCATACTTGCAAGTCCCCCAATAAAAACCTTAAAATACCAAAAATGACCGTTATCAGCCCACTACTGCCTTATACAGCTCGGATACAGCTACCGAATATATTCTGTCCACGCTTATGATGCGGTCCAGGACGCCGGGCTTAACTCCTATGCCGTTAGCGATACGCTCCAGCATACGTCTTTCGGCGCCATCAAAGCTTCCGTCTATCTTTAACAGGCCGTAAAGCTCAAAGATCATGATATTTTTCTCAACGTCCGTCACATCGGGAGCCACCTTTGCCATGAGCTCATCCAGTTCCTGATCGGGATCGGGGATATTCTCAGGGATACCCATCTCGCGGCAGAATGCGCTGAGCAGAGAAATTTCTGACTCTGCGAACTCACCGTCCGCCCATGAAGCATGCACACACAGATCGAGGAAATGCTTCTTACCCGTATCAGATAATCTACTTAAAAACATAACTACACCCTCCTTACTCACTTTTATATCCCGACTGTAAAAACAGCCTATTTGATAACATTTTACCAAAACTTAGGGCTGTTGAAAAGTATTATTTGTAAAATAACGGCCCAAACCCCTTCAGGGTCTGAGCCGCTTTTGATAATCATTCACCAGGATGATGAACAAACATCATCAGTCCGGCATTGTCATGCTGAACCAAATATATTACAAACCACCCTTAGGATATCAGTTTACCTTGAGATACTCCGAGATGGCGATGGCCGCTTTCTTACCGGCGCCCATGGCGCTGATGACGGTCTTGGGTCCGGTGACGGTGTCGCCGCCGGCGTATACGCCCTTTCTGGAAGTGGCGAAGGTATCATCATCCACGGTGATGTAACCCTTGCCGTCGGAGATTTTCACGCCATCCGCGCACTCATTGTCACTGCCGTTTCCGATAGCTTCTATGATGCAGTCCACATCCAGGGTAAACTCGGAATCCTTTACGGGCACGGGACTTCTGCGGCCCGACTCGTCGGGATCGGACAGGAACATTTTCTGACACTTGAGTCCGCTGACCTTGCCTTCCTTTGCGATAACCTCCAAAGGTCCCGTCAGATACATGAACTCGATGCCCTCATCCATGGCCTCGTGGATCTCGGAAGGATCTGCGGGCATTTCGTTCAGAGACCTGCGGTATACGATATATACCTTCTCTGCCTTGGGACATCTCATGGCTGCGCGGCAGGCGTCCATGGCCACATTTCCGCCGCCGATGACAGCGATCTTCTTAGCCTCGGAGAGCACGCCCTCGATATTGATCTTGCTAAGGAAATCAGCCGCCGAGATCACACCCTCGGAGTCGGATCCGGGTATGCCCAGCTTTGAAGGCTTACCTGCGCCATTGCCTATGAATACTGCATTGAATCCCTGCTTCTCCAGCAGATCATCCAAGGTAAAGTCACGGCCCAGGGCCTTGCCTGTCTCGATATGCACGCCCTTTGAATTCAGGCTGTATATCTCCAGTTCCAGGATCTCCTTGGGGAGTCTGAACTCAGGGATTCCGTAAGCCAGCACGCCGCCCAGGATGTTTTCCTTCTCAAAAATGGTGACCTCATATCCCAGGTCTGCCAGATCTCCCGCGCAGGTTATGCCTGCAGGGCCCGAACCTACCACAGCCACCTTGTAGCCATTGAGTTTTATATCCCTGGGAGCATCCTTATCTTTATGATGCCTGTGCCAGTCTGCCACGAATCTCTCCAGTGCGCCGATGGAAACGGGCTTGCCCTTCTTTCCTCTCACACATGCGCCTTCGCACTGCAGATACTGGGGGCACACACGTCCGCATACAGCGGGAAGAGTGGTAGTCTGCTTGAGGATCTGATAAGCCTCCTCAAATTCCCCTTCCGAAACCTTAGCTATAAAGTCGGGAATATGATTATGCACGGGGCAGCCCACCATCATGCAGGGCTTCTTGCGGCATTTAAGGCAGCGCATAGCCTCATGTATAGCCATTTCCTCTGTGTAACCGGTGGTAACCTCATTGAAGTTTTTATTCCTTACCTGAGGATCCTGCTCCGGCATAACAGTTTTTGTTCTGGTCATATTAATCATAACATATATCCTCCAATGTAAAGCCCCCTCATCTCAGTCTGAGATCCGAGGGCACTTCCTCTTAAACCTTTGACCGAAGCACCAGTGTCTCGTATCTTTCCTTGGCCTCTTCCTCCTGTTTTGCAAACAGGCTTTCCGCCTGCTCGGGGAACTTAAGCTTAAGTGAATTATATCTCACCTCGCCCATCAGGAAATCACGATAGTTTTCAGTTGCCTTGCCGCTGTCGATAGACAGGGGATTGAGTCCCTTATCTGCCAGATCGGGATTGAATCTCAAAAGATTCCAGTAACCTGATCTCACAGCATTCCTCATCTCAAGCATGGACTTATTCATACCTGCCTTCACGCCGTGATTGATACAAGGTGCATATGCAATGATGAGTGAAGGTCCGTCATAAGCCTCGGCTTCTCTAAGAGCCTGAAGTGTCTGGGCGGGATTTGCTCCCATTGCGATCTGAGCTACATAGATGTAACCGTATGCCATGGCTATCTGAGCCAGATCCTTCTTCTTTACCCTCTTGCCGGAGGCTGCGAATTTAGCCACAGCTCCGGTGGGCGTAGCCTTGGAAGACTGTCCGCCTGTATTGGAATAAACCTCGGTGTCAAATACGAGAACATTTACATTTTCGCCGGAAGCCAGCACATGATCCAGTCCGCCGTATCCAATGTCATATGCCCAGCCGTCTCCACCGAATATCCACATGGAAGGCTTGATGAGCATGTCGGCATTTTCTACCACATAAGCCGCATTCTTGTCCACACTTGCCAGTTCCTTACACTTCTCCAGGAGCATCTCCCCGGTGATCTTTGACGCATTGCCGTCATCCATGAACCTGAGCCAGTTCTCGGCTGCCACCTTGACATCCTCCTGGTCCTTGATCTGCTCTACAGCACTCTTGAGGGCGTCTCTCCTTGCCTTCACTGCCGTCTGCATACCGAAGCCAAACTCCGCATTATCCTCAAAGAGGGAATTCGCCCAAGCAGGTCCCTTGCCGTCTTTATTGACAGTGTAAGGGGTGGAAGGTGCCGAGCAGCCCCAGATCATACTGCAGCCCGTGGCATTCGCCACATACATCCTGTCGCCGAAGAGCTGTGTCACCAGCTTCGCATAAGGTGACTCACCACAGCCGGGACAAGCACCTGAGAATTCCATGAGAGGCTGTACAAACTGTGAGCCCTTTACGGTGTCGGGTGTGAAAGGCACATCACGATCCTCGTTGTGAACAGTGGCAAAGAGTCTGTCAAACTTAGCCTGCTCTTTTTCCATAAAGTCCGTATCAGTGGCTGCCATCTCGATAGCCTTTTTACGTGCGGGACATACATTTGCACAAGAGCCGCAGCCGGTGCAATCCTTGGCCGAGAAGCCCAGTACAAAATACTTGTCCTTGGCGCCCTTCATGGGCTTGGCGTCGGGATAGCTCCTGGCCTCCTCCTCTGTGAGGACGAATGGTCTGATCACGCCGTGAGGGCATACCAGAGAGCACATATTACACTGCATACAGTTTCCGGAACACCAGTGAGGCAGGTCCGCAGCCACGCCGCGCTTTTCATATGCGGCGGTACCTGAAGGCAGCATGCCGTTTGCGGTCTCCACAAATACCGAAACTGGACAGTTATCGCCGGTCAGAGTATTGGTGGGAACCAGTATATCATTCAGGTAATCCGTGTGGAATTTATCCCTGCCTACCAGCTTTGCGGGAGCGGGATCATCGGGAACACTCTTCCAGCTTTCGGGAACAGTCACCTCATGTACGCTCTCCACGCCGCCGTCTACTGCGGCACAGTTCATATCCACTATATTCTGACCCTTTTTCTTATAGGTCTTTTCGATGGCGTCCTTCATATAGCCCACCGCATCGTTTATATCTATGATCTGTGCGATCTTAAAGTATGCGGCCTGCAGCACCGAATTGGTACGGCGTGCCCCCAGGCCCACTTTTTTGGCTATATCCACGGCATCGCAGGTGTAGAATTTGATATTATTATTTGCTATATATCTCTTTACGGCTGCGGGCAGATGCTCCTCCAGCTCCTCATCGGACCATACGCAGTTAAGGAGGAAGGATCCACCGGGCTTCACGTCCTGCACCATCTCATATTTGGTGAGGTATGAGCTGTTATGACAGGCCACGAAATCCGCCTGCTTTACATAGTAGGAGGACTTTATGGGCTTGTCACCGAACCTCAGATGGGAAATGGTCACGCCGCCGGACTTCTTTGAATCATACTGGAAATATGCCTGAACATACTGATCCGTATGATCACCGATTATCTTGACAGAGTTTTTGTTGGCGCCGACGGTACCATCAGCTCCCAGACCCCAGAACTTGCAGGCCTTTGTACCCTCGGGAGCCACATCAGGATTGGAGGTGACAGGGAGGGACAGATGTGTCACATCATCATTGATGGACAGGGTAAACTCCTTCTTGGGAGAATCGCTCCAGAGATTCTCAAAGGCAGCCTGTATATCCCCGGGCTGTACATCCTTAGAACCGAGGCCGTAACGTCCGCCTGCTATAAAGCAATCCTTCCACTTTGAATCACGAAGTGCCGAGCAGATATCCAGATACAGAGGCTCGCCTATACTTCCTGGCTCTTTTGTACGATCCAGGACAGCTATCTTCTTAACAGTCTCGGGGATCACTTTAAGCAGATAATCCGTGGAAAAAGGTCTGTACAGATGTACTTCCACGATACCTGTCTTTTTGCCCCCGGCATTGAGATAATCGATAACCTCTTCCGCCGCGTCACACACGCTGCCCATAGCTACCAGTATCTCGGTGGCATCGGGAGCGCCGTAATAATTGAAAGGCTTATAATCGGTGCCTGCCTTGGCATTGATCATATCCATATATTTTGCCACGATATCTGCCGTCGCATTATAGGCAGGGTTACATGCCTCTCTGTGCTGGAAGAAGGTCTCGGGCTGTTCTGCGGAGCCTAAAAGGTGGGGATGATTGGGATTCAGAGCATTTGCCCTGAAAGCCTTTACCGCATCCCAGTTCACCATTTCCTTGAGCTCGTCATAATCCCAGATCTCGATCTTCTGATACTCATGGGAAGTACGGAAGCCGTCGAAGAAATGCATCATAGGCAGATGTCCGTCGATGGTAGCCAGATGTGCCACCGCCGCCAGATCCATGACCTGCTGCACATTATTGGAGCAAAGCATGGCAAAACCGGTCTGTCTGCAGCTCATGACGTCCGAATGATCTCCGAAAATGGAGAGGGCATGGGATGCCAGGGCTCTTGCAGCCACATGGAAAACCGTAGGCGTCTGCTCACCTGCCAGCTTATACATATTGGGGATCATCAGCAGAAGTCCCTGTGAAGCGGTAAAGGTGGTGGTATAAGCACCTGCCGTGATAGCTCCGTGAACCGCACCTGCAGCGCCGCCCTCGGACTCCATCTCTATGATCTTTACCGTCTCTCCGAATATATTTTTACGTCCCTGTGACTCCCACTCATCCATGCTCTCTGCCATGGGTGATGAAGGGGTTATGGGATAGATGGCGGAAACCTCGGAAAAGGCGTAGGCCACATGAGCTGCCGCCGTGTTTCCGTCCATAGTCTTTAACTTTCTACTCATAGCCAGTAACCTCCTTCCTGCATATCCATAGCCTCTCTCTGCTTATAAATATGCTCGGGCACCTTCTGTGCCTTTATCACATTATTTGAGCAGACATACTGGCACATATTGCAATCCTCACATACGGAAGGATCGATCACTGCATGTTTATCTTCCATAAAAATGGCTCCGTTGGGACAGTTGTTCACACAGTCCTCGCAGGCTATGCAGCCGGAATCGCACACCTGGCTCTTATCCTCATAATCGTCAGTGGATGAGCAGGGAACCAGCTTCGTGCCCTTGTAAGGAACGATGGTGATCAGGTGCTTCGGGCAGGCAAAGGTACAATCCCTGCAACCAACGCACTTATCGGGATCCACTACCGCGGTGCCGTTCACCACCGAGATAGCTCCGTATCTGCACACTGCCGTACAGCTTCCCTGTCCGCAGCATCCCGTGGTACAAAGTCCCAGTTCCTTAGCGTCCATTTTGGCTGCATCATAACAGTTCTGGATGCCCAGTTCCTTATACTTTGCGGATGCCCTGCTGCCTCCGGAGCACTTTACAAATGCTACCTTATCTTTGATAACGGTAAGGTCATGCTGGGTGTCCACGATTATCTTTTTCTTACATCTTACGGTACATGCACTGCAGCCCACACACTTATCATAATCGATGACGGCATGGTTATCCACTATGGATACCGCGCCCTGAGGGCACACACGCTCACACTCACCGCAGGCTATACAGCCGTATCCGCAGGTGGCCCTCACCACCTCTTCCTCATCCTCAGTGGATGAACAGGGTATAAAGTTGGTGGCGTCAGCCGGGATCATCCTGATAAGGCCCTGAGGACATACGCCCTCCGCTGCGCAGTCGCCACAGCCATTACACTTTTCGGGATCCACGATGATCCTGCCATCCTCGATCTTCATAGCCCCCTGTTTACAGACTTCGATACAGGATCCGACGCCCACGCAGCCGCTCTTACACTCGCCGCGCAAAAAGCCATGCTCAACCGCCTCAGCGCAGGTCCTGCAGCTTCCGGCAAAGCGGGCCTTTCCAGCCGCGCTGCCTGAACAGGCGACAAAGGCAATCTCCGGAACATCACATCCGGATGAATTTTGCAATTCTTTGCTCATATACACTCCTTTCCCTGAGAAAAATAGTTTTCTCAAAAATATGCGCTTTCATCATGATACAATATTTTTGAAAAGAAGAAAAGAACTTTTTGTCAATTTTTAACATTTTTTAAAGTTAGTTTAGGCTAACCGTTGTGCATTTTGACAATAAAATAACGACATGACAAATAATAAACAATTGCATACATATACAATCGACGCACAGATCCAACCGGCACAAAAAAACCGGCTCGGTGTGTACCGTGCCGGTTTTTATAAAACTCTCACCTATGTCATTCTGAGTCTACTGCGTGTTCTGCTGAGCCGCCTCTTTCCTCTCCTTGATGCCTCTTCTGTAAGTACTGATGAGATCCTGATATACGGTCTCTATCCTATAGAACAGAAGATGCTTATACTTGGCCAGAAGTTCGGTCTTTATTACCTCCCTGATCTTGTCCACATTGGTATAACCCTTTATATCATCCAACACCGCTTTTATCTCCTCATCGGACGCTCCTCTTTCCGTGAGCCCCGTCATGCGGCAGAATATCTCCAGCTCATCCATGTTGTCATCCGCATCCTTGAGCAGATTATACATATAAGCTGAGGAGTGCATGATATTCTTTTGAGCCAGCTCCATGTCCCCGAAGAAACTCCTTCCGGAGAAAAGCTCCACCAGGAATTTTTTCTGGCGCTCCCAGTTTTCGATGATGGGCTTATTAAGCTTATCCCAGTGAGTAGCCACGATATGAACCTTACTCATATTGTCGGAAGCATTCTCAAAGACAGCCCTGATCTCCTCATGCTCTTCCCTGATGGTCCTTTGCACATCCACACAGAAGAACACGGCATCAGCCTTGCGTATATACTTTTTGGTGATCTCGGATCTGTAGGTTACCGCATCGAAAAGTCCGGGAGTATCCACCAGGAGCACCTGCTCGGGGAAGCTTTCCGGCAAAGTGGAAAGACCTATATTCACCTCTTTAACAAAGAAATGCTCAGGCTTTTTGGAGGAAGTCCACTTGGCCACCTCAGCCTCTATACCCAGGTTCTCCACCTCTGTCATTATGGGCTCATGTCCTACCCATTCATCGACCACGGACTCGGCGTTAAGACGCTTGTAAAGTTCATTATAGGTATCAGCCTGCTGGGACTTGCTCTTGGTCAGCTCATCCCACTCCTGCCTGTTATAGAATACGACCTTCACATAGTCCTGAGGGGACTTCCTGAACTTGGTCAGGGCGGCAGTCTCCGGCGTCACATCCACGGGGGTGTAATTATGCCCCAAGAGTGCGTTGATCAGAGTAGACTTGCCGGTCTTGATAGTCCCTACGAAGGCGATCTCAAACTCGGGATTCTCACAGATTTCCAAAAAGACTTCAGCCTTCTGGGCCAGATTTTCATCACCTATATCCAGAAGCTTTAAAAGCGACTGGTATCTCTCTATCTCCTTAAGATATTTACCGAACTTTTCCTTAAGTTCTTCATCATCATAATCGATCTGCTTTAATGAATCCACCACGGAATCCACTCTGGCCCGCTGATCGGCCATGCTCAGCTCGGTCACGGGTTCTGCAGGAACAGGCTCTGCCAAAACACCCTCGGCGTTTATCCCCTCCGATACATCAGCCCCATTATACTCTTCACTTGTAGTTACATCCGTTTGCAGATCTGACATTTTCTTCTCCTCTTAAATCATCACCTCAATGTCATTCTCAGTATGACAACATTTATTTAATACAATGATCACATCACCGGTCACATAGCAGCGCATCACGGGAATACGGGCAACAGATTAAGACCCGCTCTCTCATCCAGGCCGAACATGATATTCATATTCTGGACGGCCTGTCCTGCGGCGCCCTTCACTATATTATCAAGGGCACTCATCATCACCACTCTGCCGGTGCGCTCATCCACCTTAAAGCCTATATCCACAAAATTGCTGCCCTCCACCCATCTGGTCTCGGGAGGCACTCCGTGTCCCAAAAGTCTTATAAAATACTCATCCTTAAAATACTTTTCATAAGCCTTTGCGATCTCATCGGCACTTATGTTCTTATCCTTAAGGGATGCATAGGCAGTCACCAGGATACCTCTGTTCATGGGAACCAGATGAGGCGTAAAGCTCACCATCACATCCTTACCCGCGGCGTAGGAAAGCTGCTCCTCTATCTCGGGAGTGTGCCTGTGATTTGCCACGCCGTAAGCCTTTATGCTCTCGTTCACCTCACAGAACAGATTCGCAGTCTTGGCAGAGCGTCCGGCTCCTGACGTACCGCTCTTTGCATCAAAAATCAAAGTATCGGTATCGATAAGCCCCTCTTTTACCAGAGGATAGGCCGCCAGTATGGAACAGGTGGTATAGCATCCGGGATTGGCCACCAGGGAAGTTTCCTTTATCTTATCCCTGTTTATCTCACAAAGACCATAAACCGCATCGGCTATAAGATCGGGAGACTTATGCTCGATACCGTACCAGTGCTCATATACCTTTACGTCCTTGATACGGTAGTCCGCCGACAGATCCACCACCTTGCAGCGGCTCAGGATATCACGGTTTAAGATACCTGCCAGATATCCCTGAGGAGTGGCCGTAAATATGACATCAGCCTGCTCTGATAATTTATCTATATTATCATCCAGGCACTTATCTTCTATCAGTTCAAAGAAATTCTTATAGATATCTGCGTACTTCTGATCCACATAGCTTTTTGAACCATACCAGATAACCTCAGCTTCGGGATGATTCAGAAGTATCCGTACTATCTCGGCTCCAGCATAGCCTGTGGAGCCTATTATTCCTACTTTTATCATATGTACCTCTGATTGTTTATAGTTTATCTTTTTTAAGATCCTTCGCTTCGCTCAGGATGACAAAAGGAAGCAGGTAAATAACGAAGGGGCTCACTAAATAACGAAGGGGCTCACGTATGTATCTGGGTTCCGATTCCCTTGTTCGTGAACACCTCAAGCAGCAGACAGTGCAGGATCCGGCCGTCCAGGATATGGACTTTGTTTACGCCGTTTCTCACTGCATCGATACAGCCCGAAAGCTTGGGCAGCATACCGCCTCCGATATAACCCGAATCCACCAGCCCCTGAGCCTCATCGGCGGAAAGGTTTGAAATAAAGGTGGACTTGTCATTTATATCCTTATACAGACCCTCGATATCCGTGAGGAACGCCAGCTTCTCAGCCTTCACAGCCTCAGCTATGGCACAGGCCGCATCATCCGCATTGATATTGTAGGACTGTCCGTTCTCATCCATTCCGATAGGAGCCACGATGGGCAGGAAATCCTTTTCTATAAGGTCAAATAAAACCTTGGGCTCCACATGGGTGATATCTCCCACAAAGCCTATATCCTGACCGTCCGACAGTTTCTTCCTGCATACCAGAAGCCCGCCGTCCTTGCCCGTGATACCCACAGCCTTCACGCCCAGATCCTGAACCATGCTCACCAACTGCTTATTCACCTTACAAAGAACCATCTCGGCCAGTTCCATGGTATCTTCATCAGTCACGCGCAGACCGTTCACAAACCTGGGCTCCATGCCCACTTTTTCCACCCAGCGGCTTATTTCCTTGCCGCCTCCGTGTACTATCACAGGCTTGAATCCCACCAGCTTGAGCAGCGTGACGTCCTTTATTACATTTTCCTGGAGTTCCTTTGTTGACATGGCGGAGCCGCCATATTTGACTACGATTATACGACGATTGAACTGCTGTATATAGGGAAGGGCCTCGATCAGCACCGAAGCCTTCTGCTGCAGTTCATTCATTTCATTTGCATTGACATTATTTTCCCGGTAAATCATCTCGTCCTCTCTACTTGGCCAGGGCCGAAGCTATATCCTCCTTCATATCCAAAACAGCCGCCCTGGAAGCGTCAGCAAATGCTGCCTCTCCATAGGAAGCATATTTCTCATTTTTATAGGCTGCGATTATCCCGCGGCTGGAATTGATTATGGCACCCAGTCCATCGACGTTAAAGAAATGTACCAGATCTGCGCCCTTTCCACCCTGGGCCCCGTAGCCGGGCACCAGTATACATGCCTTAGGCATCACCTTCCTGAGGGCTGCACCCATCTCGGGATAGGTAGCTCCCACCACTGCTCCCACATCAGAATAATCTCCATGCAGAAGCTCGCTTCCCCACTGATCCACCATGGCACCCACGGTCTCATAGATAGTCTTCTCAGCCTTGGTCGTAAGATCCTGGAGCTCGCCTGAGGAGGGATTGGAAGTCTTTACCAGCACAAAGATACCGCGGTCATTTTCCTTACAAGCCTTCAGAAAAGGCTTGATGCCGTCGCTTCCAAGATATGGATTCACAGTGACAAAATCCTCATCAAAAGGACAGTAGGACTTATCTCCTATGGTAACCTTTCCTATATGACCTGCGGCATAAGCCTCGCAGGTGGAACCTATATCGCCGCGCTTCACATCGCCTATGACGATGAGGCCCTTCTCATGACAGTAATCTATTGTCTTCTTAAATGCAATAAGGCCCGGTATGCCAAACTGCTCATACATGGCCACCTGGGGCTTGACAGCGGGTATCAGATCATATACCGCATCCACTATGGCCTTATTGAACTGCCATATAGCCTCGCCGGCGCCTTCCAAAGTCTGTCCGAATTCTTCAAAGGCCTTATCCTGAATAAACTTAGGTACAAAGGCAAGTGTGGGATCCAGTCCCACCACTATGGGCGCCCCTGTCTTCTTTATCTTTTCATTTAATCTCTCTATCATTTGAGAACCTGTCCCTTGTCTGATGTCTTTAGACTATCCACATACTTCTTTATATTCGAAGCATTGGGATACTTTTTAAAACTGTCTCCCTCTACCACCACCAGCGTGGGAGCCTGCATTACATTGTATCTGTTCACCAACTCCACATTTTCATTGGCATCCACGATCATCACCTTCTGATTCTTGAGATACTCCTTGGCCAGAGCACAGTTGGGACAGGTGGACGTGGTAAAGAGATAAGATACCGTGGGCTGGCTTTCAAAAGTGACAGCCTTCTGACCCTGTGCGTCAAACTCATTTCCCGAAAGGGTTACCATGGTACTGGTAGGCTTCTTGAGGCAGGAATTCTCGGGATCATACTCCACACGGTTTTTAAACTCCTGAAGCTTTCCGTCATTCCAGTTCTGAACCGGTCTGTAATATCCGGTGATCCTGCTGTAAACCTCGGTGGCCTTGCCGCAATGAGGACATTCCTTGACCTCACCTGCCAGATACCCGTGATCCCGACATACCGAATATGTGGGAGACAGAGTATAATAGGGCAGCTTATAATTCTCCGCTATCACTCTCACCAGATTGGCTGCTGCCTTCCAGTCGGGAAGCTTCTCACCCAGGAATGCGTGGAATACGGTACCTGAAGTGTAGAGCGTCTGCAGTTCATCCTGTATATCCAGAGCGTCAAAAATATCCGCCGTATATCCCACGGGAAGGTGGGAACTGTTGGTATAGTAAGGTGTATCACCCTCATTTCCCGCAGTCTTAATGCCGGGGAACTGCTCCTTATCATGCTTGGCCAATCTGTAAGAGGTGCTCTCCGCAGGAGATGCCTCCAGATTATACAGATCGCCGTACTCCTCCTGATAATCCGACAGCCTGTCCCTCATAAAATTGAGGACCTTCTTGGTAAAGTTCTGACACTTCTTTGTGGTCATGTCAGACTTTATCCATCTGGCGTTAAGTCCCGCCTCATTCATACCCACGAGACCTATGGTGGAGAAGTGATTATTAAATGTACCCAGATATCTCTTGGTATAAGGATAAAGTCCCTCATCCAGAAGTCTGGTGATGATGTTCCTCTTTATCTTAAGGGATCTGGCAGCCACATCCATCATGTGTCCCAGTCTCATAAAGAATTCCTCTTCGTTCACCGACTGATAAGCTATGCGGGGCATATTGATGGTGACCACGCCCACGGAACCTGTACTCTCGCCGGAGCCGAAATATCCGCCGGTCTTTTTGCGAAGCTCACGCAGATCCAACCTCAGTCTGCAGCACATGGATCTCACATCGGAGGGCTGCATGTCGGAATTGATATAATTTGAAAAATAAGGCGTGCCGTACTTACTGGTCATCTCAAACAAGAGTCTGTTATTCTCAGTGTCCGACCAGTCAAAATCCGACGTGATGGAATATGTGGGAATGGGATACTGGAAACCTCTTCCGTGAGCATCGCCCTCTATCATGGTCTCGATAAAGGCCTTGTTCACCATATCCATTTCCTTCTTGCAATCCTTATAGCAGAAGTCCATTTCCTTTCCGCCTACGATAGCGGGAAGATTAGCCAGGTCATCGGGCACGGTCCAGTCCAGAGTGATATTTGAAAAAGGTGCCTGGGTGCCCCAGCGGCTGGGTGTATTTACTCCGTAGATAAAGGTCTCGATACACTTTTTAACCTCATCATAAGAGAGGTTATCCACCTTTACAAAGGGAGCCAGATAAGTATCAAAAGATGAGAACGCCTGGGCTCCTGCCCATTCATTCTGCATGATTCCGAGGAAATTCACCATCTGTGAGCAAAGTACCGACAGATGCCTTGCAGGTGCGGAAGTGATCTTGCCGCTGACGCCACCTAATCCCTCCTGGATCAGCTGCTTTAATGACCATCCTGCACAGTAGCCTGTGAGCATGGACAGATCATGGATATGCAGGTCCGCATTCCTGTGGGCCTGAGCTATCTCTTCATCATATATCTCGGAAAGCCAGTAATTGGCGGTGACTGCGCCGGAATTGGAAAGAATGAGTCCGCCTACGGAATAGGTGACGGTGGAATTCTCCTTTACGCGCCAGTCCGAGACCTTGACGTATTTATCCACCACATCCTTATAATCGAGAATTGTAGAGCTGATGTTACGGATCTTCTCATGCTGCTTACGATACAGAATGTATGCCTTAGCCACATCAGTGTATCCTGCCTGAGTGAGGACCACCTCCACCGAATCCTGAATGTCCTCCACCGAGATAAGTGAATCCCTCACCTTATCCTGAAAATCGGCGGTTACGCGAAGAGCCAGCAGTTCGATGAGTTCCTTAGTGCAATACGGCTTTTCGCAGGCTACAAAGGCTTTTACCATAGCATCGCTTATCTTGCTCAGGTCGAACTCAGCCCTCGTCTCGTCTCTCTTAATTACCTGTAACATCAAATTCACCCCTTCATACATTTGTGCGATAACGCTCGTTTACATAACAACAATCGCGAAATCTTTTTTAGTGTATCAAATCCGGGGGGAAAAGTCAACGAGAAAACACTATATTTATGTAAACTGTTCTAATTTCCACACCATATGTGGTGGAAATCACTTAAGAAAGCCGTTTATGATCTGTTCCTCGGCTTCCTGCTCGGTCAAACCAAGGGTCATCAGCTTTATAAGCTGATCTCCCGCGATCTTTCCGATGGCCGCCTCATGCACCAGAGCGGCGTCCACATTGTTGGCTTCAAGGCCGGGCACAGCCAGTATCCTGCCCTCGTCCATTATGATGGAATCACACTCGGTATGTCCCGAGCACGCGGCATTTCCGATGAGCTTGGCGTCGAATTTCTGATAGGATCTGTCCCTTGCCACGGATCTGGAAACCACATCCGCACTGCAGCCCTCACCGTTCAGCTCTACCACATATGCACTGACGGCGTTCTGCTCCTCGTGGGTCATCAGACGCTCCCTGACCACCAGACGCGCCCCTTTTGAAAGTGTGGCTTCGGTCACCCTGTCGGTGTCATCCACACCCTTTATCTGGACCATTTCCATCTCCATGAAGCTGTCATCGCCCATGGTGACTTCAGTCCTGGGATTCAGTATGCGCTTACCTGATCCTGAGCCCGAGCCATAGTGCTTTTCCACATATTTAACCCTGGCACCCTTCTCCAAAAAGAAGCGATGGATACCGTCATGCTCCGAATCCTTAGGCCCGCAGTTATCTATACCGCA
Organism: Lachnospiraceae bacterium; assembly: GCA_017441585.1. Taxonomy (GTDB): domain Bacteria; phylum Bacillota; class Clostridia; order Lachnospirales; family Lachnospiraceae; genus UBA1753. The sequence goes on from JAFRWW010000067.1 coordinate 88,886, forward strand.
GCCTGCCACAATGGTCACATCCGCACCGGCTCCCACATAAAAATCATTGTACACGATCTCGGTCAGACCGCTCTTTGTCATCACCACGGGGATATGGACACTCTCATTCTTTGTGCCCTCCTTTATGCGGACAGTGATCCCCTGTCCGTCCTCCCTGGGTATGATATCTATATTTGCCGTGGTAGCCCTGCCTGCCGCCTCACCGTTTGAGCGTATATTGTACGCTCCCTCAGGTACCTCGTGCAGTCCTGCCACCTCGGACAAAAGTCTTTTTTGTATCTCATCCATCTTAAGCATTGTGGGACTCCTTTCCCGCTCCGCTCTTTCTGCAGGCGCTCACGGCAGCGGACGTACCTATAAGCCCCGGCAGGATATCATCCTTCCTGCCCTGCTCACTGAGTACTCCGTCCCTTAAGACGATTATCTCATCCGCTATATCCAGGATCCTCTCCTGATGGGAAATGATCAGGATGGAACCGCCCTTGATATCACGTCTCATCTTTTCAAATACTTCGATGAGATTTTTAAAACTCCACAGATCTATGCCTGCCTCGGGCTCGTCAAAGACAGAAAGCCTGGGATTCCTGGCCAGGATAGTAGCTATCTCTATGCGCTTTAACTCACCGCCTGAGAGGCTGGAATTAACCTCCCGGTCCAGATAGTCCCGGGCGCACAGACCCACTGCTGACAGATAATCACAGGCTCCTGCTGCAGAGTATCCCTCCCCGGCGGAGAGCCGAAGGAGGTCTGATACTCTGATACCTTTAAATCTAACAGGCTGCTGGAACGCAAAGCCTATGCCCTTTTTGGCCCTGTCAGTGATAGACATATCCGTGATATCCTCTCCGTCAAAAAAGATGGAGCCCGAATCCGGTTTCTCTATTCCGGCAATAAGCCTGGCCAGAGTGGATTTGCCGCCTCCGTTGGGCCCGGTGATCACCACCAGTCTGCCCTCGCCTATGGACAGATTCACATTCCTGATTATTTCTTTTTTCTGTCCCAGCTCATTCACTCCAAAGGACAGGTTTTTAAGTTCCAGCATTTAATGTTACTCCGATTTTAATACTACTTCAAATTTAATATATAGGTCCGAAGGCCTTATATCCCTTAACCGTCACTCCGTTTCCTATAACTACCGCATACTTGACACCCTTATATTTCACCATGGAGATTTCCACATCCTTTCTGGTCTTGGGCACGTATGTAGCGGGATTCATGGTCTCCAGATTAAATTTACCGTTTCTGGCGTAAGTATACTTGATCTTATTGCCGTAAATATCTATGAATTCGTACTTGGTGATCTTACCAGTCAAAATATTCTTATACCTCTTAAGCTCATATACATTATCCATGGTTCCGGGGGATATGGTAAAATCCACGGGCAGTTTCTTGAGTTCTTTCTTTTCCAGCTTGTCTGCGCCCTTACCCAGCTTAATGGTCACCTGTGGATTCTTATTCTTATATCCGGAAGGATACTTATTATTCTTGAGCTTCAGCTTATAATCATTTTCAGATAATTTTACTCCGTTTCTGTATACCGCAAAATTAAGATCTGCGGTAACGCCCTTATTGGATGTAGAACCAGCGATCACGTGCTTCTTTCCTGTATAAACGGGAGCACCTGTGAATGTGATCTGATATTTTGCACCGCCGGCGGTAAGAGTCTTTAATACCCTTGTGCCGGTCGTAGGAGTATCCTTAGCCACAGTCACATCGGACAGGTCAAAATCATTACCTGAAAATGTAGCCGCTCCCGACTCATCGCCGTCATTTGTGAGCAGTCTTATATAGTTATCGCACTTATTTTCAATATTCAGGACACCATCATTAACCTCACGCAGACAGGTAAGGCTGGTTTCCGCATGCGCACGGGAATGTCCTGCATAGTAACCGGTAACAGTGCTGCATACAGCCGTCGGCGACAGAGTATTGTCAGTATAAGTAACAGGTATCTTAGTCTCCCTGTTGGGCTTAACAGAAACAATTATCGTCTGTCCCGCACTCATGGATACAGGCTTGTTCAGCTTTATGGTATGGAAGCCCGAATACTTTATCGTCTCGCTCTGGGTGGACAAAGACTCATTGGTACTCAAATCCACTCCGCCGTTTTCAACCGCGGGATTTCCGAATACCGATATCGTAAAACTGGCATTATCTTCATCGGTAAACAGTGAGATGGCCTTAAGTGTCTGAGCCTTCTTTGCCGTATATGCCAGACCGATAGCCTTATCGGAAGTATAAGAGCCATGGAAAACAGCACCATTGGCACCATAGTTATTATCATAGAAATACTCTGCCCCGGCAGGATCACCCTTTACATATACATCATGGAAAGAAAAACCGCCGTTTACAATGGAATCATCATAGTAAGAAATATATGTCATACCATTCTTTGTACGTGCAGCATCATCACCCCAGCTGTTGGCGCAGATCCATGCGCCGGGCTTTGAAGGTGCATTTGACGAAAGGAAATTGGAAGTCGCATAATCATCATCCCAGCCCACTACCGTGATCTGATGGCTCGAATAGACTTCAGTCGCACCTGTGGGCGGAGCACTGTTATACACAGCTCCGGTAGCATTGTTGGTAACCTCGCTACCGGGATAATAACCCACGGTACCTGCACCATACGCCACTATCATGGCCTTGATATTCTTAATATTTGAAGATGCACCGCTTAACAGATAGGTCTCGGGGACACGATAATTTGTCGCAGCAGATCCCGCTGCCGGCGTGTTGCTGGCATACAGTTTTGCGATATCGGTCACCTTTGACGAAGTGCTGTCACCCACTGCAAGGGTGCTGCTGTCATCCGAACCGGTATTATCCTTTACACATCGATCCTGTGAGAAAAGAAATCCCGCTGCGGTTCCGCTTCCGCCCGAAAACAGATAGCTGGAATCATCATTTATGCAATTATGCATACCGCTCTTATATGTAGACGCGGAATACTCATATTTGATATAATCAGCCGCATCCGTCCCACTAAGGTCGGATTTTCTGCAGTTCCAGTAACTCATATTTTTCCATGAGATGGAAGGAGTCTTGCCGGTCTTTTTATTGATTCCCGCCTCAAGAGCCGAAGATGTGGAAAAAGCCCAGCAGTTGCCGGTAAAACCCTGATCCTTTATAACGCCATCCCAGTAAGGACTCATATACTCAGTGTCATTCACGCCGGCACCCAGAGCCATCTCCTCTGAGGGCTCCACATCATGATGAAGGGGAAGATCCGTATCCGGAATAAATCCGTAGAAAGTCCTGTCCTCGCCTATGGCATCATCACTGACCGAATAAAGATCGCCGTTCAAGCCCGTATCCTCAGTCACTGCCGCATCATCCACAGCATCGATCTGTGACAGGGACTCATCAAGGCCTGTCACATCCGCCTCCTCGGATACGACATCAGCCTCATACTCAGCGTCGGCATCATCAAATATCGCCTGAAGCTCCTCCTCGGCAGATACGGGTACTACCAGACTTCCGGTGACCATCGATGCGACGATCAAAGAACTCAATAACGTCTTTAAGCCTCTGTTTCTCATAACTTCCCTCCTCTTTGTGATCCATTGTCATTACATATTACTTAAGGATTCTTCGTCTCTACGTTCCTCTTAAATGACAAATGCTTATGTCATCCTGAGGCTTTAGCCGAAGGATCTTTTTCATGATCAACTTTGCACTATCCGCTTATCATATCATACATACCTTCAGCATCGTGATACATCATATCATATATTCGTTAAAAAATCCTCAATAATTTTTCATAAGAAAATCAAAGATTTTATCATAATTCTATAGCAATGTTATAAACCTCTTTATTAAGACGCTTAATATAATCCATATGCTCATTCAGCAGTTCGATATCAGCCTCATAATCCTTAGGGAAATACTTTATCAGATTATAAAATGCCCAGGCCGAATTCGAATCGGGATACAGAGTCGCTTTTTTAAGATACTCCTTTGCCCTGGTAAAGTCCACATACTCCCTGGAAACATACTTATCCTCACCGCTTTTTATCTCTCCCGTCAGATAGAAAAGTCCCAGACGGTTTGCGGCATAGGGCTCATACTTATCCGCCGACCGGCGCAAAAATCCTATATACCGGTCAATCATCTCATCTTCCACCTTTTCTCCCGCCTTTGCGCACTTTACTATCCTTTCGGCCTCGCCCGCTGCCATATTGTTGCAGGCGTATACATAGCCCTCCCTGGCAGCCGCCGCAAAGAATTCATTTGAAATGGTCACGCAGTCCTCAGGTGTATTGCACACGGGAGTCTTGAGAGATATGCCGGCAAAGAATCTATCCTCGATATCTTCCTTTATAACCAACGACAGCGCATCATAAACCTCCTGACTCTGGGAAGCCTCCAGCATGATCCTGCCGATGAGATTCATGGCTCCCGCGGAATTGATATATTCCATGCAGGCCGCCGACAGCGCCAGCGCCATGGCCAGTCTCTCATTGAGGCTCATCTTCTCTATAGCCTCTATCTTCTCACATTTTTGAAGGAAAGTCCCCGACCTGTAATTGAAAAGATAATATCCCAGGCTCCAGAAAGCCAGGGGATATCCGTCGCCGTTGCAGGTCCACTTCCCCTCCTCATCTATCTTTATCCTGGCAGATCTCAGATACAGATCAAAGGCATCCCGATAAGGGTACTGACGGATTATCTTCTTATAAAAAACCAGGTCACCGTAGAGCTTTTCCGCCACCACATTTCCGCAGCCGTTCCTGCTCTTCCCGCTGTGGGCATCGGGATTGTCCGCCATGGACATGGTCTCCCTCTCCGCCGCCTGGGACAGTCCCGACTTTTTAAGGACCTGCTCGGTATAAAGCTTCAGATCTTCCTCATAACTCTTGTCGCAGATAAATCTCATTTTACTTATCTCCTGTTCCTGATATTTTTATCACTGATACATCAGCACCGCGACTGTGGCGCACAGCACAGCCACTATCACATGTACCCTTGTATGCATGAAAAGAATGGCCACCATCTCACGGAAAAAAGCATTGGGCCAGAAATACCACTTTGTGGAACTGCCTATGAGCTGCGCGTTAAGCCCCGCCTTCATGGCCAGCATCCCGCTGCGAAGCACATGATAATTCGTAGTGACCACAGCCACCTTCGCATCATCTTTTTTCGCCTCTATGATCTTTCTTGAAAACACCAGATTCTCCCTGGTATTCTTTGACTCCTTTTCGGGAAGCACCTCAAAGTCCTCGGCTCCGTGGCTCAAAAGATACATCTCCATCGCCGAGCCCTCACTCATGATCTCATCGCTTCCCTGTCCGCCGGAGGGCACATACAGCGCGGTTTTTTCCGCATTCCACTCCTGCTCCCACACGAATCTCATGGCCCGGTTCACCCGTCCCTTTAAAAGGGGACGGAGCTTGCCCTTTTTACTGATGGAGCACCCCAGGATCACCACATAATCCTTATCATATGAAGGCTTTATCAAAAGCACCGCATATCCTATGATGCAAAGCGCCAGAATGGTACATTCAAAATAACACAGCAAAAGTCTCAAAAATACCAGCACCGGCGTGACTATGGAAGGCATCTCATTGAGGGGAAACCACAGCACGTTGATCACCATGAGATACGCCCCCATGAACATAAAGCCCAGGAAATTATTGAGCCTGAACCCTTCCTTTGAAAGCAGCGCCACATTGCTCACAGCCACAAACAGGCTCATAAAACAAAGGGGCACAAAAAGATCCCTTGAAAAATGCCACAGAAAGCCCACGAACTGCGTCACAAAAGGTATGCTCCCGCTCTCAGCCTCGGGATTGGCATAATGCATGCTCCCGACCAAAAGAGCCACCAGCAGTATCAACACGCTGGTCATGGCCACGTTTCGATATTTGAACGGCCTGTCGGAAAAAGACTTCCCCAGCCATATGAACAGGATGATTATCCCTGCCACCAGTACGATCTTTGTTATCATAGCCCCTAAATGATCTACACCATTAAGATAAAGATTGCTTTACTTAATGAAACTTTTTAATATCTACATAATGATATCAGGCGATGGATTCGATGACCCAGTCCTCATTTTCCACCTTATATTCACTGCCGCAGAAAGGACAGTGCTTATTCTTAGTAGCGTCAAAACTGGCGCCGCAGCCCTCACACATAAACTTTGTCACGGAGAAAGTCATCTTAAGCGGCCTGTCCACATTCTTCATCATCCTCACGTGAAAGATGCGCTCCCTCTTTTTGGCCCTTCCGTTTTTCTCCGATACTATCTCCGTATATACATCCGCATCCACATGGGCGATGTTTCCCTCCAGGAAAACCTTCTTATAATCCACGGCCCCGCGGAAAAAGATATCCACGATATCCTTCATCTCAGCCGGCAGAGGACCTCCCGTATAAAAAGGAAGCTCCCCCGGCTCATCGCAAAAGATGACAGTCTTAAGCTTTGACACCAGCTTGCTCATGAAAAAGTGGGACATATATTCCTGCCCGTATTTTTTCATCTCCATCTCAAAATATTTATGGGATGAAAAAGTCACCAGCAAGATGACCGTCTTTATCATCTCTACGGCAAAGCCCACCATGAACACTCCGAACACTATGATAAAGGGAAGGGCCACCACCAGCCGTGCCGCAGATATGAACATGGCCACAGCCATATCAGAAGCCTGATGCCCCGAAGCCAGCCAGCATACCATCACTACCACCAGGGTGACAGCCGCCACCACACCGGCCAGTATTCCAAAGATCAGCCAGGGCACCAGATCCCAGAGGACATCCGAATAATCCCTCACCATGTTAAAATTGGTAACCTTGGGATACAGTTCATCCATCTTAAACTTTGTATCACAATAAGGACACCCCTGTGTCAGATCCTTTATCTTTGCGGGATGGGCACAGTTGGGACACACATATATGTCATCCCCGATGGGCGCGCCCTTTATGGCATCCATCACGATTATGGGCACGTTGACATTCTTTCTCTTCTTATATATAACCTTGCCGTCTTTTTTGAGGACGAGCCTGTAGCTGGCGCTGCCCATCCACATCTTCGCAAAATAATAGCCGTCCTCCCACACGTTCGGCATCTCTTTTCCCCTGGAGTCGGTGCCGCCCCGGGTAAAATCATAATCCAGCCACAGCCCCTTATCCCTGACGCGTTTTTTCTGCATCTCGATAAAGAACTGCATATCCCTGTCGCAGGAGTTCAGTTTCCTGTCCGTAGACAGGGCGTCGCACATTTCACTTAAAAACTGATCTCTTATGGTAGCCATATCTTTAAAGTCTCATAACAGCAGTTTGCGGAGTATCTTAATTCCTTTTCATCAGAATCCCAGCACATCATCCACCAGGATCACATGTATCCTGTCCTTATGCCTGGAAAATCGGGTGATCAAAAACTGACAGCAGATGGTATCGGGCGATTTACAGTCAAAGCAGGATCCCGTCTTTACGCAGGGAGTGGAAAGTCCGAAACGCTGCGCATTTATGGGAGCCGCCACATTCCTGGCCCGTTTCATGGCAGCATCCACATCGACGCAGATCTTGTTCATGCCCACTATGAATATCACCTTCTTAGGTCCCTGGGCGATGGCCGACACACGATTGGAATTACCGTCTATATTTATGATGACGCCATCCTCTGTCATGCCGTTGGCACTGGACAAAAATACATCCGCATCATAAGCCATGAGCATGGCTGCCCGCTTATCCTCATAAGCGTCCCTGTCTATGAAATTATAATTTCCGTCCATCAGCGCATCCACCAGTCCTATCTGATGGGCGCTCATGCAGCCGCCCATGGTAATGCTGCTGCCTTCCGGTATCAGCTCCAGCGCCTTCTTTAGCGCCTCCTGCCTGTTTTGGGCAAAATATCCGGTCATATTCCGGGACTCCAGCCCTTTTATCACCTTCTGCGCCAGCAGTGCATTTCTCTTTGATGTCAATTCCTTTACGACCGCTTCCCTTTTAAGTGCCCCGGATTCTCTGTCGGGTGCCTTGGCAGATGCATTATCGGATGTTTTCTCAGATGTTTTGTCGGATGTTTTGTCAGATGTTTTCCCGACCGGTTCATCCTGTGCGTTGTCCGATGATTTGTCCACTGTCTTATCCGTCGATTTATCCACTGCCTTGTCTGCCGTCTCGTCTGACGCTTTGTCCGCTGACTTGTCTGCCGCTTTGTCCGCCGCTCTTTCCGCTGCCTTGTCTACCACCTTATCCATCGCTCTATCGGTCGCTTTATCAGCCGTTCCCCAGGCGGATCCCATTTTATCCTCATCAGTTTCGTCTTTATTCAATCCAGGCGTCAGATATTTTGTGTACGACCTCCTTTTCGCCTCTATTATTTCCTCATCCTTCTGCAGCTTCTCTGATGCGGATGAAAAAGCTTCAAACCAGTTGTCTATGGCTCTTAGCACGACCTCCTTATCGTCCCTTAGTTCATCCGAAGCATACCGAAGTACCCGACCGTCTTTGGACACCAGCTTCATTATCAGATTCCTGTCATTTCTTATCCCGTCCGAGGCAAACCTTAAAACAGAACTGCCACAGTCCATCGCCACCATGACCAGATCGTGATCATCACGCATTTCATCGGAAGCGAATTCCAAAGCAGTGCCAAGATTTGATACCGCCCTGTGTACGATCTCACGATCATTTTTGAGCTCCTCGGAAGCAAACTCCAGCGCAGTTCCGATCTTGGAAACAGCCGCCAGCACCACATCCCTATCGCCCCTGTACTCATCAGGCACATAAGCCAGCGCCTCCCTGTTCTGACGTACGGCGGCTATAAGGAAATCTTTATCATATCTCAGATCATCCGGCACATACTGAAGAGCCTTGCCATTACTGAAGACCGCCGTCAGTGCCACAGCCCGGTCGTATTTAAGACTGTCCGCTATGTACTGGAATACCAGCCCATTACTAAATACAGCGGCGGTGACTATCTCCTTATCACGCCTGAACTCATCCGCGGCATATATCAGGGCAACGCCCTTTTCCGTCACTGCCCCCAGCACAAAGTCCCTGTCTTTTTTAAGCTCCACGGAGGCAAACTCCATCGCATTGCCGTCGTTTTGAACTGCCTCATATACGATATCACGGTCATTCTTAAGCTCATCATCCGCAAATTCCAGCGCCCTGCCATAACTGCGCACCGCTTCCAGCACTATCCTCTTGTGACCCTTCAGCTCATCAGAAGCGAACTGCAGAGCCAGGCCGTTATTCATATAAACGGCGGCATATACGATATTCTTATCAGCACGCAGTTCCTTCGACGCATACTGCAGTGCCATGCCGTTTTCCCCCACGGCCTCCATCACTATATCCCTGTCATTTTTAAGCTCATCGGAGGCATACTGCAGCTGCAGACCGTCGTTTCGCACAGCCCAGAACACATAGTCGCCATCAGCACGTTTCTCCACAGGCGCATTCTTGAGGTCCGGGATCTCCTTCTGCTTTTTCCCCGCATCGCTTTCCTTTTGACCGGTTATCTTTATACCCCTTTCACCCATTTTAAAAATATCTTCCGGATTCATTTTTACCCCCTGTGTACTCTTTACATTAATCAATATGCCTTCTCTATCAGGATTCTTCGCTACGTCATTCCTTTCAGATAACCATAACGAAGGTCATCCTGAGGCGTCAGCCGAAGGATCTTTTTTCATAAACCACTTTACACTACCAATCTCAATCCATCTCCACGTCGTTCCTTTCAGATAACCATAACGAAGGTCATCCTGGGGTCCCGACCGAAGGATCTTTTCATATATTAACTACACTCCAATATCCTTCAGTGAATCAAAGAGCTCCAGATCCGACTCCTGAACCCTCATATTAGTGCTCATCCTGCTCCCGTCCGCGCGGGTTATGGTGATGTCGATCACATCCCCCGCATTCACGCCGTTTCGTATGAGATCAGACAGAAACTGAGCAAACTTCGGGTGCGTCTTTTCAAACTTATGCTTTGCACTCATTATCTTCATTATCGCTGCCGGGTTCATCTCTTCCCTCCTACCATCATCATTACAATCTCCTTTTACAAAAGATCCTCATACTGTCATAATAGGTTCCTGTCTCATTCTTGAAAACAGCCCCATCCTCTGTCATCATGAGACTTTATCTTTTCTCTTAAGAACAACTCCGTCCTCTGTCATCATGAGGCGTTAGCCAAAGAATCTTAATTCTTTATCTGTAAAAAGCCTATACCGACAAAAAGCCGCCATTTCTATTATAGCAAATAATCCCCGAAACGGCAAAGAATTCTCATACCAAAAATGTATCAACTCATACCAAGAATGTGTCAACTAAATGGGGCCAAGATTTCCTTTTGTTTTTTTTTGAGTTCTCTTTGCGAACGCTCTGCATAGAATTATTCCTACATGTTTTCATTACATCCGTACACTCTTCAAAAGCAATACAGACGATTCTGCGCTTTTCCCCTTTTCGTCCGTATTCACATCCAAAAATTATACAGACGATTTCTACGTTTTTTTAATTTCGTCCGTACACTCTTCAAAAGCAATACGGACGATTCTGCGTCTTTTCCTTTCTCGTCCGTATTCATATCCCAAAATCATACAGACGATTTCTACGTTTTTTTAATTTCGTCCGTACACTCTACAAAAGCCATACAGACGATTCTGCGTTTTTTCTTTCTCGTCCGTATTCACATCCAAAAATTATACAGACGATTTCTACGTTTTTTAAATTTCGTCCGTACGCTCTCAAAAGCCATACAGACGATTCTGCGTTTTTCCCCTTTTCGTCCGTATTCACATCCAAAAATTATACAGACAATTTCTACGTTTTTTTATTTCGTCCGTACGCGCAAAAACGCGCCCTGCCAAAACGCCTCTCATCACGACTTTCTCAGCCTGAATCCCGGCCCCTCATAGGTCCTCACAGGATTCCCCCTGACTATCTGTGTATGTTCCCTCCAAGCCTGATTCGACTGTCTCCCCGCAGCCTCACGATCCATAGCCGTAAGCACAGCCCTCAGCTTGCCCAGCGCCTTTTGCTTATTCATGTGCTGACTCCTCTCGCTGGTGCACTCCACGCTGATTCCGGTGGGTTCATGTATGATGCGCACTCCCGTCTCCACCTTGTTCACATTCTGACCGCCCTTGCCCCCACAGTGGAACGTCTCCATTCGACAGTCCCTGGGATCAAAATCCCCCGTCTCATCCTTCTCGGGGATGACGCTCACATCCACAAACCAGTTCTTCCTCTTATGTCCCGGACGGATGGGGCTTTTGCAAATCCACTGCACGCTTCCCTCCAAAAATCCCAGGTCATGCTCCGTATCCAAAAGGATGGATCTGCAATAATCATCCCCCTCAAATTTTGCATTACTGCTCACTATCTTCGTATCGGGATACTCCGCTATCAAAGCTGCCGCCAGCTTTTTCACAGCCAGCTGACACTCCAATGGGCCCTGCCCCGAACTTATCTGTAATAACATGTATTAATTTCCTCCTCTGAAAATCCTTCGATCAAATCCGATCAACCTTTTTCTTTTTCTCATAGCCTGTACCATTTCAATTTATCGGATGTCCATTATTCTCCCTTTGCCACGCATCGAAAAATCAATTAGCCCCTTTAAAACTAAACACCGGCCTTAACACATCTTTGACATCCACCGTATCCTTAACCGCTTCTTTCAACACCTCAATCCCTCTGTAGGCAAAGGGCGCCTCATCCAGAGTACCAGTTCCGATGCAGGTGCAGTATATCCCCTTCATCTCTTTTTTAAACTCAGAAACCGTGTGATGATTTTTAACCTCATCACGCCGCAGCACCCTGCCGGAGCCATGAGGCGCGGAAAAATTCCAGTCAGGATTTCCTTTCCCGATTCCCATTATGATGCCATCCCTCATGTTCACGGGTATGATCACCCTCTCCCCCTCCCTGGCAGAGATGGCGCCCTTTCTCAATATCCTCCTTCCATCGGAAAGCATCCCCACATAGTTATGCATGCAGGAAAACACTTCCTCAGCCTTAAGTTTCATCCCACGCAGGATCTCTTCCAATATGATCTGCCTGTTTAAAGCGGCATACTCAGTCATTACAGCCACATCACTAAGATAATCCTCCATTAGATCACCGGTCAGACAAGTCATCTCATAGGGCACGTTCTCACCACTCTCCTTTAAAAGCCGCGCTCCGGCATCCACATAATGATCCGTCACTTCCTTGCCCGTATGCCTGCTGCCGGTATGGATCACCAGATAGAGACTCCCATCCCCATCTTTGTCCACCTCTATAAAGTGATTTCCGCCACCCAGAGTCCCCAGGCTCAGCCTCGCCTTAGCCTCATTGATGTTCCTATGGCATTTCAAGGCACTCAGGTCAAATTCCTCCGCCTTTGGATGAACACTTTCTCTTATCTTAAATCCTGCGGGGACACGCTCTCTTATCACCTTATCCAGTTTCTGCATTTCAATATTCTTCGCCTTTATCTTTGCGCAGGTCATACCACAGCCTATGTCCACTCCCAGAAGGTGAGGGATCACTCTTTCGCCTATCGTCATGGTCAGTCCTATGGTACCCACCTTCCCCGGATGCACATCGCTCATCACGCGGATATCGCTGTCCTTTGCGACCTCGTTGTCGCATATCATTTTAAGTTGTGCTCTGGCATACTCCTCCATATCATCGGAGTAAACCAGCGCATCTGCGTATGTTCCTTTTATTGTCTCCATATTGGTCCTTTCATAAAAAACTCACACCTTATACCTGAAAATTTTCCCTTCACTCCTAAAAGGGAGTTTTGCTCCGACCGGTATCAAAAATGCATGTTCTCTTTTGATCCTGAGATCACGTTCTATGCAGGCGTCGGTGATCACCAGAATCGGTCCTGTAGCAGGGAAATCCTTTGCCTCTTCCAGTAGTTTCACTCCCGGCCCAAGCACCGTGCCACCACGGCCCGTCACCTTGACGCTTCCTGAGAGATCTTCTGGCGACATGTAACCTGCGTCCGTGGCTTCGGCGTCGCAAAACACCATTCTCACGCGGCCCACTTCTTTTTCCCGGGCATAACTGGCCACCGCCCCCAGAGCCATGCCTATCTCTCTGTCAGACATGGAACCGGAAGTATCTATCACCACTCCGAAGGTTCTGGACATTCTGTCCTCATCCCTTATGATATAACCGGGTCTGGGGATATCCGGGGTGGCTTCCTGTCTGCGGTTGATCCTGGCATAACTTCTGTGTTTTTCCACAGGCGGAAAATGCTCATCAAACCACTGTGCCAGTTCCACTTCCCAGGGAATAGGCTTCACCGCCAGGGCCTTTATCTCTTCCACCAATCCTGCCGGCAGATAACCTCTGCTCTTTATCTGATGATAATCCAGTCCTTCCTTAAGAGACCTTTTAAAGAACTCATCCAGCTTCATGGCACCGCCTATACCCTCGCCAAAACTTCCCGGGATTTCATCCCGCATGATATCGCCTTTGCCATACCCCCTTAATGTCCAAAGTTTCCTGTATTTTCTAAGTTCCCTCACTATCAGATCATACACCGCTTCCACTGACATGCCATGCAATTTTTCATCAAAAAGACATCCGTCAGGCATGACGCCGACTCCCATTTCCTTAAGCCAGTCATTCACCACATAATCACAGGCTATATTCCACAGGTAAGCATCCCTCCCCTGGCATCTGCCACAATGATCCAACCCTGCGTGCAGGAACTCATGCCCCATCACAAAGATCCACTCATCCACGGTAAGGCCACTTGTAGGATTAGTAAAGATCACTCCACTGGATGCGTTAACAGCCGCGATCTGCACATCTTCCCTGTGACAGTCCGTCACCGAATCCACTATCTTAAACCCGGACGCCAGACCTCCCAGTAAAGGATAATGCGCCATGAACCATTTTGCGGCTTTTTTCGGAACGGACTCCTTCTCATCAGCATCCACTCCGCCAGCCTCGGCCACCACGGAATTGAGATGTCTTGAGATACCACCTGTAAAATCCTCCACAAAATGGTTTCGCTCTCCCTTCTTATAAACTATGGGATGTTCTATCCCGATCATATCATATAGCTTAAGAGAATTAGTGCCATAGGTCTGAAGCACCTCAGTCCCTTCCGTTTTCAACAGATGAGCATATATTTTTTTCTCATCATTAAGTTTTATGGAATACTCCTTTGAGGGTGTAGGCATCTTTAAACTCTTTATGTTAAGATCATCTAAAAACTGTTCCACATAAATATCACACGCCTTATTCCACAGCCCGGGGTAAAAAGGCAGATCAGCCGGCAGGGCATCCTTGTCAAAATGTCCGAAGACCAGATGCAGTATGCAGTGGGCTATCACATGAGCCCACTCATCCGCATCCATATCGCCGCTTATCCTGGCGAAAATATCACCGTTTGGCAATACACAGGCCCTGGACTCTTTATCAGGAAGATATTTGGTTTTAGGATAAACTCTCACATAAACATTATCCAGAAAACTGCTCTGAGACTCGATCTTATCACAGCCTGAATTCAGACTTATCAGCGCGGGAGGTATATCATCTTCGTTTCTGAAATACTTATGTATCACATCTATCATACTTATACTGCCTTTCTCTTATTATCATCTGATCTTACCAGCCTCGGCAAATCCCTGATAACCTCCATCATAAACCAGTCGGGAAGCGCATCATTATCTCCCGGAGCCACCGTCATCTGTGCCAATTCAAAATTGATGACAGAAAGTTCCCTGATCATTCCCTTTGCCCTATACACAAAAGTCAGCAGATTACCCGATATATCCTGCTTGCTCTTAGGCAGGGTCTCTATCATCCTGGCTCTGAAGGACTGGGCCAGGAAATACAGCACATCCCGATCCTTAGGATCATCGGGCCATTTTGCGTTCTTTGAGATGATCTCATCAAGCATCTTATTATTTCCCAGATTCTTTGTGTACGCTATGAACATTCCCGCATGAGAAGGGGAAATACATGCATTGGCTATCATCCTCAAAACATCATTATTTACATTTCGCTCCCCTGCCCCGTACTCCTTAAGGGCATCGCTGAGCATATGCCACGACCTGGGAGTGGAAAAAGGCTCCTCGATCTTGGGTGGCGGCGAGAAAAGATGATCAGGCCTCTGGACAATATAATCTATCACCCAGGGATGCAGTTCATTTTCCTTTGCCCACTTTATCCACTGCCCCGCGTCCGCCTTCATCTGCACATGAAACATCCTGTTGATAAGCGCAGACGACATAGTCTTCACAATGGCACTATCCTGGGACCTGTTTCCTGCCCCCACCACTATGCTGCCCTCCGGCAGATGATACTCACCGATCCGCCTTTCATGGATCAGGCTATAAAACGCCTTCTGCACCTCCTGTGAGCAGGCGTTTAGTTCATCCAGGAAAAGCACATAAGGCTCCTTTTTTGCTATCATTTTGGGCGGCAAGAACTCAGATGTCTCCCCATTAATTCTGGGTATTCCTATGATATCCTCAGGCGCCAACTGGCTGCCCAGAAGCGACACACAGGGAAGCCCCACCTCATCAGCGAACTTCTCCACCAGGGCAGACTTACCTATACCCGGTGCTCCCCAGATAAAAACAGGGCGCACGGGTGCCACATTTAATAAAACTTCCAACAATTCATTTTGGGTAACTGCGATCGTCAGATTCATTATTCACCTCTTTCAGATTGCGAGGTGTGAACGATCATCGATTTTTGAAGTGAGACAGTACGGAACTGTCATTCTGAAAATAATTAGACAGTACGACCACTGTCATTCCGATAACGTTCCTGTCATCCTGAGGAACGTAGTGACGAAGGATCTTTAAATAATCCTTATCTGATCCATTTCACGCGACACACGTAAAAATACACTTTCAGATCACCTTCAAAAAATCATCACACCTCTGATCATTAACTTGTCCCTGTTTAATAAAATATTTGTGTTCATCATTTTATTTTCCTCCTTCCTTAAATTCATATAATTCTTTTTTAAATTCCAAACCATATACGCTTTCCGGTACGTTTTTTTCTGTATAAAAACTGCCGGTATCTTCATCAGACACCGACAGTCTACACCTTTGTAATGACAGGAATTGTCCTTGTGCAAAACTATTTTTTAAGCAGTTTCGACTCATTCGCGAAAAATGCTTTTTTATCCATTAAATCACTCTTTCAACAATTGAGCCATAAGCTGTTCCTGATAATCCTTATCTTCCGAAGCCCTGACAGCATCATCAAGCCTACCGGCCTTAAGCAAAACCGCAAACAAAGCACTGACCTTATCTTTCCCCATCTCAAGGCCTTCACGAATACCATCTTTCCTAAATAATTCCCGGATTTCCTCTTCCGTCTCATCCCATCCCAACATACCTGTCACCTCCGCTTCGTGTCCAAGTAAAATATCAGCCGCGTTTCTACGAACTACATCAAATCTATCACTCAAGTTTAATATAACCGCATCTTCTTTTTCGGTCAATCAATCAGAAAAAGGCCCAATACTATAAGGATCAAGTCTTTATTAATTCTTTCAATGTAATGAATCTTGTCCGGATGTTATAGGAATGCTGTCCGGTTGTTACAATAATCATCAATCTGAATCGTTATTGCTTTTAACCGTTATCGATGATCTTTTTGAGTTCTGTCATCTGATCAAAGAAGGATTCATCATTTTCCATATTTTCCTTAACCTTATCTATGCCATGAATTACGTTAGCATAATTTCTGTTAAGAGCCTTTCCGATTTCAGCCTTTGACAAATCAGTCATCTCATAACACAGGTACATTATTATCATTCTAATATCAGAAATCTTCGGGTCACGCTGGCCTGAAAGGATCTCACTTTCCTCTATATCAAAATAATCACACACTGCATTCATAATTGCAGGCATGGTTATTTCTCTCTTATCATCGAAACTTATTATACTCCGGACAGCTTCATCTACCGTTTCTATGGTCATTATCTTTTCCTTTTTCATTCTATGATAAAAGACCAAATTATTAAGAGCACATTCCAGCGCCATTACATTTGAATGGACCTTTGTAGCCAAATATTGAAGGATATCATCGCTTAAATTAATATCATTATAATTTAGCTCGACATGCTTTCTCAAAATAGACACACGGGTTTCATAATCCGGTGCACCTATATCCACAGCAATCCCCCAACCAAATCTATTCTTCATCCTCTCTTCAATAGCGGTAAGACAATTAAGCGGTTTATCTGAAGATAATACGATAGCTTTCCCCGATGCATGAAGCTCGTTAAGTATACAGAATAATTCTTCCTGCGTACATTCTTTCCCCTCCAGAAACTGTACATCATCCAAAGGCAGAAGATCCAGATTTCTGTACTTATCCCTGAATTGGGACATAACGGTCTGATCACCTGATCTTATTGCATCTATCACCTCACTTGTAAATGAATCAGCAGAAACATACAATAAATTCATTTTCGGATTTCTTTTAAGTACCTCATGACCTATCGCATGCAGAAGGTGTGTCTTGCCATTACCCGAACCGCCCCAGATAAAAAGGGGATTATATTTATTACCCGGACCTTCTGCAACAGCCATGGCAGCCGCCCGTGCAAAACTGTTGGACTTACCAACCACAAAATTATCAAAGGTATACCTCGGATTAAGATTGGCTTTGTTTTGATAATCCGAAATCCCTTCCGGATCTTTGGACGCATTATCGCCTTTGACGAATTTGATATCATATTTGTTCCCGGTAACATTCTCTATAGACGCTTTTAAATGCGAACCGTATTTAGACTCAATGAATCTTAAGCCCTCCATATCCACAGAATCCGGAACACCTATAGTACATGTATTATCCTTGACGCCCAAAAGTTTTAAATGCCGTACCCACTTCTTCTCATAGGCCAGATCAAGCATTCCCCGATCCTGCTTTATATAATTTTTGATTTCTTCCCATTGAGATAATAATTCTTCCATTATAAAACCTCCTGTTATTCCTGACCAAACAAAAACTGCCGGTATCTTCATCAGATACCGACAGTTTACACTTTTGTAATGACAGGAATTGTCCTTATACAAAACTATTTTTTAAGCCGTTTCGACTCATTCGCGAAAAGTCGCGAAAAATACTTTGTCCTCTCAAATCACTCTTTCAACAATTGGGCCATAAGCTGTTCCTGATAATCCTTATCTTCTGAAGCCCTGACTGCATCATCAAACCTGCCGGCCTTAAATAAAGCCACGTTCAAAGCATTAACCCTATCACGACCTTCCTCTCGACCTTCCTCTCGAAGTCCATCTTCATATGCCTTTTTATCAAAAGTTGTAAGAATCTCTAACATAACAGCCGACCTCTCTTCCAATAAAACGTCCGCCAATACATCTTCTTCGATACATTCCCTGACTGCGCGGTCAACAGCCTCCTCTATACTCAAAAACTGCTTATATCTTCTTACCTTTTCGATAAAAACCATGTAATCGCGAAGAGGTTCACAATGATCCATCAACTCCTTATTCATCCCCGGATTAATATTGTAAACCGTCGCTGTCCATTCAAACTCACCATCAGAGGTTTTATTCAAAAATGCATCCGACAAACGAAGCTTTGTAACTTCCGGGCATTTATCTTCCCCATTATAAAAAACAACATACTGGGGTGTAGGAATCTTCACCAAGGTTTTTCCATAGATGTTAAGATGTCCGGTTTTTACATATTTACTGTATAACTCCCCAAAATATGTAAATCCCCGAAGGGGCATATTCGGATTAACTGTACTCTGATGCTCATATATTGCCATGTTGCCACTGACAAGATAAGCGACGTCATTCTTAGCCTTCATATAAATAGCATCTGTCAATGTGATGATTTCCAGATCTGACACATCGGTATATGAGCTCTTATTTACCGCATTATACAACTGCAGCGCATATTTTTTATACTTCTCCCTACCAAAAATCGTACAGAACAACATATCCTTGTGCTTACGATTAATTCGATACAACAACTTTCTGATCCAGCCTATCTTCATATCATTTCTCCTTTCCTGAAAATGCAGGAATCCGAAATGACGACCACTCCCTCGAAATCCTGCTCCGATAAAAATGTGAAAAGCATAGATTTCCAAAGAAGTGTACATGAAGATCATGTAATTAGAAAACGGTAACGATCAACCGCATGCAAGTCGGGATAGTGGACACCTATTGCACTGAGAAAAATATGCTTTTGTGCGTAAATGATAGCACACTCAATACTCCGATGCAATAAAAAACTGCCGGCATCTTCATCAGATACCGACAGTCTATTAACAAGAACTGTCCTTATCGATTCTTTCAATGTAGTGATTCTTGTCCGGATGATTTAGAAATCAATAATTTCATATTCATTGAATTCCTTTATAATGCGCATCCACTCCATCCTAATCTCCTCATTTGGAATCCGGCATATTTCCTCTTGTTGATCGTAAGCAAGATATCCCAAATGTATGAGATAAGTAAGCATGTCACTTGCGCAAGCGAAACTGTTCATGGTATTAAGGAATGATCCTACATTCACATCAACGGACTTACCTGCCATCAAGCATAACACATAATCCTTCAACCCCTTATGATTTTGTCTGATCCAATCGGATATGATCTCATGAGATAATATCTCACTCCGGTAAAATCCATACTCTCCCTTGATCATTGATTTCACGACGGATTCAGGATTATATATCTCAAATCCATCCAGATCATATCCGCCATACCAGCGTCTACACTCCTCAAAATCCATTCCGTACCGTACACAAAGATTCTTCACTTCGTCTTCGGTAAAACCCATATACTCCGTAAATTTTCCGGCTTCGAGCATCGTATACCCCTCAAGGTTATTAAGTCTCCCCTGTATCTTGTCCTTTACCGCCGGCAACATACCGGTCAAATATGCAAATGCTATAGCCGATCGCAGTGTTTCACTTTTAAAAAGGCCGCTTAGAAATGAAAGATATTCAGAAAGCAACGACTCTTCAACCTGTTCTCTGACTAAAACATCATATTCATCTATAATAATGATGAACTGCTCTCCTGTCTCTGAATACACCTTCAGAATGCTTTTAGCCAGTGAGTCCTCATTCAGAATATCTATCTCGGGAAACTCCTTCCTCATTTCTTCCTTAATAGTATCCTCCAGAGTGCGGATCAGCGCAGTCTTATCTCCGGCCTCCTGATATTCACTGTTCATGTCTATCTTTATTACAATATACTTATTCAGTTTGTCCCCATATCCTTCCGCCTTGGATATCTTTAACTGATCAAAAATCCGGTGGGAATCACAGCCCTTCGAATAATATGCACTCAACATATTTCCGGTAATGGTTTTACCAAAACATGAAGGACAGGAAACACAAATATATTTATTCCAGTCATTGATAATATCATCCATCATCGCAATCATCATTGACTTATCAACATATATCTTTGAATCAACTATTTCCGCAAAACATTCGTTTCCCGGATTAAGATGTATTCCCATATGATCCTCCATCTCACTTCACTCGACATATGTCAAATCAAACAAAAACTCCTCTGTATTATAGCACAGAGGAGTAGGCCACTACCAGCAGCGCATAACATACCGAATAAGTTATAAATACTCCTGCTAATTATTATAATAGATTCATCAACTTCACCTGCCTTTGCAAAAATATAAACTGCCGGTATCTTTATCAGATGCCGACAGTCTACACTTTTACAATGACAGAAAATGTCTTTATAGGGGAGCACTTTAGAACTATCAATAATCATCATCCATTACATCACTTCCCCAGCTCCCAGAACGCCACGGCACTCGCAGCGGCCACATTCAAAGAATCCACTCCGGCGGCCATCGGTATCATCACCACATGATCACAGTTTTTTATGCTCTGCTCAGTCAGGCCATAGCCCTCATTTCCCAGGATCACGGCCTTTCTTTTTATACTTTTCAAAACCGGATCGTCAAGTCCCACGGCATCGGGAGAAAGGGCCATCGCTATGGTCTCAAAGCCCATCTCCTTAAGCGCTCTGATATGATCGCATCTCCCCGGGATCACAGTCCATGGGATATTGAACACATTTCCCATGCTCACCCTTGCAGCTCTCCTGTACAGAGGGTCCGCACAGTCTGAAGTAAGGAGGATGGCCTCCACTCCCATGGCTGTGGCCGACCGGAAGATGGCGCCTACATTAGTAGGATTGGTGACATTTTCCAATACTGCGACAAAGCACCTGTCCCTGCAGATATCCTCCAAATCCGGCTCTTCTTTTCTTTCCATGGCACAGAACATGCCCTCCGTAAGGGCATATCCTGTTATTGCTTTAAGCACTTCATCAGGCGCCAGATATCCGGATACGTTCCGGCACGCCTCAATCACAAAGGCCGCATCCTCATTAGGCTCGGTTATGGACGTGAGAAATGATATCGGTATATAATCGGCCTCTATGGCTCTGCGGATCACCTTCGGGCTCTCCGTTATGAATATGCCTATACCCGGCTCGTTTATCCGCTTTAACTGTACCTCATTATAAGTTGTAAAGATCTCACGATCGCGCCCGTCCAGTTCTGACAGGCTTGCTATTCTTTTCATTTATAAATCCTGGGGCCGAACTCGATCAATTTCGTGCCGCATTTCTTACATACCTTCTCATCGAACATCTTAAGCTTATAAATCTTTTTACAGGATGGACATATATAGTTCTCACGCTTATGCAAATCACTTTCATCCATTCTGATACCTTTTTCCCCTAACATATCCTCTTCTCCTTACTATGAATCTATTTTCATAAACCACCGACTTTTTAAGAGTCACCTACTTTTTAATGGCCGCCCTCCATGAAAGTACTTTAGCATACATTCAGCCTGTTTTCAAACAGCACCTTTCTGACATTATTTATGTCTTCCCAGACTTTGCCGTCCTCTTCGGCCTGACGGCGGATCTTCTGATGACTGAAGAGCATTTCGGTATAGGGCTTGTGACCGAATTTTATTCCGATCTCAAAGATGCTGCATCCCGTCAGTTCCCTGGACAGGTAGATCGCGATGTCCCTGGGATATTCTACTTCTTTGATCCTTCTGGATGAGAGCAGCTTCTTTTTGTCCACCTCAAAATATCCGCATACAGCGCTGACCACATCATCCATGGCTATGATACGGCGGCTTTTCCTGTCATTTTCAACTGTAGGCATGCCCGATCTTTGGTAGTTGAATTCCTTTATGTATCCTGCGAATCTCTCAGGGTAATGTATCTTAAACCATCCCAGCCGCCATGACACCAGCATATATGACAGTGCCTGCGCCTTTGAAAAAGCATCGCCATATACCTTACACAATCCGTCTGCCAGTTCCTCAAAGTTCTCAGGCTTTGATTTTTTAACCATCTCACGTATTTCCCTCTCACAGAATTCAGGTATATCATCAAGATGTCCGTCTTCCATATTTAAGGTAAAAAACTCAAGCAAATCTTTATCATCTGTAGGAATCCCTGCAGGATCGATACACAGGTTCATCGAAAGGCGTCTCAAAATATCCAATCCGCTCATAGCCAGAATGCTTTGTACATAAAAAAGATCCGTATCCACCGCAAGTTCCGGACAGCTTCGCAAATCCTTAATATCTGCCGGCAGTATATCACCATCGCCATGCTCAGGAACAAACATCAGCCTCACATGAGGGATCATGCTGTCCATATTAGGGATCAGTTCCACCACATAATCCACGCCCTCCATTGCATTACATATGGCTATGGCTTCCCTTATCATATGTGTTGGAATGCAGATCGTCAGATCAAGATGCTTTTTCGCAACATCAGTAGAGCCAAAAGTCTGATCCAGATCATATTTGAGCGGATCAAACTGCGAAATACCGCAAAGATATGCGATCATGGATCCGGCGCCGGTGCCCCTTATTATTACATCAGAAGCCTTGAGACCCAGCGTACGCATAAGATCTCTCATATACAGGAAGGCAAACTCCGTCCCCTGTCTTTTAAGAAGCAAAAACTCATACTCCATACGCTCCAGCGCCTCAATATGCTCATCTTCCCCATATTTGATCCCGATGGCTTCTTTACATATGCCCCGGAGCCTCTGCTCGGCATCCGCCACCATAGGATAATACATTCCTTTTTTGCCATTTGCATTATCATCTGTTTTAAGACCATTCATACGTTTTTCCTCCCTTTTTAATTCCTTTTCTTCATTGATCCTGTCATGAATCCTGGCAGCACGTTCTTCTTCATATTCTTTAAGCGCCGCTGCCACTTCTTTATTGCGTCCAAAACACTTCCTGATAAATCCCCTGAAGCAGTAAAAATATATGGTATATAATCCTGCTGAAAGCATAAGCGCAATATTTACGCCATCCCATGCCTGAGTCCTCCCCTTAAAGAGCATATAGGCATGCACCGCCGCCAACAGCGCATAACATACCGAATAGGTCATAAACACTCCTGCTAATTTTTTTAATAGATTCATCATTTCCTCCACCTTTACCAAATAAAAACTGCCGATATCTTCATCAGATACCGACAGTCTACACTTTTACAATGACAGAGAATGTCCTTATATATAAATTTTTCAGCAGACTATTCCAGCCGATTCACAGATTATACTTTCTGTTATCCAACACATCACTATTCCAGTAATTGGGTCATAAGCTGTTCCTGATACTCCTTATCCTTTGAAGCTCTGGCAATATCATCAATCCGACCAGATTCCAAAAGCATCGCATTCAACGCATTAACCTTATCCAGCCCCATCTCAAGTCCCTCACGGATGCCATCTTTCCTAAATAATTCCCGAATTTCCTCTTCTGTCTCATCCCATCCCAACATACCTGCCACCTCCGCTTCATGTCCAAGTAAAAAACGCTTTAAAACATAATCCTCCGGCATCAAATACATCACTGAAATTTAATATAATCTCATCTTCTTTATTGGTCAAGCCATTATAAAATTTTCCCCTATAGACAATCCCAGTGAAATCATTTATCATAAGAAGAAATATTCAAAACGAAAGGGGACCTGATTATGATTAAGAATAGTATCAGATCAGTCATCACGCTGTTAATGATTCTTGTTTTATCAGCAAATATCTACGCCGAGGAGATTGTTTTCGATTCTTTTGAAAACACTTCCACTGACTTCGCTGCAAAAGCAGAAAGCTTTGAAGTACTCCAAAATGTATCATCAAACTCGGTGAGCGATAATGTCGTTCTCGAAAAGCAATATGTCACAGCCCTGAACGGCGTGCCCATCGTAGTGGCCAAGCAGAAGGTCGACATTTCCTCAGAGTTTTCATCTGTGGGACCCATAAAGAAGTATGTCGTCGATCCCAGGGGATATGCCAAGGTTTCAAAAAAGGGGATCTTGGTGGGCAAAAAGCCCGGAAAGATCACCATAAATGCAGTCGACACCTCAGGCAGCATAGTAAAAACCATCGAGCGCGTGGTATATCAGCCCAGGTTAAGCCCCATGACCATCACCAAAAGAGGTGAGGTCATCTATGCCGAGGACTATCTCAAGGGAGATTCGGATTACCTCTATAAGCCAACCAGCTGGTCCATCAGCAAATCTCTGGCCACCATCGATTCTCAGACCGGGAAGATCACAGCCGGGCAGGAAGGCAAACATGGAAAAGCCACTGTCACCGTATATTTCGGTGAGGGCAAGAATGCGGCAAAATATAAGGCTAAGCTTAATGTAAAGCTTCCTTACTTAAGTGCCACGAAGCTCACCATGAAGGCCGGTACCAGTAAAAAGTTAAAGCTTTACAATGCTCCTGCCGGAGTTCCGATTTACTGGGATTCCTCAAAAACAAAGGTCGCCACGGTAAATGACGACGGAAAGATAAAGGCAAAGCGTGAAGGCAAATGCGAGATAACCGCAAAAGCCGGTGAATACGAATACACCTGCAAGCTGACTGTAAAGGATGAAGACGACTGATAAAATTCATCTGTTTAGTTAAGTTAAATAAAAGGCTATCGCTCGATGATCCGATCATCAATGCGATAGCCTTTTTTAATCTTCCTTAATAAACACCTCCACGCTTATCCCATCCTCGAGATACTTCTGGGACACGATCTGCGCGGTTCGCTTAAGGCGTTCAAGCTGTGCCACCTGGTCGTAGGAAAACATCATTTTTTTGAGCACATAACCGTCCCTGACAACATCTCCTATAACCTCAAGGAGTTCATCTATTCCCTTTCCTGACAGGGCTGATATACGCACGCACTTTTGCGCGCGCTCGTCTTTCAGATAATAACCGATCCCACTGTCCTGCTCATACTTATCCGACTTGTTAAATACCGTTATCACCTTTTTACCCCGTATATCCAGCTCATCCAGGGTCTCGTACACCGTCGTCATATGAAGCTCAAATTCCGGATCCGAACCATCCACCACATGCAGCAGGATATCGGCATATCCCGCCTCCTCCAGCGTACTCTTGAAAGCATCCACCAGATTATGGGGAAGCTTATGGATGAAACCTACGGTATCCGTAAAAAGAATGTGCTGTCCCTGTGGAAGCCTGCAGTACCTCGTTGTAGGATCAAGCGTCGCAAATAATTTATCTTCGGCGAGTACGCTCGCTCCGGTCAGCCTGTTCAAAAGGGTGGATTTGCCCGCATTAGTATAGCCTACTATCGCCAGCACAGGGATGCCTTCATTATCACGCTTTTTTCTCATGGTCTCACGGACACGCTTCATATCTGATATCTGATGGGACAGGGCTGAGATCCTTTTCTGCAGCCGTCTCCTGTCCGTCTCCAGCTTAGTCTCGCCGGGGCCTCTGGTGCCTATTCCACCGCCCTGTCTGGACAGGCTTTTGCCCAGGCCCTGCAGATGTGAGAATCGGTATTTTAGCTGTGCCATTTCCACCTGTATCTTGCCCTCGTTTGTGGACGCGTGGGCCGCAAAAATATCCAGGATCAGTATCGTCCGGTCGATCACTTTACATCCCAGGATATCAGTCAGATTCCGTATCTGTACAGGCGACAGTTCATCATCACATATGATGCCCGTAGCCTCATACATATCCACACAGTTTTTTACCTCTTCTGCTTTTCCCTTTCCTATATAAGTCTGCGGATCGAATCTGTCCAGATTCTGTACCACCTTAAGGACTGCCTCTCCGCCCGCAGTGTCAAGGAGCATCGCCAGTTCGTCAAGAGAAGCCTCTTCCCTGTCATAACCATTAAGCGCCACTCCCACCAGGATATATCTTTCTATATCACTCATATCTGTTTTAGCCATACCTGTTTTATCAAAAAAATGTCATCCAACATTTCTATCTTATCATAAAAATGTTGAATTTAAATATGTTTTGTAATAAGATGTACAGATAAAATCGAAAAATAAAGTTAGAAATCGGAGAATAAAAATGAAGAATAAAGCAATATCCATTATACTGACCCTTATGTTGGCTGCCGCTCTCGCAGCCTGTGGCAAAAACGATCCGAAGACACAGACCGGAGCGGATTCCAATGACACTGTCTCGACCGAAACAGTCACGGCCGAAACCACCATAGACCTCACAACCGACGTACCGACACAGGAAGCTCATGAGCCGTCCATCGACATATCGGACTGCGACACCTTCACACAGATAGTAGACAAGCTTCCGGACGGGATGGGCTATTCCAACATATCTCTTTACGATAACGATGTACTGCTGGTTTCAAGCGGCACCTATGATAACGGCGACGGCAAAATGGCCGCCATCGACGCAGAGATCTTTGCCTACACTCCCGCGGGAGACATCGTATATCTCGGATACATAGAAGCCGGCGGCACGGCTTATCCCCTTAGCACCATAGACGGAAGGCTCCTGTGTGGAGGTAACCATTTCATAAGCAGTTACGGCGTCAAAGACGGAAAGTTATACCTCATAGAAAATATCATCGAACAGTATGACACCGACGGAAACGCCACTTACTATTTAAACTCGGGAGACGGCAACGATCACAGCGACGACAGTCAGGAAGATATAATGAACCAATTCAATGACTACTACGCCCTCTTTGAGGAGGCCACCGTCATTGATTTCCAGCCTGTAGGCGGCGTAGTCGGCATGTCCAACCCCTGGAGGCCCTCCGATGAAGAGGAAGCCACACAGCTTTGTCCCCGCCTGTTCAAGGCACCTGAAAAGGCCAAAAATGTAAGCTGGAATGTAATGGAAAGTTCAAGAGCAAATGAAAGCGCTCTGGTAGAAATGAACTTTGATCTGGGCGACGAACAGCCCTTATCCCTTACCGCCAGAGCCCAGATGGGTGCCACAGATGACATATCAGGACTCTACTATGACTGGACCGTTTCCGAAAACTGCACGCTTAATAACTGGGGCGGCGGTAATATGAAAGCCACCACCTATCGTTACATAAGCGATACTGAAGCTGTGGACCTCATCACCTGGTATGATGTGGAGATCGGGATCGCCTACTCACTTTCCACCTGCACGGATTCGGTGGATAAGATCGACGGCTTTGACATCCAGGCAGTCGCCGAGTCCATGTTCTGCGAGGAAAATGATCCCACCCACGGCATGCCCGACGACTTTGTACAGGAGCAGTCAGGCAAAACAGAATTTGACAGCTATGATGACGTCATAGCCAATCTCAAAAAAGATCAGGGCTATACGTACATAAAACTCACCGGCGCAGACGATGAACTTCTAGGCGTGACGGACACCTTATATGCTCCCGACAACACCTCCGACTGCATCGCTATTTACGCCATGAAAGACGGCAAGGCCGTCAACATAGGTAATGTTTTCTCATCCGGTGAGGATTATCCCTTAAGATGCCAGGATGGTATCATCTATGCCGGCGACGCCCACGATTATGAGAGCTGCTTTGTCTCAAAAGATTACGGCGGCATCATGACTAAGGATTACATTGCCGTAGAGGTCACCGCAAACGGTAATACCTACTCCGGCTTCATGAGGGAATCAAACGATTTTGACCATGATACCGAATTTACCGGCGGTAAGGAAGAGTTTGATAAACTCTATAATGAAAGGGAAAGAAAAGCCCCCATAATTTTCGAAAAAGTCAATTAATCATACTATGTCATTAACTTAAGTCTTACATAAGATATATCCCGCGCAGGCAGACAGACTTTGTAGCGAGTTGGTTTTCTGTCTGAGCGGAAAAGTCTGTCGCCGTTGCAGGCAAAGAGTCGGGCTTAAGTTAATGACACTACTCATTTATAAAGCTTCTGCATCTTTTTAATCTCGGTCTTCATTTCATCCACAATCTCAGTCGGCGAGATCACCTTTATCTTACTGCCCTGACTTAAAAGCCACATGATTATGCCTTTACCATAAACTTCTGTTTCTATGGTATACTCCGTCTTTTCCTTGTTGCACTCTATCACCCGGGCCGTGGGCATCCTATCCAGGATGAAACTGCAATTATGCCCGTAGAAAATGAACTTAACCTTTGTCAGTTTTCCGGGGGTCATGAACTGAACTCTTTTCCTGAATTCGCCCTCCTCAAACCTGTTGGCATAGACCATCTTATACTTTTTATTTTTCTTGATCAGATCGGTTATCCTGTCCACCCTGAAAATGGCGGGATAATCATACTTATGCTCGAAGATATCCTCTCCGGTCTTATCCACTATGTAGCCTTGCAGATAAAAATAATACTCGGAAAACATGATGGAAACAGGCTCTATCGTACGCTTGATGGGACTGTTATCATCGCTGGATCTAATATAATATATATCCACCATCTGCTGTTCTTTTATGCACGCAGCCAATTCCCACAACGTATCCAGAGAATCCAGGGCGCCGGAAACCTGATTATAATGAAATTCCTCATTGGACACCAGTTCTCCCACCAGTTCCATGTTCGCCCGGGGCGCACAGCCCAATATCAGTTTATCCAGAATCCCCTTGACTCTTTTTGCCGAAAATGCACGACTCTCCAGTAATATCTTACACAGCGCCAGGATCTCCGAATTGGTCATCACATTCCCGTCATTCCCCGTCAGATAAAAGCCCTTGTCCGTCCGGCTGTACTCCACAGTCTTTGCCGAGTCTCCCTTCATCGCGGAAAAATCAGAAAGGAAAATACGGATATCATCAATATCACGCTGTATCGAGCGTTCATTCACTCCATAACGCCCCGCCTCTTCCGTCTTATTTATGATCCTTCCGTTCAAAAGCCGGTCATATATTTCCAACACACGCCGGATCTTATCACCCTTTTCCTCAGTCATATTATCTACCCCGCCATTAAAGATTCTTCGCTTCGCTCAGAATGACACATTCCACCATGATCATTCATTATAAACACTTAGTCTCTTTCAAAATATGACGCATTCATGTCATTTGCCAATTCTTCCAACAGATATTTCCGGTAAAAACAAAGCAGTTCCTCCAAACCGGCCTCACCCTTTATATAATCGCTGAGCAGCTTCATGATTCTGATCTTTCCTTCCGGCTTTTGGGTGTACCTTTCGCAATTCATATATGAGGACGTGGTATGATCCTGTACAATGGTCCCGTCATCTTCCTGAAGACACCCCCAAACGATCATGCTGGGATTCTCATCTCCATCATCCTTGCCGTCAGCATACCCTTCCATAACTATCAGCCTATCCTCCTTCTTCGCCGGAAGATAATTACTCTTTATCAACAGGATATCGCCCTTCTTAAAGGGAGTCGGAAAGCTGCAGCCCAGGCCTTCAAAGGTATTCACTATACCCTTAACCATATCATTCCAGGGATAATCCACGCCTATGGGCTCATCATTGCCATTAAAGATCAATGAAATAGCCTCATCACTACTGTCCAAAAAGCTTTTCCTTATAACATACCGGACAGGCTTATCACCATCTAAGTCTTTCTTAAGTGCATCCAGGCACCTCTTAAGCGAAGAAAAAATATGTTCATACTCTTCACTCCAGCCCGAATCATTCTTCATATAATACTCGTAGCTGTATACCGCATCCTTATCCTCTTCATAGAAATAGGAAAGACTCTCCTCCAAAAGATCCCCATAGGCAGACGCCAGCTGATGCGCCGTCAGATACTCTTCCTCAGCATCATCCAGATACTCATCCGCTTCATCATCTAAAATATCATCTAAGTTTTGATCCGCTTTATCACGTGATCCTTCATCCGATTCTTCAGCAGCCATGTCACCTGATTTTAAATCCAAATTTTCCGATTTTTCCGAATCACCATCTGAAACAAGATCCATCCTATCCGTTATTTCAGACTCATCTTCATCCTGATCATCCTTTGTATTAACCATGACCAGTTTATCTATCCCACCGATTGCCTCAGCCTTGATTCGATTTTCGCTTCCATGATCAGAATCATCTTCAGATATTTCATCCATGACTGATCCGCTTCCATCATCAACCTTTACATCATTTACACTTTGACCTTCATCGGAAATTTTTTCGACGTTCTCTAAATCAACTTCCTCAAACAGATCCTCATCTGCTACCGATTCATCCTCCGGCTCATCATCCATCCAGTCCGGCAGATCCTTTGCAAAGGAAATAGTCCCGATAAAACCGTCATACACATCGCCCAGATCCACATCCGGAAGATTCTCCTCAATATACCTGCAAGCATCGATCTGCTCCCTAAGCGTAGTATACCAGCTCTGATAAACCAGCCACACTGCCTCCTTGGCATTGATCTTATAATCAATACTATTAAGATGCTCCCGTATATCATTTGAATTTACAAACTTCAACAGATCCATATTTATCTCACACTTTATTTTTTAACCATCACCGATAATATCATCCGGCAAAATCTCACATATCCTCTCAAGATTCCCTTTTGTCTTATAGTACTCATTCAACTTTTTCTTTGAGTATTGGCTGATCTCATTTCTCGTCACATCCGAAAGATAATATGTATAATACTCCTCCCAACTAAAGAACCTGACGCTGTCCGCATAATTCCAGGTTTCATCAATCACTGCTTTAGGCACTTCTATTATCCCGGATTTAAGAATCAGATACTCAAATGATTCCGGCGCGAAAATGGAAACTCCTTCTCTTGATCCAAAAGATAATTCCATACATTTTTGCATTTCAGATCCAAATGCCGCGCCGTCAACTATAGCCAAAACCTGCTGATCCAGGTGTTGTACTATAAGGTTTTTAACATTACTTTTTCCACCGGCACTGACACATTTATCCTTAAAAATCGCATTGAAAAATTCATATCCGGAATTGGAATCCTCAGTAATGATGATCTCCGGTGAATTCACTATACCAGGCATCTTTCCATAAATTTTATACATCTCATTATAAAACCGCTTAGCCTGCCTGTATTTTCCGGAATCTTCACTTTCACGCAGTCCATATATCTCATCGACACTATATGGTAACTGAGGAAAGCTTTCCCTGCTGACTATTACGAAATAATTATCCGCACTCTTTATCACATCAGCAAATTCTTTTTTGCCTAAAAATTCGTTTCCCTCATCAATAAAAAATATCCTGTCAGTATATGATCCGGTAAACAGTTCCCAGTTCTCATCATTCAAAACTATACATTTTTTATCACAGATCAATGTGATCCCGGACGACGAAGGATTACTGTTATATAAAGTCAATAAACGTATGAGCTCGGATTTTCCGGTGGCACTGTCCCCCCTTATAATTGTAATGTTCCGGGTTATCGTCAATTGATAATGGACCTTATTATTATAAATTTCAATCTCGTATCTTCCGATCATATCGTGCCTGTTACTCCTGCAAATCAAAGATAAGTATTA
Organism: Lachnospiraceae bacterium; assembly: GCA_017441585.1. GTDB lineage: Bacteria > Bacillota > Clostridia > Lachnospirales > Lachnospiraceae > UBA1753. The sequence goes on from JAFRWW010000067.1 coordinate 120,590, forward strand.
CTCAAATAAGCCGTCAAAGCCAAACATAAATCTGATGATAAAATGATCAGTCCAATAATCCGGCAAGTATTACTTTCTTGGCCAGATCGATCTGTGTCTCGACGATCTCATCCGTATTGGCAATACGTATTTTAAAGGGTTCGCCGGTAAAATGCATTATATATCCCAGACGGACAAGTACGTCTCTTTCTTCACCTGCCTTTAACAACCATTGCGCACAATTATCACCACACGCAGTAGCGTTATACACGTGATCCTGATCATGCCACACCTGAATAAGAGTCTTCACTCCGCCGGATAGCCTCGTCACAGGAATGGAGCCCAGAACCGGGCTGACCACCAGATTCGGCCCCACTAATTCCGAACGGTCAATATCTTTGACCATCTCCTTTGAGACAGGATCATTTAACCATTCATCTTCATAAGTATTGTCAAAATACAGATCAGGATTATTTATATAATTATCGCCCTCATATTTTCCAAAATATATGCTGAGCATATTATGCCTCTCCCTTCACCGTTTCCAACCTCTCCGGTTCTTCATTCTTCAGTCTTTTTTCTTTTTTCGCCTCATCGAACTTCTTCTTTGCGCCTTCGATGGTGAAGTCATCGATATAGTATGCTATCGCAGCCTTTCCGATGGCACCGGTTCCGAAGGCGGCCACGGATGCGCTCACTGCAGAGCCTGCGCCGGGCCAAAGTCCATTGAGGAGCTTTGTGCCCTGCTGTGCTATAAGTCTGAACACATTTCCGGCACCAACTATCCCGCCCATGCTAAAAATAAATTCCTTGGCGGTCTCCAGAGATATCTCTCTTCCGCTAAGGGATGCGATCAGGCATACCATGAAAGACTGGATGGCTACGAGGACATAGATGTCTGCCAGGGGAATGGGCGTCAGCGCCACAGTCGCCGATATTCCGGAGAATATCTTGACCAGATGCGAACCCAGCCTATGCACTACATCATTCAGTCGGGCGGCCATCCTCAATCCCATCTGCGCTTCAAAATCAAGGATGGCCTCTTCTAATATATTGAGCAGTTCCTCAATATTATATCTTCCGTCAAAAGCCATCTGCAGATTATCGATATCATACTGCGGGAGATTCTCGATAGCCTCCACGGGAACCTCAACTCCGTCAGGTGTCTGCCAGTCGATAAGTGATGAAACCGGAATTATATTATCGATCTTTAATCCGTTTTTAACGATGATCTCTTTATAGTATTGTACTACTTCATTTATCTTCTCAATCTTGCTCGTGGTATACTCAGACGGCTTCTTGAGTCTGGCGGGTGCCATCTCATCGCACTTATTTACCACACACACGATGGGGAGTCTCAGGCTGTTCCTATCCTCATAATCCTTCGAAAGCTTTTTTAAAAACTGTACGTCGGATCCTACGTCATCCTTATGGGTACAGTTCAACACAAAAATGACAACGTCCGGAGAAAACTCGCTTATCTGCTCTATCAGCATCTTCTCAGCAGACTTTTCCCCGTCAAGAGCTTCGGATTCCGCAAACCCGCGGGTGTCACAGATTTCCATCAGCACACGGTCACCATCCATGCATTTATACATATCCATACCCTTGGTACAGCTCTTAGTATCGCTCACCTTAGCCACATAAGACCCACACAGCGCGTTTATCAGACTGCTCTTGCCCATTCCGGTCCTTCCGATCATGAATATCCTGGGGGGACGATGAGCTTCTATGCCGTCCATCAGCTGCTTTAATTCTTTATCTCCAAGGATAACCTTCTTGAGCATATTCCGGGTATCCTCAGGGACTGCTTCCGGCAGTTTATCTATCAAATTTCCGGTTTTGACATAGAAATCCTTCATATTCTTCATGCGCTGTTCGATTTTCAAATTATTGTCTTTCATGATAAACCCCAAAAATGATAATATACACAAAAAAATCACTATCTATTAACAAGAATAAAAATTATCGTTCAAATTGATGAAGACAGTTTAACTTAATTACAAAGACACCATATGCCATAGTTCATCACTTAAAGCCTCGGATCCACAGGTTCGCTCTCAAAAGCCAGCACACCGAACACGCATTGATGGATACGGCTTAACGGCTCCTTTTTCACAAAACGGTTAAGTGCTTCCATGCCCAGCGAGAATTCTTTCAGTGCCATCTCCCGTTTACGGGACAGAGAACGGACCTTCAGACGTTTTAAATGCTCTTCAAAAAGATATTCAGGACCGTATATGATCCGAAGATATTCCCTTCCCCTGCACTTTACGGCAGGCTGCAACAGCCCCCGACCGCCGTAAGAGACAAAATCATACGGCTTTACCACCATGCCTTCGCCGCCACTACCGGTCAGCTTAAGCCACCAGTCAACCCCCGCTCTTACGGACACTTCATCATTCACGTCAACCACCAGATAGGGCGTCGCCATGAACATTTTATCGGTCAGTGTACAATATTTCTTAACGGTCTCCATATGCCAGATATGATCCTTATCCGAATACACATGCCCCTCAGTGGCCAGCAGGTGAAATGGTGCAAGCACCAGATCATCTATACTGTTAACGTCCCAGCAATACTCACGGTAAGCTTTCACATACCCTTCCATGGCCCGCTGTTGCTCATACAGATCTGACAGCAATGCTGCCAGGTCCGCATCACCGTCTCCTGCCGGCTTCACCTTTCCCGAAACCGGATCGTTTGCATCAAAAAATGGCTCATGGTCTTTTCCCGGAATACGCCCTGCATCCACAGGTATTCCCATCCTCTCACATGCAGTTTTCACCACATCGATCTTTGCCGCGATGGTCTGTCGGCCCGCCGTGCCTATGGGTGCATACTGTGTCCTGATCAGATCCCTCGCCTTTTCCGACCATGGCATGAGCTCCGCATCGATACACACCCAGTCGGTTTTAAAATCCTCCCAGAACCCGCTTTCTGACAGGGCCGCTTTGAGCCGGTCCAAAAGGCCACGCTCTGTATCTTTATCCTGAAAAAACCTGCGACCGGTTCTGGTGTACACCACGCCTCTGTCGCCGGTATGAACATTAAATCTTTCACCCGCCGTCTTTTCATCCCTGCACAGGACCACTACGCATCTCGAGCCCATATGCTTTTTCTCGCATACCACCTTTTGCACACCGTTTTTCCTGTAATAGGAAAAGGCTTCCGTCGGGTACTCCAGATGATCCGGCAGTGACGACGTCTCACAGGGAGACATGGTAGGTGGCAGGTAAATAAGCCAGTGGGGATCCGCAGAGAATCTACTCATGATCTCCATGGCGGCTGCACTCTGATCCTCTCTCACGGTTATGGCGCCGGTCAGCGCGGTTTCTATGCGCAGCTTTCCGGTCACATCCGATGCCAGCAGGGCGTCGTTCATATCCGTCGCGGTCTCTTTCAGAGGACGTACAGGCTTATAATATTCTTCATGAGCTTTTACACTGACCGTCTCCATCTCCGGATAGCGCAGCGCGCTTAAGCTTCCTCCAAAGACACAGCCCGTGTCTATACAATAAGTATTGTTTAACGCATAAACTCTCTCACGGGGCACATGGCCATACACAATCACCGCCCTGCCGCGGTATTCCTGTGCCCAGTCCAGCCTCACCGGCAGCCCCAGATCGTCCGTCTCTCCCGTAGTATCTCCATACAAGCAAAAAGCCCTGATCCTGCCGGACGCGCGGCCGATATATTCCTGTTTTATCCCGGCATGTGCCACCACCAGTTTCCCGTCATCCAGTACGTAATGACTAATAAGGCCCTCCAGAAAAGCCCTGACCTCAGCCACAAGATCGGGATCTGCCTGTTCCAGTTCCTTTATCGTACTTTCCATGCCATGTGACACCTGCACATTCCTGCCACCCAGATATCTCTCCAGTTTATTGTCATGATTACCGGTGATACAAAGAGCACTGCCTTTTTTGACCATATCCATGACCAGTTTTAGAGTCCCCATACTGTCAGGCCCTCTGTCAGTCAGATCGCCCAAAAATACTGCACAGCGTCCATCGGGATGAACATAGGATCCGTCTTTTTCTTCATATCCCAGTTTATCCAACAGTTCCCTGAGTTCCCCGCTGCACCCATGCACGTCGCCTATGATGTCAAAAGGTCCGTGAAGGTCCTTTTTGTCACTCCATAATCTGGTATATTCTATCTGCACCTCATCTATGTCAGAGCCTTCCAGAACATATACAAACCTGAACCCTTCCTTCTTTAACTTCTTTATACTCTTTTTAAGATTATCGGCCTGCGTTTTTATCACGCGATGTGATATCCTGCGGTCAGTGCGCTCCTCACTTCTTTTTACCAGCTCGGCATCATCGATATTTAAGACTATGGCCACCGCATGCACATCGTATGCCTTTGCCGTTTCGATCACCTTTTTACGGTCGGCCGCCTGTACGTTTGTGGCATCTATCACGGTCCTCCTGCCCAGAGCCAATCTTTTTGCCGCGGCAAAATACAAAAGCTCAAAAGCTTCCTTAGAAACAGACTGATCGTTCTCATCATCGCATACCACTGCCCGACAGTGATCCGAAGACAGAACTTCCGTAGATTTAAAATGTTTTTTTGCGAATGTGCTCTTACCGCTGCCCGACACTCCCACCAAGGCGATGAGGGAAAGTTCCGGGATCTGTATCACACATTTACCTTTTTTATCCATATCCATATTTTGACCACTTAATGTTTCCATCAAAAATCAAATTTTAATCTCACTTTTTCACAAATACCGCCATCTGCGTAGGTGACGATCCATCAGTCGTAAAAATGAATGAAGCCCTCTCCTGTTCACCGTCTCCCGGTTCATTATGGTTCACATCTATCCCCTTTACGGTGACGGTATACCCATACTTCTCACAGATATGTCCGGTCCATTTTTCAAACTCTTCCCTGTCCCATTCAAATCGGTGATCATCATGGCGCATCTGCCCGTCATATAAGCCGTAATTCTCGTTATACCTTCTATCAGGTGTCGTAAATATCACCATCTTCGGCGCCGCCCATTTAAATACCACCTGTTCCAGCATGGGCAGACGCTCGGGCTCGATGTGTTCCATCACCTCTATGACACTCATGCAATCATAACCTTTAAAACGCTCATCCGGATACATTAAGGACCCCTGAAACAGTTTCACCTTTTGTTTTTGTCTCTCGGGAAGTCTTTCGTATCCGATACGCTCCGCCGCCTTTTTGAGTTCCCCGGTGACCACGTCCGCACCTGCGATCGTTTCCGGCTTACCGGAATCCAGGAGCAGCTTTATGAGTTTGCCCTCACCGCAACCCAGGTCTATGCAGGTCTTGGCACCACATCTTAATATCTCATCCAGTACAGCCTCCAGCCTGGCCTGATCAAGAGGGATAAAAGCACCGTTACCATCCTGAGAGGCATCTCCGTCATCCACAATGGCTACGCTTATTCCAAGCCGCTCCGAAGCCTCACGGCCCAGGCTCCTTGCCATTTTAAAATACCGCCTGACTATACGCTCTGCCAGAGGATGTGAAGGCAGCCAGTTTTCCCCATGCTTTACGATCGCTTCCACATCGGTATCATTCACAAAATAATGCCTTTGCAGATCAAAGACAGGGATGAGGATATACAGCTGATTCAAAAGATCAGCCACTCTCACTTTCCCGTGCAGCATAAGGTTTACGCAGTCGCACTCCCCCCAGCCGGGATACTCTTCATCCACGCAGAAGGTCTCATATTTCACCTCATATCCAAGTGGCTCAAACACCTCGTTAAGGAAATTCTTATTTCCTCTCACCGGCAGCATATATATCTTTGCCTCCAGGTCAAGCTCCGACGCGGCCAGCTCCGGTCTTGAATCACACCGTCCCGTCATGGCCGTACCAAAAACGCGGTTTATCGCATTGGTCATAAATGACGAAGCCACATAAGGTCTGTCATTTACATAAGCAAAGAGCCCCTTTTCCAAGGAGCCCGTCTTACCCTTTGCCAGATTCAGCGGATCCAGTGAAACCAGAAGCGCCACAGTAGTCTCCTCATCGCTCACTTCAGGATAAAAAATATATGCTCTGCCCATAGACAGCTGCACACTTTGCGGCCTGGCCGGATTCTTATATAGCAAATATCCCAGATCCTGCGTATTTTCCCCTCTATAGGTTATGGTTAATAACAAAACATATCCTCCGATATAAAACCGCGAAACCACTCAAAATTACAGCCTTAACACAAAACGGAACTGTCACAGACACCCTTCAATTAAGTATCACCCCACCTCGCTGATCACGATATTCTTCCCGTTCTGCTTGCCATAATACATCCTCTCATCAGCCACCCTTATTATCTCCTCCGGCTCATGATACTTATCGGTATATTCCTCCACGCCGATGGTGATGGTGGCGGGGATACGCTGGTTAAAGAATACCGTGGGAGTGGACTCTATCACCTTTCTCAGGTATTCCATCTTTTCCTTTGCCACGGCGAAATCATAATCCTTCATGAGTATGATGATCTCTTCTCCTCCCCATCTGCATATATGACAGCCCTGCATTTCACGCTTAAACACTCTGGTGATATGACACAACACCTCATCACCGCAATCATGTCCATAGGAATCATTTATACGCTTAAAATTATCAATGTCGCAAAAAGCTATACAAAAGCGGGATTTCCCGTCACTCATCATCTCCTCGATCACCGGCAGAAAGCCGCGGCGGTTCAGAAGATTTGTCAGCAGATCCTCCTTTGCATCGACAGCGAGCTGCCTGTTCTTTATCTCCAGGCTGAACACCTCATACTCGCTGGCAAAAATATATATCCCGTTGTAAAAGATCATGGAAAAGACCATTACAAAGGATGAAAAGATTACAAGGAATTGACGGGCCGGGGCAGGCAGCACATAAGGCGGCGTCACCGTTTCAAAATTAAGATACAGAACAGTATAAACCCCAAAGATTATAAACAGAAACAATATAATGAGTAATCTTTTTTTGCCTTTGAAAATTAAAGATCCAAAATAGATGATGATGGGCACGATGGAGCACAAAAAGCAGACGGAACCGCACTCCCAGCCGATACAATAAGTCGACACGATGACATAAGCGGATACTTCCAGTAATATGCTGACATAGACCGGCAGGAGATATCCCACCGTACACAGTATGATACAGAACATATACACCACTACGCTCAGCACATTAAAATGTACCAGGGGAACAACCCCTGTGCAAAGCATGACAACCAGCAGCGTAGCATGCACAAAGCACATAAACGCCACCGTGATCAGAAAACTGTTATGAACGATGAGTCGTAACATCTTATTTATCAGTGTCTCATCTTTCAATATATCAATACCTCTCTTAATATTACTCCGGCCGATACTCAAAATCCGAATTCTGTCACACAGAATAACGCTTGATGGTCAAATCCGTCCCGGCCGGGCTTAAATATCCCACCAGACGCAGGAATCTAACAAGACTTAAAATCCCCCCCTATGCAGGACGCGCCAGATAATATCCCTGGAACAGATCCACGTCCAGTCCTACCAGATAGTCGAACTCCGCCTTTTCTTCCACTCCCTCTGCCACTACCAGGATGCCGTCCGAATGAAGCTTAAGCACCAGGGCCATCACATTATCCTGCTTCTCCGTAATGTGATCTATACCGCAGATCAGTTCCCTGTCGAGCTTTACGATGTGAGGTGACATGAACTCCACCATCTTAAGATCATTAATCCCGATGCCGAAATCATCCAAAGACATAAGGTTTCCCATAGCCCTCACCAATCTGTCCTTCTCTATCCATCGCTCCCTGGAAAGATAAGGATATTCCAGATTCTCTATGATCATCCGTCCCTTTATCTCTTCACCGTAATACTCCAGAAAAACCTCAGCTTCCTCGGGTTTCATACAGTCGGAAGGAAAAGAATTAATGGATACCCGTTCCGAATATCCTCTTAAAAAGTATTCCTGCATGGCGCCGAAAAGCGTAGCCACTTCAAGGATATGCAGTTTATCCTCCCTGGTGTATTTTTCTATCAGTTCTACGACCGACATATCCGTAGGGCGCATCAGTGCCTCCCGGGCGTACACCGTCTTACCGTCAGCCTGAAATATGGGCTGAAAAACATAATTTATCGTCAGTTCCCCCAGGGCCTCAAGTATATCCTTATCAAGCGAAAGATGATCAAAATATATCATAGCCTCATCAAATACCCTTCTCATTTTTTGTCATGTATGACATATGAGAATTTTACCACACTGTGGAATATTTTACATCATTTTTCCGACAAAAACTTTACGCCAAAGTATCAGAACCACTGAACATATGCGGTTTTGTCGCTGCTGTTATAGCCTGCGTTTTCATAAAAGCGGTGGACTGCCGGATCATCTGAGCCTGTGGCCAGCAGGATTTTATAACAGTTTTCGTCCATTGCGATCTTTTTGGCCATTTCAAGGCACTCTCCGGCATACCCTTTACCCCTATGATCCTTATGCGTCACCACATTCTCCACGAAAGCGTGAGGCCGCAGCCCCCTGGTGAGATTTGGGATGATCACGCAGTCACAGGTAGACACTATGACGCCGTCCACTTCATTCACTATCAGGTGATGATTGGGATCCTCCATTATCTGCTTCCAGATATTTGAAAGGTGATCGCTGGGCTCCGGAATGCTCTTCTCATGTAAATAAAGATAAACCTCCAGCAGCCCATACAGATCATCATATTTTGCTTCTCTTACCATTTAAAACTCCCTTCATCAAAAAATGTCATATCAATCCTGATCAGCCCGGGATCGCTTCATATCACTTATGTCTGTTGCTGTAATCCTCTCTGATGAATTCCAGGGGACTGTCGCAGTCCAGAACATCCGACATACATTTGGCTGATCCGGCCTTTCTGGCACAGCTCACCAGCTTTGACATCACATCAAAATTAAGTGCTGTGCCTACACCATCGCACTCATAGGTGACTGCTCTGCTGCGTGACACGCCAAACCTGCCGCGGCATAGATCGCCCCATCCGTTCCCGTGGCATAGACCGGCTTGGGATTGGCGGAATTGACTATGGCATCCGCCTTGACCTTGGTTATATCGTTTCTTATGATCTGAAATGACATCGCTTAATTCCTTTCAAACATATTCCGGATCATACCACCATCCTGATATGACTGCCACCGCTCTTTTCCTTCGTTACGATCACCTGCTTGTCAATTCTCCCCTTAAGATCAGCCACATGCGAAATGATACCGACGAGCCGGTTTCCCTCAGTCAGACCTGCAAGTGCCTTGTATGCCATATCAAGTGCTTCCGAATCCAGAGAGCCAAAACCTTCATCCACAAACATGGTATCGATCTGAATCCCCCCTGCGGATGACTGAACCTCGTCGGACAATCCCAGGGCAAGAGACAGGGATGCCATAAATGACTCTCCGCCGGAGAGAGTCTTTACGCTCCTTTGAGTTCCGTTATAATGATCCGTAACTCCCAGATCCAGCCCGCTCTGACTCTTTGCATTTGCTGCCTCCTGCATGCGGATAAGTTCATATTGACCGCCGGACATGGTGACAAGACGAAGATTTGCCCTGTTGATTATTCTGTCAAAATACGTGGTCTGAATATACGTCTCCAGCATCACCTTATCTTTCCCCGTCAGCTTACCATTGGCAGTATCAGCCAGTGCCTTTACCCATTGAAGTTTCTTTTCCAGTTCAGCTATGTCGGCAGACTGTGAGCTGATATTTTTTAATACTCTTTCATTATTTTGAAAACGACCGTCCACAGTCTTAGCCCTGTCAATACACACCCTCTGCTTTTCCTTTAACTGCTTCTGCCTCTCAAGCTCTGCCTCCATATCCATAACTGTCGCTGCATTTATAGCCTTTTCATTTTCATCTATGGCAGTTTTCAACCGGACAACTGTCTCATTCTGTTCAAAAAGAGCTTTTTCAGCCTTATCGCATGCCTCCTGCAGGTCCCCGGCCTGTTTTAAAAGCTTTCTGCGAGCGCCGTCCGCTTCGGCTTTGTCTTTAAATCTTAAACCCTTTCTGATTTCATTAATATGTTCCGACCTTTCCTTTTCCTTTGCCGCTTCGCCTGCAAGATCAGATGTCAGTTTTTCAATATCGCTCCGCAGTTTATCAACTCCCGCCTCAAGTTCAGGTATCCTCTTATCCAATTCTTCTTTTCTCTTTACCTTTGACTGTTCTGCCTTCAGCTTCTCGTTTTCACTTTCTCTGTTCTTTTCACAGGCCTCCCTGATCTCACCAAGCTTATCCCATGCCACGTCCAACTCATCCGTCTGTACTACCTTGCTGCTTTTTTTCTTAAGTTCTCTTTCCATTGTTTCAAGTGACTTCTTTAATCCGCTGGCATCCTCCGCAGCTTTATCACGCAGTTTACGGGCTTTATCACTTTCCTTTTTTGACGCCTCCAGTTCCTTTTCTGACGGCACCTCATCCGATAGCTTCGCAGGATAAGGATGTGTGGTCGAACCGCATACCGGACATCTTTCTCCATCCTTAAGCTTTTCGGCAAGGATTCCCGCCTGTCCGTCACGAAATGCCTGCTCCATGGATTCATATAAAGCATTTGCACTTTGGAACACCTCATCTTTTTTCTTATATTCCTCCTGTGCTTTCTGATAATTCTCTTTTTCCTTAAAATAATCCTGAAGTGATAAAGATAAGTCATCTATCGCCGAAGCCTCTTCTGCTGTCTTTTCCAGTTTGGCCTTTATTTTTTCGATTTCTGCACTGGTATCTTTATAAGAGGATTGCTCTTGTTTTAACGCAGTAAGTTCCTTCTCCTTTTCTTCTCTTTCCGACTTCCGGGTCATAAGTTCTGTTGCCTGCCTGCCGCTGTTCTTTTGCAGTTCTTCCAGTTCCTTTTGTAAAAGCCCTACTTTATCATAATCGGGAAGTTCCCCCTCAATAGTGGCAGCCTCCTTATTATACTTATCTTTTTCCACTAAAGCTGTCTTTGCCTTATCACGTTCAATTGTCCGCTGCTCAAGCTTAGGCATTTCCGTTTTAAGCATTTCCTCGGCATCAGCCTTTGCCTTCCTGGCTTTTTCCACTTCCGTGGCCGCGCCGATCTTCTTATTCACAACCTCCAGTTCATCGCCGATCTTCTGTAATTCATCATTAAGTTTTTCCCTCAGAACAGCATCCTGTTCCGTCAGTTTTTTAAGTAATCCCAGAACATCCTCCGTGGTCATGGATCCACTCTGTGCCTTTTCAACCTCAATGGAAAGCACATCATCTTTATCAACCTTTATGTCAAGGATATCCTTCTTTACACTCTTCTTTCCGTCCTCCACCCGGCCATACAGATCTTTACGTTTATCCTCCAGTCTGTATTGAAGAGTCTGGTACAGCTGTGTTTGAAACAGTTCTCTGAATATTTCCTGTCGCTGCTTCGTATCTGCCAACAATATCTTAAGAAAGTCACCCTGAGCCAGCATCGCGATCTGAGAAAACTGATCCTTATTGATCCCCATAAGTTCTTCGACTTTTGCCGTCACATCCTTAACCTTCGAATATATGCGTCCATCCGGCATGTTCAACTGGGCGTCGGCCGGCTGTTTCGTAAATCCGTCTCCGCTTTTTTTAGGACGATAATATTCCGGATTTCTCCTGACCTTGTACTCTTTTCCACCATGTAAAAAAGTAAGTTCCACCTCTGTCGGCATATCAGGCTCGGCATACTTGGACCTGAACATGGACGCATCTCTGTTAGGACCGCTTGCTTCACCGTAAAGAGCAAAACAGATTGCATCAAAGATCGTGGTTTTTCCCGCACCCGTATCTCCGGTAATAAGATAAAGTCCCTGACTGCCAAGCTCGTCCATAGGTATATCTATCCTTCCGGCATAGGGTCCGAAAGCTGATAATTTAAGATTTAATGGTCTCATTCCTACATCCCCCAAACAGACTCGATCAATTCCTGCGACAACTTTTTTTGTTCCTCAGTCATGCTCTGGTTATTTTGCTTTTCATAGAATTCCTCAAACAACTCAAGCGGCGATTTCTTTTCAATATCCTCCGCGTCCGTAACTGTCTGATGACTTCGTGTTCTCTTATTGTCATAACTCAGTTTCATAAGATTGGGATACACCACCCTGAGTTTTGCGATCGCATCTATGACATCATTTTCATCAGTCAGCACCGCATGGATATAGTCATCCGTATCCGTGCCTTCATAATTCTTCTTTAACATAAGTTCAGCATAGGTGCCCCTTATTTCCCGCAGGTCATGCATCGGCACAAGTGCCGCTTCATCGATCCTCACTTCACCTTTAGACCCCAGCTCCACTATTGTAACCGACTTTTTGTGATCTTTCTCCGAGAATGAATACTTAAGCGGAGTACCGCAGTACCTGACTGTTTCACGTCCGACCTGCTGCTTTCCATGTAAATGACCTAATGCCACATAGTCAAAATCATCAAACACACAGACATCCACGCCGTCCAGTCCGCCTACAGATACTTCCTCGGATTCACAGCGCATCGAGCCGATTATCATCTGATGGGCCACGAGGATATTTCGTTCCCCTGTGTCTATATTCATATGCTGTACAGCCACACGACAGGCATCCGTATAATCCTTTATCTCATCATCCGGAAACAGTCCGCGGACAATGGCAGGTTTTATAAACGGCAACAGATATATATTTACAAAGCCGTTTTCATCCTCCATCGTATAATGCCTGACCTTTCCGTCATACTCCGGGGACAGATGGATTCCCGTAGTCTCCACCAGCGTACCATGATCAGAGAATCTGATCGCAGAATCATGATTGCCGCTGATGGCAAAGACAGGTAATTTCTTTTCTGCCAGACTGATCAAAAACTCATCCCATATCTTCATAGCCTCCTCGCTGGGAACCGTCCTGTCATATACATCACCGGCTATCAGTACGCCATCAGGCCTGACATCATTGATGATAGTAAGTATCTCCTTGAGAATATATCGCTGATCCTCGATCATGGAAAATTCATTTACACGCTTTCCCAAATGCAGATCTGATAAATGAACAAATTTCATCTTTAATAACCTCCCCTCTCAGTCTCCTTATTCAGATTATATATTTTAACATATATGAACCCGAATTTATATAAAAACAGACCTGCCTTCCGATATGCGGCCTGCTGATGGGACTGGGTTATGTTCCCGTCTTTCGGGTTTAGCACTATAATTCTTTAGGACTTTGATCATATAGAAACCGTTTCAAGTCAGCATGATTGCTGGCTTTTTTGTTGTTTAAAAAAACTTGACAAAAGTTTTATTTTGCCCTTGCATATATAGTGTTA
>JAFRWW010000068.1 GCA_017441585.1 Lachnospiraceae bacterium
GATACAGCTCCTTTCCGATACACATATATTTTACCAGAAATGATGCTTGAAATCAGCTAAAACACTACAAAATATGCGATTATCAATGTACAATTATTTTACATAAAGGAGTGGGGTTTTGACCCCGATATCATATAATAACTATTTATGAAATCATTGATCCAAAACAAGGCCCTGTTTGCAAGGCGCACAGGGCTGATTTTGTATGATATACTGGCAATAGTCGCATCCTGTGCCATAGCACTTCTGATGCGCTTTGACTTCAGCTATTCGCAGATCTCAAATCCGCTGTGGGTGGAGATGATATGGCATTATCTGCCTATCAATCTTGTGGCTACCATAGCGGTGTTCTATGCTTTTCACCTTTATCAGAGTTTGTGGGTTTATGCGGGCATAACCGAGATGGTGAGCCTCATCGAAGCCTGCTTTGTGTCGGCAGTGCTTCAGGCTGTGGGCATGCTGCTTATCAATTACCGTATGCCCAGAAGCTATTATTTCCTTTACGGCATCTGCCTTACCATGCTCACGGTATTCAGCCGTTTCACTTACAGGATATTCCGTACCTGGGTGGAAAAGCGCACGGCCAAGGCCGTAAACCGTCATGTCATGGTGATAGGCGCAGGTGAAGCCGGTAATTCCCTCATACGTGAGATGAATTCCAGCCGTTATATCAAAAAGAATGTAATGTGTGTCATCGACGATGACAGGTCTAAGGTGGGTAATTATATTCATGGTGTAAAGGTAGTGGGTACCAGGGAGGATATCCTGGAGTACGCCGCAGCCTATGATATCGATGAGATAATAATCGCCCTGCCCTCCATGCCCAAAAAAGAGCAGAAGGAGATCCTGGAGATATGTAAGGAGACGAAGTGTGAACTGAAGACTCTCCCCGGCATATACCAGCTGGTAAACGGCGAAGTGAATGTGTCCCAGCTTCGTAAGGTAGATGTGGTGGACCTTTTGGGCCGTGATCCCATACAGGTGGATCTGGATTCCATCATGAATTATGTGAAGAATAAAGTAGTGCTGGTCACCGGCGGCGGCGGTTCCATCGGCTCGGAGCTTTGCAGGCAGATAGCCACAAAGGAACCCAAGCAGCTGATCATAGTGGATATTTATGAAAACAGCGCCTATGACATACAGCAGGAGTTAAAGCTTAATCATCCCGAGTTGAATCTTAAGGTACTTATTGCTTCGGTGCGCAATACACTGAGGATGGAGGATATATTTAAAACTTACAGGCCCGATATCGTCTATCACGCCGCAGCCCATAAGCATGTGCCTTTGATGGAGGATTCCCCCAATGAGGCTATAAAAAATAATGTGATGGGCACATGGAAGACAGCCCAGGCCGCAGTGGACGCAGGAGTTAAGAAATTTGTCCTCATATCCACCGACAAGGCGGTGAATCCGACAAATATCATGGGAGCCACCAAGCGCATATGCGAGATGATCGTCCAGTCATATAATGCCAAGGGTAAGACGGAGTTTGTGGCTGTGAGATTTGGAAATGTGTTGGGCTCTAACGGTTCCGTGATCCCTCTTTTCAGAAAGCAGATAGCAGCGGGCGGTCCCGTGACGGTGACTCATCCCGATATCATCAGATATTTCATGACCATTCCCGAGGCGGTCTCCCTGGTGCTCCAGGCTGGCGCCCTGGCAAAGGGCGGCGAGATCTTTGTACTGGATATGGGCGAGCCGGTTAAAATACTGGATCTGGCCAAAAACCTGATAAGACTGTCCGGATACGTGCCGGGAGAAGATATAGAGATCCGTTTCACCGGCCTTCGTCCCGGAGAAAAGCTCTATGAGGAGCTGCTCCTTAAGGAAGAGGGGATGAAGGAGACGCCTAATAAGCTGATCCACATCGGAAAGCCTATAGAATTCGATGAGAAGGAATTCTATGAGAATTTAAGTGAGCTCAAGGAAGAGTCCAGGATGGAGAAAGCTGATGTGCAGGCATGGATCAAGAAACTGGTGCCTACATACATGACTCCCGAGGAACGTCTTCGTACCGATCATGTTACGGAGTAATATAATACAACATGGAGCAATACGCTATGAAAAAATTCGAGAAGAAAGTCTGGCTCGCATCGCCTACCATGCACGGCGACGAAATGAAATATATAAAGGAAGCATACGACACTAACTGGATGAGCACCGTGGGGGAGAACCTTAATAAGGCGGAAGAAGCAGCCTGCGAACTCACAGGCAGTAAACACGCCGTGGCCTTGTCCTGCGGCACCGCAGCCATTCATCTGGCTGTAAAACTGGCAGGCGTAAAACCCGGAGATAAGGTTTTCTGTACCGACATGACTTTTGATGCTACGGTAAATCCGGTGGTTTACGAAGGCGGAGTTCCCGTATTTATCGACACGGAATATGACACCTGGAACATGGATCCCGCAGCCCTTGAAAAAGCATTTGAACTGCATCCTGAGGTAAAGGTGGTGGTTCTGGCTCATCTTTACGGAACCCCGGCAAAGATCGATGAGATCACCGAAATCTGTGAAAGGCACGGGGCTGTTCTTGTGGAAGATGCCGCAGAGTCCCTGGGTGCGACCTACAAAGGGAAACAGACCGGAACCTTCGGTAAGTATTCTATAATCAGCTTTAACGGAAACAAGATAATCACCGGTTCTGCGGGAGGTATGCTCCTGACCGATGATAAGGCGGCTGCCGACAGAGTGAGGAAATGGTCCACACAGTCCAGGGAAAATGCTCCCTGGTATCAGCATGAGGAACTGGGCTATAATTACCGCATGTCAAATGTGATCGCCGGTGTGGTGAGAGGACAGTTCCCTTATCTTTCGGAACACATACGGAGAAAAAAAGAGATATATTTAAGATATAAAGAGGGCTTTAAGGATCTGCCCGTCATCATGAATCCCTATGAAGATGAAAAGAGTGAGCCCAATTTCTGGCTCTCTTGCATGCTCATAGATAAGGATGCCATGTGCCCTCAGGTACGTTCTGAGAATAAGGCACTGTATACAAAGGAAGCGGGGAAGAGCTGTCCCACACATATTCTGGAAACTCTGTTTGAAATGAATGCTGAGGGACGTCCTATCTGGAAGCCCATGCATATGCAGCCCATATACAGAAATAATCCCTTCGTTACAAAGAACGGAGACGGCAGAGCTCAGACCAATGCCTATATCGCCGGGGAAAAGACCGATGTGGGAATGGATATTTTCGACAGGGGATTGTGCCTGCCTTCGGACATTAAGATGACGGATGAGGAACAGGATGAGATCATAAGTGCGATCGTTTCATGTTTTGATTAATAACTAAAACTTCCCACATGTCATCCTGAGGAGCTTGCCGACGAAGGATCTTGATAGATTTGGCGTGATAATACAGCCTATTTATTCAAGATTCTTCAGGCTAAAGCCTTCAGAATGACAGAAGAAATGCTTTATTCAGAGGTCTAATTTAATCATGTGGGAAGTTTTAGTAATAAGATTTCCGGCATGTCATCCTGAGGAACGAAGTTCCGAAGGATCTTGAAAGAGTTGAAGTCTGAAAAAACGGATCATCTGCTGCAAGCCTGCTCCAACAGCTTCACCGACAGCTTTACATCATAGTTTTCAATGAGGAACTCACGTCCCCTGCGACCCAGGACCGGCAGTTCCTCTTTTTCTTTGCATATCTTTTTCACCGTATAAACGAAACCGGGCAGATCGTCAGATGGCGTAAAATAACCGCAGCGGGCATCTTTGGTGATGACCTTGCCGATGTCGGTGACTTTGTCCGTGACTGCCAGGATCGGCTTTGACTTTTGCATATAGGATAAAAGCCGGCTGGGGAAATTCGGAATGGTAAACTCACTGCAAAGAGAGAGGATGCCCACATCCTGCTCATCCAGCATTTTTTCATATTCATCCCGGCCTAAATGCGACATATAGACTGCATTCGACAGTTTTTCATCCCTGATACGATCCTCCACATACTGTGCCATGGTGCCCTTGCCGATGATGGTAAAATATGCAGTCGTAAAGCCTTCTTTATCAAGGGCGCTTATCCCGTCCAATATGAAGTCAAGGGCCTGGGGCTGACCCAGATTGCCGCCTATGATAAAGCGGACTTTATCTTTTGAAGCCGCAGAGGCAGATGATTCTACGGAAGCAGATGATTTCACTCCCGGCTGCGGATCGGTGTCTGTGTCCTTTATGCTGACTGTGTTTGGAAATACCTCTAACCTGTCAGAGAAAGCAGGATTATGTTTTTTCATATATTCCACATTTGCCTCGGACATGCAGCCGATGAACTCACAGGTGGAATACAGTTTTTTTTCTATATATTTAAAGTATTTAAAGATGATAGAGCTTTCTGACATCATCTTAAGGTCCGCAGCATTTTGCGGGAAGATGTCTTTTAGCATCAGATAGGCCGTGCAGTTATAGTGCTTTTTTGCTTTGGCGATGACTCCGGCCATGGTGATGGGAGGAGTGGGACAGACGATTAGGTCTATCTCTTTTTTCCAGAAATGCTGATAGATCACGTGCAAAAATCGTGGCTCTATGAGAAGCTGGATCAGTCCTTTTTTGATCTTGCCGCAGCCGAACTGATCCGGCAGCGTCACATAGGCCACATGACAGCCGTCCACATCATGTATGACGGTGTCATCCACTTCTTCGCTGGTGCCCGCCAGCACGTAGACCTCGTGTCCTGCCAGGGCGCATTCTCTCACCAGATCCAGATAGATGGTGGATTCTTTGAATGAAAACTTTTGAAATAAAAACAGGAACTTCAGCATAACTTCAGATTCTCATCCAGCATGATGGAGGCGTCAAAACGCAGGAAGGTCACATCATCCCGATAGTTGTCGTCATATGAAAGTTCCTCTCCCATAAGCAGACGGTAGAGCTTCTCACAGGAATCCGCACCGGCCATGATGCTCATGGGAGCGCCGCCGCCGAAACGGGGATTGATCTCTATGTACTCCACGCCTCTTTTGGTCTTGCGGCATTGTACGGTGATGTGGCCGATGCCCCCCAGAACCGAAAGGAGTCGGCGCACATCATCGATTATCTCTATGTCCCTTACGATGCGTCCCTTGGCGATCTCTCCCGATCTGGT
Organism: Lachnospiraceae bacterium; assembly: GCA_017441585.1. Lineage (GTDB taxonomy): Bacteria > Bacillota > Clostridia > Lachnospirales > Lachnospiraceae > UBA1753. Next base: position 5,083 of record JAFRWW010000068.1, read on the forward strand.
GGCGATCCTGATCCTGGGCACTATGTGCAGGATGTTTCCCTTGAAATCGCAGAAACAGTCAATGGTGAATTCCTCACCATCCATGAATGCCTGAACCATGGGCTTGTCGATGATCTCCATATATGCCCGAAGCTCGTCCTCATTTTCCACCTTGTAGGCATCGATGGAAGAAGAGCCGTCCAGAGGCTTTATGAAAAGCGGGAATTCGTAATCCTTTTCCTTTAACTCCTTGTCTATGTACAGATGGGGCACACAAAATCCGTTCTCTTCAAAGAATAGCTGGGTGTGGATCTTGTTGCGGCATATGCCGATGACCTTTTTGTCTGAGATCAGCACATTGCATTTGCCCTCATATTCGATCCTGGCTTTATTCTCTGCCAGCAGCATCAGCTCCGTATCTATGGTGGGAACCACCAGAGATACATTCTCCTTTTTGCAGATATCTATTATGGAAGCTATGTATTCCTCATTCTGTCTTATGGGGGGCACTATCTTTTGCACATCGGCAAAATAAAGGGCCGGAGCCAGATCGGAGCAGTCCGCGGCGATCACCTTGCCCGTGATCCCCAGCCTGTCCCTGGCGGCCTTAAAGCAGTTGGTGAGTTCGACTCTTCTGCCGGCGCTCAGTATCAGTATGTTAATCTCTTTTGTTTCCATTTGTATCGCTGCTCCCTTCAAAGAAACGCCCCCTCCATAATAAATTATGTCGGCGGCAAGTCGGTCGCAGCATTGGAGTCAATGACTTCGTCATTGAGGCTGCTCCCTCTAAAATAATCCATGGTGGCATGTCCTTCGGCGCTGATGCCATCCCTTTTCAATACCGTGCCTATGGTGGCAAAAATGATCTTAAGGTCATTTGTGAAGGTTACATTTTCCGTATAGGTCACGTCATATTCAAACTTTTCTTCCCAGGACAGGGAATTGCGTCCCTTTACCTGGGCCAGTCCCGTGAGTCCCGGCTTTACATCATGCCGGTGGCTCTGCCTTTCATTATAAAGCGGCAGGTACTGCACCAGTAGCGGCCTGGGTCCTACCAGTGACATGTCTCCTTTAAGTATGTTAAAAAGCTCCGGCAGTTCGTCAAGGGATGTGGACCTTAACTTCTTTCCGAAATCCGTGAGCCGTACTTCATCCGGAAGCAGCTCGCCCTTTTCGTCACGCTCATCCGTCATGGAACGGAATTTGTACATGTCAAAGATCTCGCCCTTATATCCGGGGCGTTTTTGTTTAAAAAGCACCGGGGATCCCAGCTTGCTCCTGACTAAAACAAAGAGCACCAGATACACCGGCCAGAGCAGGATTATGGCTGATAGGGAAATCAGTATGTCGAGGATTCTTTTAATATATTTTTTGTACATGATCGCTTTGATTTGTCCTGAATAAACTATTGAATAGTTTACCATAGGGTCATGGTTAAAACAAGTTTTTGCAATGGCTTATCCTTTTACTTTTGCCAATAATGCTTCTTGTAAGGTCTGGGAGAAATTGATATTTTTCTCTCTGGCGATGGTGTCCAGCCATGCCGGTATCGTCAGTGTTTTTCTGACGGATTTTTCAAAATGTTCTTTGGCATATTCCTCTACATCAACGGAAACCAGATTTACAAAGCCATCTGTCCGGTCAGCCTCCAATTGGGCTGCAACCTTGTCTAATGAAATATCCTTTATTGAAGACGCCTTTGGGACCGGATCTCCGTCCATTTTCTGCATAAATAAATATCCCGCCAAACACTCAATTGCCATTTTCATGGCCTCACTTTCAGTCTTCCCGTATGTGGCAAGCCAGTTCAAGTCCGGAAAAACCACGGAATAGCCTTTTTTCTCTTTAAAAAAACATGCCGGATATATTGATAACATAGCATTATCCTCCTGTATTTCCATCATTCATTGATCCAATCCTGCCTGTTTTCGGATGGACTTTTCGACAATCTTACTTAATTCTTTTGCATGGAACGGAATTGTTACTTTTCCTGGTTTTGTCGGATGAACGTAATGTCTGTGTGAGCCTTCCTGACTTTTGAATATCCAGCCATCATTAAGTATTTCCCGCTCCATTTCCCTGGGTCGTTTAGGCATATGTTTCTCCTTTTATAATATAATGTGATGCGTATTGTGTCAATGCATATAATAGTTATGTTTGTTATGATAATGCGTATTAATTGGGGGTGTGCAATCATCTGATAAGCGAGTTCCAATCAGTTTTAAATCAGATGAATGCGTACTCCAAATCTATGGTAATTCCGTTTAATATATGGATACTTGTGGCGGCAGGCATGAATCGCCGTCACATTTTGAAATGATGGACTCATTATATGCTTTGAGAACTAAATTTGCAAGGGAGAAGTGATATGTTTAAGGACGGATTGCTTAAGTGATACGGCCTTGTAAGGTTATACCCATTATACCCATAACAGAAAACAACAAGTGGGTATAATGGGTATAACAGGTTGCTATGTTACTTTATCCCTTTCTGCGCCATGAGATAACCGAGAGTTCCTGGCTTTGCCTCATACTTTGTATCCGTTCTGTTATTTCTGTGTGCACCATTGCTATTTCGGTCGGATCCATGGCGATCATTTCCACGATGTTCGGATTTATTTTTATTATTCCCGGAATGGCCGCCTTTGGTAGGAGCGGTCTTTCTCTCGCCATCCAGCATGGTCAGGGATATCCTGCCCTTTTCCTCGTCCACTTCCAGTACCGTCACATCCACGATATCGCCTACGGATACGGCTTCAAGGGGATGCTTTATGAAACGGTCGGTGATACGTGAGATATGGACCAGTCCGTCCTGATGTACGCCTATATCCACAAAAGCGCCGAAATCTATGACGTTGCGGACGGTGCCTTTAAGTTTCATACCGGGTTTAAGGTCACTCATCTGCAGCACATCGGAGCGCAAAATAGGTGCGCTCATGCTCTCTCTGGGATCTCTTCCGGGTTTTTTAAGCTCTGCTAAAATATCTGTCAGCGTCATCTCGCCACAGCCCACCTTTGTCGCTAAACCGGCTTTATCCGTGATGGCTTTTTCAAAACTGATGATTTTTTTCTCATCGTTTACTTCGCAGCCCATCTCGCTGATAAGTTTTCTGGCTGCATCGTAGGATTCGGGATGAACGCCGGTGGAATCCAGGATCTCATCCCCGCCCGTGATACGGCAGAACCCGGCGCACTGTTCAAAGGCCTTGGGCCCCAGCTTGGCGACTTTAAGCAGTTCTTTCCTGTTTTTGAATGAGCCGTGTTCTTCCCTGTAGGTCACTATGTTCTTCGCCACTGCGGAGGAGATTCCGGATATATAAGTCAGCAGAGGTGCGGAGGCTGTATTGAGATCTACCCCCACCTTGTTCACGCAGCTTTCCACCACGCCTGAAAGAGCTCCGGACAATTTTTTCTGATCCATATCATGCTGGTACTGGCCGACGCCTATGGCTTTGGGCTCTATTTTTACCAGTTCTGCCAGAGGATCCTGAACCCTGCGGGCTATGGAAGCGGCGCTTCTTTGTCCCACATCAAATTCGGGGAACTCTTCCGTGGCTAGCTTGCTGGCGGAATATACGCTGGCACCGGCCTCATTGGTTATTACATAGTGCAGCGCCGGATTTTGCAGTTCCTTTATAAGCTCTGCCACTACCTGCTCGGATTCTCTGGATGCAGTGCCGTTTCCGATGGATATCAAGGTAACGTGATATTTTTCAATGATCTGTTTAAGTACTTTCTTTGACTCCTCGATCTTGTTATGGGGTGCTGTGGGATAGATCACGGTGGTAAAAAGTACCTTTCCCGTGGGATCCACCACTGCCAGTTTGCACCCTGTCCTGAAGGCGGGATCCCAGCCCAGAACTGTCTGACCTGCTACGGGGGGCTGCATCAGAAGCTGGGCCAGATTTTTGCCAAAGACATCGATGGCGCCTTCCTGGGCCTTTGCTGTGAGATCGCCTCTTATCTCCCTTTCGATGGAAGGCTCTATCAGCCTTTGATATGCATCGGAGATGGCAGCTTTGATCAAGGGTGTGGTATAAGGGTTATCACTCGTCAGCAGCTGTTTTTCCAGATACAGGAGTATGTTGTCTTGGGGAGCTTCGATCTTAACCGTCAGTATCTTTTCCGCTTCACCTCTGTTAATGGCCAGTATCCTGTGTCCTGCGGCTTTGCCCACAGGCTCTGAGAAGTCATAATAATTTTCGTATACGGACTTTTCCTGATCATCTTTGGCTTTGGATGTAAGGAGTCCGTCCTTTGCGGTCATCTCTCTGATCCGTCCTCTGAATGCGGCAGAGTCCGATACACTCTCCGCTATGATATCCTGAGCGCCCGCTATGGCAGCCGCCACATCTATGACTTCCTGCTGATTTGCCTTTATCTGATCTTCCTTCGAATCCGATGCGGGGGTTATTTTGCCGGTGACATATTTAGCTGCCTCTTCTTCTATGGGTGAAGTGGCATTCTGGGCCATGATATAGTCAGCGAGGGGCTGAAGGCCTCTCTTTTTTGCCAGATCCGCCCTGGTCATCTTCTTTTGCTTATAAGGACGGTACAGATCCTCCAGTGTCACCAGCTTCTCGGCCGCCAGGATCTGATCGCGTAATTCATCCGTCAGCTTTCCCTGCTCGTCTATGAGTTTTATGATCTCCTGTTTGCGATCCTCCAGGGATCTTAAATAGTTAAGACGTTCAAAAAGGTCACGCAGCTGCTCATCATTAAGCGCTCCCGTGGCTTCCTTCCTGTATCTGGCGATAAAGGGAATGGTATTGCCCTCGTCTATGAGCGCGATCGCCGCCTCCACCTGACTTTTTTTCACATCCAGTTCCTGTGCTATTTTTAATGCTATGTCCATTTATTTACCTCATATTTCGTATGGTCTGTTATTTTGACGATAACCGTCAGATTCTATCATACTTTTCGTGAAAAATCGAGTGGGGTACTTAAAAATGTAATAAAATGCAGGCAAAGAATGGGCAAAAGCTAAAAAAATTGTGGTTATGTGGGAAGTTTTTATGTATTAGGCTTTACTTGACCGGATTTTAAGGTAATGGTAAGATTACAGGCAGGGTTAAAGCTCTAAAGATAACACACGAATGCTAAATAAGGAGGTGACAAAATTGTTGAGTCCAATAATAATCAAGGCCATAATAGCACTTCTGGTGATCGTGGTTTTAGCCATACTTGCCAGCGGCTATGTGAAGGCGCCGCCGGATATGGCGTATATCATCTCGGGATTTAAGAGAAAGCCTAAGATCCTCATCGGACGTGCCGGAATAAAGATACCTTTCCTGGAGAGAAAGGATGTGCTGTCCTTGCGGCAGATCTCCATTGATATAAAGACAAACGGCTATATTCCCACCCAGGATTTCATCGGCGTGGATATCGACGCGGTGGCCAAGGTGGCCATCATGAGAGATGAAGACGGCATACAGCGCGCCATGCAGAACTTTCTGAATATGAAGGAACAGGAAGTCATCCAGTGCCTGACGGATTCCCTTCAAGGTAACATGAGAGAGATCATAGGTACTGTTACGCTTAAAGAACTTTGTACCGACCGTAAGAAATTCGGTGACGAAGTCCAGGAAAAGGCTCAGCAGGATATGAACAGGCTGGGTATCCAGATCATCTCCTGCAATATCCAGAAGATAGAGGACGAGCGCGACCTGATCAATGCTCTGGGTCAGGATAACATGAGTCAGATCCAGAAGGATGCTTCCATAGCAAAGGCAAATGCGGAAAGAGATGTGGCAATAGCCACGGCAAATGCACAGCGTGAGGCCAATGAGGCAAAGGTGGCATCTGATACCGAGATCGCCCAGAAGCAGAATGAGCTGGAGATCAAAAAGTCCGAGCTTAAAAGAGAGGCAGATATCAAGCGTGCAGAGGCGGATGCGGCCTATAAGATACAGGAAGAAGAACAGCGTAAATCCATAGAGATCACCACCGCAAACGCTAATCTGGCAAAGCAGGAAAAGGAAATCGAGCTTAAGGCCAGGGAAGTGGAGATCACGGAAAAAGCTCTCGAAGCCGAGATCAAAAAGAAGGCGGAAGCAGATAAATATGCGGCGCAGCAGCGTGCGGATGCCCAGCTCTACACTACCCAGAAACAGTCCGAAGCCCAGCTTTATGAGCGGCAAAAGAAGGCTGAGGCCGAGAAGTTCGAGGCTCTCCAGAAGGCTGAGGCCACCAAGGCTGAATCCGAGGCTCATAAGGTGGCCATGGAAAATGAGGCCGCCGGTATAAAGGCAAAGGGAGAGGCGGAGGCTGCCGCCATCCAGGCGAAGGCCGAAGCGGAGGCTGCCGGTATATTAAAGAAGGCAGAGGCTATGAAGCAGTATGGCGATGCCGCCAGACAGCAGATGGAGCTGGATACTCTTAAGGTTTACTTTGAACAGCTCCCTGCCATCGCCCAGGCAGTGGCAGCTCCCATGTCACAGATAGACCACATCACCATGTACGGTGAAGGCAATACGGCTAAGCTCACCGGTGATATGACAAAGACCATAAAGCAGGTGACTGACGGGATAAAGGATTCCACCGGCATCGATCCCCTCTCACTTCTGGTGGGTGCCATGGGAACAAAGATGATCGATAAATCAGGAACCATGGCTCAAAGTGCCGCAGCAGGCGCTTTGGCGCAGGATACAGTAAAAAATGAACAGACTTCAGTAAAAAAGAAAAAAGCAGAGCCCGAAGGTGAATAGGATAAATAAATGATTTTGTGATGAAGGCCCCGTCTTAAGGACGGGGTCTCTTTTATGCGGTAAAACCGGACAGGTTGTTTTATCACTATAATGAAATCTTGTCATTTTTTATCCAAAAAGCAGAAAATCATGATGCTTTTATCGTATTTATGTTGACAGTGGGATTCTATTGGTAGTATAATCCCACAGATTGTCGGAAAAAGCTCAGACGACGAGCACCGGTTTCCGCTCACCCTGTATTGTGCACATCTGCAAGACGACTCGCAGTTGTGGGACGAACACAGTACGGCAGTAACAATAGTTTTGGCACATATCATGTGCAGAAAGGAAAAGTAATGCAGAATTTTAAGATGAAAAAGATCCTGGCGGAATTATTAGCTGCATCCATGATCCTTACGTCATTCTCTGTTCCCGCTATGGCAGCAGAGGCTGAGGATCTGGTTGAGGATACCGCCATCGTTGAAGAAGCAGTTGAGGCTGCTGAGGAAGATGTTGAGGCAGATGAAGAGGTTGCAGGTGCTGATACTGTCGTATTGGATGATGTCGAGAATCTGAATGCGATGTTCACCAAGATGGAAGGTACAGCGACCAGTCGTAGTGCTTCAGATGCAGACACTGGCTCTTATGTTAAAGATGCCCAGGATGAAAACGGAAATGCTTTTGCTAAGGCGATTTCTTTTGAAAACGGTTTTTCCACTGATACCGCCGGAGTTAACGGAGTCAAGATAAATCTTACAGCGGGTAAGACCTATGATCTTACCATTTATTCCTGGTATTGGAATAAAGATGCGAAGGTTGGAGCTGTATCAATCGTAAATGATACAACACGTACGCCTGTTAAGGATGATAATGATAAAGACATTTTTGTTAATAATGTTGCTAATGTAAAGGGTGGCGCTAAGGCAACAAAGGCTGATTTTACGTTAACTGCTGCAGAAAACAAAGATTATTATATAGGTCGTGCTCCGGAAGGAAAAACCAGAACGTTCGTTGTTCTTTATGTAACGGAGAAGGGTGGAGATGACCCTGTTATAAGTGAGGAGAAGGTTAACGTTACTTTTGTTTCCGGTGAAAACAGCCAGACTTTTGAGGTTGTAAGCGGCAATAAGATCAGTACAGGTGTTTCAGAGAACGGAATAATAGCTCTTCAGCCCGCAGAGGCAGCAGGACAGGTCTTCGCAGGATGGAAGAGCAGCGCTGATGATAAGGTTTACTCAAGCGCAGAGGTTGCAGCTCTTCCGGTTGTAGCTGATACCACCTTTACTGCAGTTGTATCAGCTTCTGTAAAGGTAACCTTTACATGGACTCATTCTGACACCACAACCAAAGAGGAAAGTGATGATAAAGAGGTTATTACCATCGCTAAAGGCGGTAATCTTTTAGGTTATATACCTACAGCTACCGTTAGATATGGCTACAGATTCAAGGGATGGTCAGATGGCACACTTGTTATGAGCCAGGCTCAGCTTGCCGAGATGCCTATCCAGAGCGACGCTGCCTTTACGGGCGTTTATGAGGCTATTCCTGCAGGCAATGAGACTGCTGTTAAGCCTGTCACCGAGAAGATGGTTTACAATGTAAATAATTTCATCGGTTTGGATGAGAGCAAAATCGATTGGACAAAGTCTTCAAACTTTAACCCCACTGACAGAAGATATCTTCTTAATGATAATCTTGCACTGGTAGCAAACTATGCTGCTAACGGCAATGCCACTTCTGTACTTACAAATGTGAAGAAGAATACCGAAGGTCTCAGCGGACTTGGCGTATATGGCGATAACATGACTGATGCTGATCAGGCAATTGTTGACAAATTTGAGTTCTTCTACAATCTCAAGGCACGTATCACCGGCGATGTTGACTGGAAGAATGTGTCTACCGGTGTGATGAGTCCTTATACCGATGTTTACTATGAGTTTGAGACCAGCGAGCCTTCAGAGGTAGTAGTTTACTGGGCAGCAGCAGGTACCAGCAAGGCGTACGAACTCGTTCTTTGCGATCCGACCAAGACTCCCGCTGTCGATGGCGAAGCTTTCTTTGTAGATTATGATTACGTTGATGGCGCCGAGACAGGTTCAGCAATTGTTAAGACTGTGTTCAATGTGGACAAGGCTCAGAAGTATTGGCTTTCTACCGCTAACCATGATCTGAATAACGGCGCTAAGATCTATCGTATCGAGGTTATTCCCGAGAGCGCTCAGGGTGGCAATGACGATCCTACTCCCGCTCCCGGTGGTGAAGACGGTAAAGATGATGATAATAATACATCCGTCAGCGAGGACAGTGTAACCAGTACCGGAGATCCTGCTCTTACACCTGCAACCGCAGCTGAGGTTTCAGCTAACTATGCTAAGCTGGTAGCAGGCGATGCTTCCGTAGGCTACAAGGCAGCAGTTGGCGATACCGGTGTTCTGAAGTATGTCTTCAAGAAGGGCAAGGTTAAGGCTATATCTGTATCTACTAATTCTGTAAGCGCTTGCAAGGTAACTCTTAATGCAAAGACAAAGGTTATCCTTCCTTCTGACTATGCAAACACTGTAGGTACAATTTCCGGTAACGCAGGCGTTAAGCCCGTTAAGGTTAACAAGAAGGGTTATGCAAGCCTTAAGGCATCTAAGAGCGCAGCTAAGTATGATGTAGTATTCAAGAATGCAAAGGGTGAGACCATCACTATCACAGTTGTAAATCTTGGATTTGATAAAGGCCTTAAGAAGCTCATGGTTTCTCCTAGCCAGAACCTGATCGTTCGTCCTACTCTTATGACCGGTAAGACTACCGATATCAAGCAGGGCGCAGGCTTCCTTAACGGTGTATGGACAGTTGATAAGACTGTCATCAGCAAGCCCGGCCAGACTGTTTCCGGTAAGAAAGGCGCAAAGGTTACTCTTAATGCAAACGGTACAGTTACTGTTACCAATGTTGCAGGCAAGGGCAGCGTAAAGCTTACTTACACTCTGAACGGTAAGAAGTATACCACAGCAATTAAGGTTCAGAAGAAGGCCAGCGGTGCAGAGTCTACTTACACCGCAGCAGGACTGCTTAAGTAATTAATATTAAAGATTCTTCGCCTTCGGCTCAGAATGACATAGTTTTTATTATTGTCATCCTGAGCGAAGCGAAGGATCTTATGAAAACAGGCTCCGTCCTATGGACGGGGCCTGTTTTTTTCTGCAGCTTAAGCGTTTGACAAGGCTTTGTAAAATAAGGTATACTAGTGGGTACGCAGCCGGGGAATTAGCGGCTCCCTGTACCATAAATCCGCTATATGATGGGGTGATATCCTGCCGAGGGCCGGGAGTTGCGTAGCTGCCCCCTGTAAGAGACGTTGAAGTCCGGGTCTTGCGCGACGGATCCTCGTGAACCGTGTCAGGTTGGGAACAAAGCAGCACTAAGCGGGACCTTCCGGGTGCCGCAAGGGTGCCTGGACCGAGTTGTCTGCAGGGGTAACGTGCGTGGCGAACGGTTCGAAGCAGGGTGCGACACTATTCAGGACAGCACATAAATTTGAAAAGCATGACGTTGGGAGCTTGCTCACATAAGGAGTGCTTTTCAGATTTATGTATTGGATGAATCCAATTCACCGAAAAATCGAAGATTTTGAGGTGCGGGACTGAATAGTGTACGGTTATCAGGTATTATTACATATGAGCGACAACAGACACAAAAGACATAAACAGGAACGGCTTGTGGCCTGGCTCGTTTTTATACTTGTGGTTTCGATCCTTGCCACAGGTATTATTTTTGTTACACTTAAATTAAAGGCGCCCATCGGGGCCAAGATCGATGAATTCAAGGAACAGCACTCGGCCGAAACCGAACCCGAAGAGGAGGTTCAGGAAGAGGCTAAGGATGATGAATCCAGAGAGGCCCTTAATGAGGATGATCTGGCTTCCATTTTTGACAAGGATGAGGACGATTCCCTAAGTGAGAATACCGTGTCTGCAAACAGCAGGGCGGATGATCCTTTGTGGGAAGAGGCCGAGGCTCTCATGGAGGATATGACTCTGGAGCAAAAGGTCGCCCAGATGTTTTTTGTCGCTCCCGAGTCTCTTACCGGCGTGGATAAGGCTACGGCAGCCGGTGAAAAGACCAGGATCGCTTATCAGGAACTGCCTGTTGGGGGCATAATCCTCTTTCAGGATAATGTGGAGGATGCCGAACATTTTTCTCAGATGACATCCAACCTTCAAAAATACGCAGACGAGACAGTGAAGCTTCCGCTTTTTATTGGCGCAGACGCATCTCTTAAGATAGACGGAGAAATCCCGGAGGGGGTTAATCTGATATTCGGTCCCATGGCCGATATCGCGGAAAACGACTATGAAACTACGGCAGATCAGGTGGTTTCGGCTCTGGACGATCTGCATAAATCCGGTCGCCTGGGCGTGGTGGGACATTTTCCCGGATATGCCTGCGTCACCGATGAGGAGACACTTACCACATCCAAGGACTGGGGTGAGTTAAAGGATAGCGATCTGATACCCTTTGACAGGGCTATAAAGGAAGGGCTCAAAATGCTGACCGTATCCAATATACGTGTCCCCGAGGTTACGGGTGATGAGATCCCCGCATCCATGTCGGGTATCATCATTACCCAGAAGCTTCGTCTGGATATGGGATATGATTCGGTGATCGTCACGGAACCCATGAATGCACAGAGCCTTCAGGAAGAGTACACCCCTGTGGAGGGTGCCCTGAATGCCATCAAGGCCGGCGCCGATATGGTGCTCATGCCCCAGGATCTGGGTGAGTGCTATAATGCACTTTTGGATGCCGTCTCAAAGGGTGAGATATCAAAAGAGAGAATAGATGAGAGCGCCCTTCGGATCATAAGGGCTAAGCTTTACCTTAAACAGCTTAAGTCTGATCCGGCAGATGAAGAGGGAGAAGAACGGGATTCTTCGGATTGACATCATGGGAATGATATTTCCGGAATGAAAAATATGTTCAGTATGATGTTCATAGCGATTGTCATTCTGAGCGCAGCGAAGAATCTTAAATGGAGAATAAACAGCTACAGTAATGAAAGATGATGAAACACGTCGTGAGGAATACAGGAAACGCCGCCAAAAGGTGTTCTGGATGAGACTGGCCCTGCTTGCGGGCTTTATTTTACTCATAATATTCCTTATAATAAAAAACAGTAAAACCTACTCGGGAATGAATCTGGATATGACTTCATATCTGAAGGTGCACTATCAGGGATATGACGGGGTGGCAAAGGCACAGCTCCAGTTTGATCGTCAGGCTTTTGAGATCACCGTGGATAAGGTGAAAAGCGAGTATCTCTCGTCGATCTGGCCGCTGAAGAAGTCGGCTACAGCAGATGATTTTGATGCCTTTAAGAAAAGTGTCAGTGCGAATCTGAGCCGGGACAGCGAACTTAAAAACGGTGATGAGGTATCCATAGTCGTGGATTATGACCGTCAGCTGGCAGACCTCCTTAAGATGTCCATGAAGTATGAGGACATACCCTTTACGGTGGCGGATCTGGCAGAGGGCATAGAGATAGATTCGGATGCGATCTTTTCAGATCTTACCATAAGCGTTAACGGGATATCGCCGATGATCACTCTGGAGGTGATCAATGAATCGAAGACCGAGCCTGTCAACACCTTTACCTATGAGGTGACCCCCGCCAAGGATTTTTATGAAAGAGGAGACTGGGTCACCATTAAGGCAGTGTATGATAAGGAAGCCATGGTGGCGGCTCACTATGCCATTCCCGATGGGGCGGATGAGATGAAATACATGATCCCCGGGGATAAAAGTTACGTAAAATACGCGGACGATCTGGATGAGGCGAGCATAGATAAGGCTATAGAACTGGCCCAAAAGTGTCTGCTGGAATCCAACGCCAATGAGTACGGCCTGCGTATTTTCACCGACGCCCACCTGCCCTATGCGTGGGAGGGTACCGGCGATTATACCTTCGAGTGGTCCAATGCCAGACTCCTGTCAGGATACGTGGAGACTTTAAAGGATGAGTATATGGGTGTGGTATCGAAGCCCTATAATTATCTGGAGCTGGCCTTTGAAGTGCATATATCCCAGGCTAACGGAGTGGGCTGTGACGCCGAGGCCGTGGTCTGCTTTGACGGCATGACTGTGGATGATGAGGGAAATGTGGACCTGAATGAGGACAGCGTGCAGGTCTTTGCCGCATCCTATTCTGACACGGAGATAAAGAGGACCATACGAGGATGGTTCGGCGATGAGTACTCCATTAACCGCGTGGATGTATATGAGTGGATGCTGGAAAATCAGGGAGAAAATTAATCAGGTATAGTCGGATATAAATTATGATCCATATAAGGAGAAGGAGGTAAGTTATGCTGAGAATCGGAATGTTGACAAGCGGCGGTGACTGTCAGGCTTTGAACGCAGCCATGAGAGGCGTGGTTAAGACGCTGGTCACCAGTGATACGGATGTTGAGATCTACGGTTTCCTGGAGGGGTACAAGGGACTAATCTACAGCAATTTCAAGATGCTTACGGGATCTGATTTTTCCGGCATCCTTACCAAGGGAGGCACCATACTGGGCAGTTCCCGCACTCCGTTCAAGACCATCAAGGATCCTGATGAGAACGGCGTGGATAAAGTGGAGGCCATGAAGCAGAATTATTATAAGCTCAAGCTCGACTGCCTGGTGATCCTGGGAGGAAACGGCACCCATAAAACCGCGAACCTCCTGCGTACAGAGGGCCTTAATGTGGTGACTCTGCCCAAGACCATTGACAATGATCTGTGGGGAACCGACATGACCTTTGGTTTCCAGAGCGCGGTGGATGTGGCCACCGCCGCCATAGACTGCATACATACCACTGCCGCATCCCATGGCAGGATCTTTATCGTGGAGGTAATGGGACACAAGGTGGGATATCTGACCCTGAACGCCGGTATGGCGGGCGGCGCCGATATCATACTGATCCCTGAGATCCCCTATGATATAGAAAAGGTCTGTGAAGCCATAGAGAAGCGTCATAAAAACGGATCAGGCTTTACCATCATAGCCGTGGCCGAGGGCGCCATCTCAAAGGAAGACGCAGCCCTTTCAAAGAAAGAATACAAGAAAAAACAGGAAAAGAATCCTTTCCCTTCAGTATCATATGAGCTGGCTGACCAGATCAGCAAAAAGTTAAGTTATGATGTGAGAGTCACGGTGCCCGGACATACCCAGAGAGGCGGTTCGCCCTGTCCTTATGACAGAGTGTTCGCATCAAGACTCGGAGCCGAGGCCGGCAGGCTGATCCTGAACGGAGAGTACGGATTCATGGTGGGCTACAGGAACAGGGAGATCGTAAAGGTTCCCCTGGAGGATGTGGCCGGCAAGCTTAAGATGCTTGAAAAGGATGCGCTCATCATTCAGGAAGCAAAGCTCATAGGTATCAGCTTTGGAGATTGACGATGGCGTATCAGACATTATACAGAAAATACAGGCCCCAGACCTTTGATGAGGTTAAGGGACAGGATGCGATAGTCCGTGTTTTAAAAAACCAGATCAATAATAACCGCCTGTCCCACGCCTATCTGTTTGTCGGTACCAGAGGCACGGGAAAGACGTCCATAGCCAAGCTTTTTGCAAGGGCCATAAACTGTGAGAACCCAAAAGACGGGAGCCCCTGCAATGAGTGCGCATCATGTAAGGCGGCACTTAACGGTACCTCCATGAACGTGATAGAGATGGACGCCGCTTCCAATAACGGCGTGGACCATGTGCGCCGCATCATAGACGAGATAGCATATTCGCCCGTCAGCGGAAAATATTTTGTCTACATAGTGGACGAGGTCCATATGTTTTCACCCAACGCCTTCAATGCTCTCCTTAAGACCCTGGAGGAACCGCCTTCATACGTGATATTCATTCTGGCCACCACCGAGATCGAATCGATCCCCATTACGGTTTTGTCCAGATGCCAGAGATATGATTTCAGGCGTATAGACATCGCCACCATGGTGGGGCGGATGAGGCACATCACGGACAGTGAGGGTATAGAGATAGATGACAGGGCGCTGAGTTATATCGCCACCTGCGGTGAGGGCTCCATGAGAGATTCACTTTCCCTGCTGGATAGGTGCGTCACTTTCTATGACGGAAAGAGGATCAGCTACGATGACGCTCTCGAGGTTCTGGGCTCCGTGGACACCGCCGTGTATGCATCCATGCTGGGACATATAATGAACAGCGATGTGACCGGTGCCATCAATCTGCTCCAGGAAGCCATGATGCGTGGAGGCGAGCTCACTTATTTTGTCTCCGATTTTGTCATGTACTTAAGAAACCTCATGCTGGTACAGGTTACTGATGACATAGAGAATACGGTAAACATGTCCTCTGATAATATAGCCATATTAAAAGAGGCGGCCCAAAATATAAGTCCGGAAACTGTAATGCGCTATATCAGGGTTTTCAGCGAGCTTTCCAGGGATATGAATTATACGCCCCAGAAACAGGTTCTGGTTGAAATGGCCATCGTCAGGGTATGTACTCCTGACATGGAAGAACCTGACCTGAGCAGTTTTGGCGAGAGGATATCGAATCTTGAGGAAAAGGTAAAGAACGGGATAAAGACCGTGCCGGCAGGAGCACCTTTGGTATCAGGCGCCCCGGTCTCACCCGGATCACCTGCGACTGCGCCTGATGAGAAGCCTCAGGTCCTGATGCCGGCCCTTCCCGGCGAGATACAGGCTGTGGTGGATAACTGGAAGGTCATCAGGGAACAGCTCAAGGAAACGGATATGCTTTTGTTCAACCAGATCCGCAAAGCCAGGGTTTCGGCTGAGAACGATCTGCTGGTAATAGTTTTTAACAGTGAGATCCCGTACAATATCGCCTGCAGCGATATCAGTAAGGATAGCCTGAATGAAGTCTTTGAAAAGACTCTGGGCAGTAAGGTCAGATTCGAGATGAGACTGTTAAAGCCGGAGCAGACTTACAGTGATGGCGGATATGCGGATATATTGGCAAACATAAATTTTGAAGTGGAGGAAATATAGATGGCAAAAAGAGGCGGATTCGCTCCGGGTATGGGAATGCCCGGAAATATGAACAATCTGATGAAGCAGGCACAGCGCATGCAGCGTCAGATGGAAGAAAATCAGAAAGAACTGGAAGAAAAGGAATTCACCGCAGCATCCGGCGGCGGAGCCGTGGAGGTGACTGTCACCGGTAAAAGAGAGGTAGTCAGCGTAAAGCTCAAGGAAGAGGCTGTGGATCCCGATGATATAGAGACCCTGGAGGATATGATCGTAGCGGCCGTCAACGAGGCACTGCGCCAGGTGGATGAGGCGAATACTCAGGCTATGGGCAAGCTGGCCGGAGGCCTTGGCAGCCTGGGCAATTTAAGCGGTTTGGGATTATAAAATATGGATCTGTACAGCGGATATATAAATAAACTCATTGAAGAACTGTCCGCTCTGCCGGGCATAGGCATCAAGAGCGCCCAAAGATTGGCCTTTTACCTCATAAATCAGCCGGTGGAAAATGTGCAGCGCCTTACCGATACCATAAATCAGGCCCGCAGTACGGTACGTTACTGCAGTGAGTGCTATACCCTGACGGATAGAGAGAAGTGCCCCATCTGTTCAAACACAGCCAGGAATCATGAGACCATCATGGTGGTGGAGAATCCCCGTGATCTGGCGGCTTATGAAAAGACCGGGAAATATGACGGAGTCTATCATGTGCTCCACGGAGCCATCTCTCCTATGTTGGGCATAGGTCCTCAGGATATAAAGTTAAAGGAACTGATCCATCGTCTGGAAGGTGATGTAAAAGAAGTGATCATCGCCACCAATTCCAGTCTGGAAGGCGAGACCACCGCTATGTACATCAGCAAACTGATAAAACCTGTCGGCATCAAGGTCAGCCGTATAGCCAGCGGAGTTCCTGTGGGAGGCGACCTCGAGAATATCGACGAGATGACCCTGCTCCGCGCTCTAGAAGGTCGGGTTGAACTGTAGAAAGCGATTGGAATAGTATTTAGGGATAACAATTATATAAATATATTAAGGAGGAGGAAGATGTCAGTAACAGAATTTGAATATGGGAAATTAAGTGACGGTACCATCGTCAAGGGCTTCACCATAAAGAATAAGAACGGCCTGTCAGCCACTGTCATCGAGCGTGGCGCAGCCCTGGTATCCCTTATGGCACCCGATAAAGACGGTAACTTTGCCGATGTGGTACTGGGCCTTAAAGATGCTGCGGCTTATGAGAATAATAACTACTGCCTGGGCGCTACTGTGGGCAGAAATGCAAACCGCATAGCAGGCGCCTGCTTTGACATCGATGGCATACACTACGAACTGGTAAAGAACAACGGCGAAAATAATCTCCATACCCATCCCGAGTATGGTTATCACAGAAGAAACTGGGAAGGAAAAGCCGAAGAAGGATCTGATTCAGTGATCTTTTTTCTGGAGGATGACGGCAAACTGACCGGCATGCCCGGAATCTTTAATATCACCGTTACCTACAGACTGACAGATGAAGATGAGCTCCTCATCGCATATCACGGCGTCGGCGATACAAAGACCATAGCCAACTGCACCAATCACAGTTATTTTAATTTGGCGGGACACGACGCAGGCAGCGTATACGATCATGAGATCAGGATAAACGCCTCCCGCTTCAGTGCGGATAAAGAAGGCGCCATCCCCACGGGAGAGTGGACACCGGTGGAAGGCACCCCCATGGATCTGAGGAAAAGTACCCGCATAGGCGAGCATATAGATGACGACTATGAGCAGCTTATTTTGACTAAAGGCTATGATCATAACTACTGCATAGATGATGCAGACCACACCGTAAGGGAGATCGCACAGGTTACGGAGCCTGTATCAGGTCGCGTGATGACGGTACTTACGGATCTGCCTGGCGTGCAGTTTTATACCGCAAACTGGCTGGAGGAAGAGCGGGGAAAGGACGGAGTCGTATATCACCCCAGGGATGCATTCTGCCTGGAGACCCAGTATTTCCCCAACAGCATAAATCAGGAAGGCTTTGAACGCCCCGTGGTGGATGCTGGAGCCGAGTATAAAACCTCGACCATATATAAGTTTTCTGTTTTAAAGTAACGGGAAATAGAGTATAATAATTAATTGTCATTATTTTTTTCAGGAGGTATTCGAAATGAATGTATTAGTAATCAATTGCGGAAGCTCATCCCTTAAGTATCAGCTTATAGACAGTGCCAGTGAAAAGGTACTGGCAAAGGGTTTGTGCGAGAGAATAGGAATAGACGGCAGCTGTATCACACACTCTCCCGAAGGCGGCGAGAAGACTACTACCGAAAGCCCCATGCCCACTCATACAGAGGCAGTGAAGCTGGTGATCGAAAAGCTCACGGATCCCGATGTGGGCGTGATCTCATCTCTTTCCGAGATCGGTGCGGTAGGACACAGAGTGGTACACGGCGGCGAGAAATTTGCCGAGGCTGTGGTTATAAATGATGACGTCATCAAGGCTATCGAAGAGTGCAACGATCTGGCACCCCTTCACAATCCCGCAAACCTCATCGGTATCCACTCATGCCAGGAGCTGATGCCCGGCGTGCCCATGGTTGCCGTATTTGATACCGCATTCCATCAGACCATGCCCAAGAAGGCATATCTCTACGGACTGCCCTATGAGTATTATGAGAAGTATAAGGTTCGCCGCTACGGCTTTCACGGCACCAGCCACGATTATGTGAGCAAAAGAGCAGCCGAGATCCTGGGCAGGAACCGTGATGATCTCAAGATCATCGTATGCCACCTGGGTAACGGCGCATCCATATCCGCAGTAGATCACGGAAAGTGCGTGGATACATCCATGGGCCTCACTCCTCTGGAGGGACTCATCATGGGAACCAGATCCGGCGATCTCGATCCCGCCATCGTCAGCTTCATCGCTGAAAAAGAAGGTCTGGATGCGGCAGGCGTGGTAAACGTACTCAATAAAAAATCAGGTGTCCTCGGCCTCTCCGGCGGCATCTCATCCGATTTCAGGGATGTGGGAGCAGCCGCTGATTCCGGAAACGAAGTAGCAGCCACCGCCCTTGAGGCATATGCCTACAGAGTGGCAAAGTATATCGGCTCATACACCGCAGGCATGAACGGCGTGGATGTCATCGCCTTCACCGCAGGCGTGGGCGAAAATGATAAGGCCATGAGAGCAAAGATCGCCTCCTACCTCGGATACCTCGGCACTGAGATCGATGATGCAAAGAACGACGTCCGCGGCGAAGAAACCGTCATCTCAAAGGACGGATCCAAGGTGACCCTCATGCTGGTTCCCACCAACGAGGAGCTTGCCATCGCCCGCGAGACCGTACGTCTGGCGTAATCAGATTATGGTTGATTGGTTGATATATTAAGTGAGATCAGGTGGGTGAAAATTCTGTATATAGCGACGAGAGTTTTGTGTTGCAGCAGGACACCTAAAGCCAGACTTACTTAAAGAAAACGAGCCGATTAGTCCTCGCAAGGGAGAAATCGGTCACAACGTATAAATAAAAATAAACCCGGTCCCGATTTCGGCAACGGGGCGAGGACTTGTTATGAGGCGAAGTTTGAGTTTAGTAAGTCTGAGCAGTGTCCGAATGCAATACAAAATCGAGGAGCGAACCAAGGAGATTTAATCTTACAATGAAAGTTTTGGTTACCGGCGGAACCGGCATGGTCGGCTCCCACTTTATGAACAGCTACAAACAGGACGGCGCCGATGTCATCGGCATCGCCCGCAACAGCGCCAGCTCACGCATGGCAGCGATCCAGGATTCATCCATCATCAGATGCGACATCCTCGAAAGAGACCACCTGATGCGCATATTTATGGAACACCGCCCCGAAGTCGTGATCCACATGGCCGCTCAGGCATTTAACGGCGATTCCTGGAACAGCGAGTATGTGACCCACGCTACCAATTATCAGGGAACCCTTAATGTACTCTACTGCGCAAAGGCTCTTAAGGAAGACGGCGTGGACGTGAAGGTACTCCTGGCATGTTCCTCAGCGGAGTACGGAAATATCACTCCTGAGGACTGCCCCCTTAAGGAAGAGCGCCTCCTGACTCCCTGGACTCCTTACGGTGTGTCAAAGGCCGGAGTGGAAATGCTCGGCAGACAGTATTGCCTTAATTTTGGCATGAAGATATATCTGCCCAGGATGTTCATACATGTGGGGACGGGACATCCTCCCGCAACCGCCATCCAGAATTTTGCCAGACAGCTGGCTCTTATCAAAAAAGGACTTCTGGAGCCTGAGATTCATGTGGGCAATCTTACCAGCGCCCGTGATTTCATAGACGTACGCGACGGCGTGAGAGCTATGAGACTCCTTCTGGATAAAGGTAATCCCGGCGAGAGTGTGAACATATGTAATAACAAGGCATACAAGATACAGGAGATTCTGGATATGCTGGTGGATATTTCGGGTACACATGCAAAGGTGATCTCTGATCCCAAGCTCTTCAGAGTGGCGGACGAACCATTGCTTCTGGGGGATAATTCAAAGATCGCAGCCCTTGGCTATGAGAGACAGTACACTATGCGCCAGACCCTGGAAGACGTATTTGAAGACTGGATGGGCAGATGCTGACATCCGTATTGCAAAGAACGATGCGCTGCTGTAAAATAGGTGGCGTAGCATAATTTTTTTACAGAAGGAGGTATTATTTATGAGGTATGAAATCAAAGGTGAACCGTTACCCGTAGTAGAGGTATGGCTCGATGAGGGTGAAGCGGTCAAGAATGAGAGCGGATCCATGGTATGGATGACAGAGGGTATGGAGATGTCCACCAACGCCGGCGGCGGAATAGGCAAGGCTTTCGGACGTATGTTTTCCGGTGAGTCGATATTCCAGAATGTTTATACCGCAAAAAAGCCCAATTCCATGATCGCCTTCGGTTCAAGCTTTGCAGGTTCCATTGTTGCAGTGGAGGTTACTCCCGACAAGCCTGTGATCGCACAGAAGTCAGCATTCCTGGCATCTTCCACAGGCGTGGAGATGAGCATACATTTCCAGAAGAAGCTGGGCGCAGGTTTCCTTGGCGGCGAAGGCTTCATCATGCAGAAGTTCTCGGGATCCGGTATTGTTTTCCTTGAGATCGACGGTTCTACAGTAGAGTATGAGCTGGCTGCTGGCGAGAAGATGATACTTGATAACGGATATCTGGCAATGATGGACGCTACGGTTACCATGGATATAGAGACTGTCAAGGGTCTTAAGAATATCGCATTCGGTGGCGAGGGACTGACAAATACCGTAGTTACGGGCCCCGGAAAGATAGTTCTCCAGACCATGCCCATCCCTCAGTTTGCAAGGAGTATCATCCCTTACATTCCTACAAAGAGCTGACAGGATAAGTAAAGCTGCCCCGGCGGCTTAAGTGTGCCGCCGGGGTTTTTTACGCATATAGATATATAATATTAAAAGGCATCAGGACTCTTCCCACTTCGTGGGCCCCTCCTCATGCCGAAGATAAATGGCATCAGGACTCCTCCCACTTCGTGGGCCCCTCCTCATGCCGAAGATTGAGGTATATAGATGAAAACTAAAGAGTTTAAGAATGTGACGATCCTGCTGCCCGTCATGGATGAGACCTATTCATTAAGGGAGACCGTCGAGACCATAATCAGAGAGAACGACCCCTCGGACATAGCAGAGTTCATCATTCTTGTATGTGACAGAACCACACAGGAGTCCAGAGACACTGCCGACTCGCTCATAGCCGATTACGGTGACAGATACCGTATATATGTGCACAAGCAGACGCTTCCCTTCGTGGGAGGTGCTATCAGGGAAGGCTTTATCCTGGCTAAGGGCTCCCATGTGGTTTTGATGTCTTCTGACCTGGAGACAGATCCTTGCGTGATAAAGGACTTTATCAGGCACGGTAAGGAACACCCCTTGAGGATAATCACCGCCAGCCGCTGGAGAGACGGAGGCGGATTCGAGGGTTATAATAAGATAAAACTGGTATGTAACCTCATCTTTGAGAGGGTTATCGCCATGTTCTATTTTGTGGATCTGACAGATATCACCTACGCTTACAGGATGTTTCCTACTGCACTCATGCGCCGTATTAACTGGACGGAGCTTAAGCATCCTCTGTTTTTGGAGACGGCTCTTAAGCCCATCAGGCTGGGTGTTAAGTTTATAGAAGTCCCCGGACACTGGAGAGCCAGGACCGAGGGTGAATCCCAGAACGGATTCTTTGATAATTTCAAATATTTCAGGACCGCCTGGGAGAACAGATTTTTGACCAAAGATGAGATATTCAGGAAGCCCGTGATAAAGAAAAAGATTCAGCTCATAGATCTTACAGAAAAAAAAGAAGGCCAAGGAGAAGAGGATGCCCAAGAAAGATAAGATACTGAGGATAGTTCTCATCGCGATCTTTGCGCTTTTGATAACTCTTCTGGCCTGGCAGAGTGACGATTCCTATCATGGGTATGTCATGGCTAAGCATCTGGCACAGGGAGAGGGCTTTGTGTATAATGCGGGCCAGCGCGCAAACGCCAGCACCGGACCGGTATATACGCTGATCATTGCCCTGGCTTACATGATCACGAGGGAGATGTTTTTTACCTCCATTGCGGTCAATGTTATATTTTCCACGGCAGCCTTCGGACTTATACTGTTTTGCTTTTGCAAGTCAAAGGAACAGATGCTTTTTTCATTTGCGGCCCTTGCGGGCAGCGCGGCATTTGTGAGCTATACCACCTCCGGCCTTGAAAACTGCCTCCTGTTTTTTCTTTGTATGCTGTTTTACAGGCTGTACTGGTCAAAGGAAAAATTCGAATATCCCGCCATGCTGGGTCTGGCCCTGATACTTGCCTTTCTGGCTACGGCCAGGATGGATGCCGTTCTGTACCTGATACCGCCCATTGTGTATGTATACCTTAAAAAGAGACGTGATGTGACCTTTTTACAGGCATGCATTATGACACCCATCGGTCTGCTCCCTTTTATACTCTGGGAGTTATTTTCATTTTTCTACTATGGTTTCTGGGTGCCCAATACGGCCTTTGTGAAGCTGGGAGCCGGCATCAGTCTGGTGGAATACATGAAAAAGGGTGTGTGGTATACCTGGTACACATTGATAAACGATCCTATGGTGATAGTGATACCTGCGCTCTTTGTGATACTGGCGTTTTGGAGCCGCGAGATTAAGAGTATTATGGCGGCCCTGGGGGTACTGCTCTACGGAGCATATATCATTTACATCGGCGGAGATTTTATGATGGGCAGACATTTTACCGTGATGCACATCATAGCGGTGGCCGGGATCGTACACCTCATGAATGACATGGCAGGCAGGAATTTCAGATTTTCATCCCTGTGTAAAAATGCCTTTGTCATTACGGTGGTTGTCTGTCTGATACTCTCCGGTACACTTTGCGACGCTTACGGAAAAGAATTTCTGGTAAACGGAAGATACGCTCCCGGCGGGGCTATCTCGGATGAAAGAGCTTATTATTCCCCGACCACGGGGCTTTATTCAAATGTGCGCTCCCTGATAAAGGACGGACGCATGTGCATAGAAGACACCTGGAATTATCAGGCTCCCGACGAACTGAGGGAGCAGGGTGTGCCCGGCGGCATACTGGATAATGCAGCCGGAATTTTGGTTTATTATAATTCAGACCTTTACTTAAATGATACCTACTGTCTGGGCGATCCCTTTTTGTCAAAGCTCCCTGCCATCAGGCAGGACACCTGGCGTGTGGGACATTTAAAGAGAGAAGTGCCTGCCGGATACCGCGAGAGCGTGATGTATGGCGGCAACCGCATAGAAGATGAGAACCTGGCACAGTATTACGATATCATCTGCGAGATGACAGAGGGTAAGCTTTTTTCCATGGACCGTATAAAGACTGTCATCAACTGGAACCTGGGCAAGTATGATTATTTGTTGGAATAAATCCTTTTCACCTGTCATTCTGAGGAATAGTATACTTTGTCATCCTGAGGAACAGCACACTTTGTCATCCTGAGCGAACGCGAAGGATCTTATTAATATGTAATAGATAATCTACAAAAACCATGGATCAAAGACAAAGGCAAAGAAAAAGAAGAAAAAAGAGGAGGAGAACCGAGTATTACATGACACTGCTCATCATAGCACTGGTAGTGGTGCTGGCAGTGTACGTGGGAATATCGGCTTATTTTGTTACCCATTTTTCCTTTAAAACCTATGTGAACGGAAAGGAAGCCTTTGGAAAGACTGCCGCTCAGATCGAAAAGGAATGCCTCTCCCATTTGGACGACTATGTGCT
Organism: Lachnospiraceae bacterium; assembly: GCA_017441585.1. Classification (GTDB taxonomy): domain Bacteria; phylum Bacillota; class Clostridia; order Lachnospirales; family Lachnospiraceae; genus UBA1753. The sequence goes on from JAFRWW010000068.1 coordinate 29,034, forward strand.
GACGATTCACGCCAGAGGAGATATAACAGAGACCATCGATTCCTCCAGTATAGACCTTCAGCCTCAGATGAGTAATCAGTTTAAGGATATCTTAAAGTCACAGAATCCTTTTTCATGGCCGGTGTGCCTGTTTAAGGAGACGCAGCTGACCACCGAGACCGTGGTGGGTTATTCTGAGAGCAAGCTGGATGATATCATATCGGGTCTTTCCATTTTTGACCCGAAAAATGTGATAAAGCCTGAGGATGCCCACATATCGGAGGAATCTGGGGATAACGGCTTTTACATAGTGCCTGAAACCGAAGGCAGCGCTCCCATAGACTCAATGGTCAGACAGGAGATAAAGGCGGCAGTGGGTGTCGTGGATGACGAGGTTACCCTGTCGGACGAGTGCTATGAGACGGCTAAGAAAAAGAGTGATGATGAAACGCTCAATACACTGTGTGATAATCTGAACCGTTACTGCAGCGTAAATATCACCTATGAATTCGGTGATGATATCGTGCAGGTAAACGGCAGCAGGGTTAAGGAGTGGTGTGCCATAGAAGGCACCTCGGTCACCCTGGATGAGACAAAGATCAAAGACTTTGTAAACGACCTGGCCAGGACCTATGACACCTTTGGCAAGACGAGACACCTTAAAAGTCATACCGGTGAGATGGTGGAAGTAAAGGGCGGTGATTATGGCTGGTGGATGGACCGCGCCACTGAGACCACACAGCTGACGGAAGCGGTTCTGTCGGGAGCCACCGGAAAAAGAGAACCCGTATATTTTGGAAAGGCCTATCAATATGGAGAAAATGACTGGGGCGATTCCTATGTGGAAGTGGATCTTGACGCCCAGCATGTATATGTGTATTCAAACGGACATCTGGTGGAGGATTCGGACTGCGTGTCCGGCTGCGTGAATAAAAGAAGGATCACCCCCGTGGGCACCTATTCCATAACCTATAAAGAAACCGACACCTATCTGACGGGAGATAATTATTCCTCCCACGTGGATTACTGGATGCCTTTTAACGGAAACGTGGGACTCCATGATGCCAGCTGGCGTTCCAACTTCGGCGGCGAGATCTATGTTACAAACGGATCCCACGGTTGCGTGAACCTGCCGACCAAAAAGGCTGCCGCCATTTACGACATAATCCAAAAAGGAGAAGCAGTCCTCGTATATGGTGGTAAAGAACCTCCCGAGGAAGAAGAGCTTACCCCCGAAGAGCAGCAGCTAAAGCTGCTGATAGAAGCAGGTCTTGTGGATCCTGCCGCCCTTCAGGCACAGACTGAAGCTGCCGAAAGCACCCCCGCTCCCGAGGCCCCCGCCCAGGAACAGCCTGTACTTCAGGATTCTGCGGAGCAGTTCCCGCAGGGAGAGTGATCAACTATGTCGAATTTCATAGATAGATTAACCGAATACTCCGGCAGCGCCGTCTACCCCATGCACATGCCCGGCCATAAGCGTCGCAGTCTTGATTTTGAAAACGATGACGCCATCGCCCGCATCAGAAGTCTCGACATCACTGAGATCGAAGGCTTTGACAACCTTCATAACCCCAAAGGCATGATCCTTAAGATGCAGCAAAGGGCCGCCGAGATCTTTGATGCAAAAAAGACCTGCATCCTTGTAAACGGTAGCACCTGCGGAGTAATGGCAGCCATATCGGCTTGCGTGCGCAGAGGCGGAAAACTCCTGATGGCCAGAAATTCTCATAAGTGCGCTTATAACGCAGCATATCTGGGAGCCCTTAATACGGCATATCTGTATCCCCGGATAAATAAGACCCTCGCCCTTAACGGAGGCATAGCACCTTGGGATGTACAGAAGGCACTGGATGAAGATCCGGATATAGAGGCGGTGTTCATCACATCCCCTACTTATGAAGGAGTCATATCGGATATTAAGGCCATAGCCGACATAGTGCATGAAAAAGATATCCCCCTCATAGTGGATGAAGCCCATGGAGCACACCTGGGATTATACGGACCTCTTACACAAAAATATGGCATGGAGAGCGCCATAAAGCTTGGCGCTGACATAGTGATACAAAGTCTTCATAAGACTTTGCCCTCATTTACCCAGACCGCGCTGGTGCACTATGATCCCGAACTCATAGACGAGAAAAGACTCAAAAGGTATCTGTCCATGTACCAGTCGTCCTCGCCCTCATATATCCTTATGGCAGGGATCGACAGATGTCTGGATATTCTGGAAAACCATAAGACAGAGCTTTTTGAAAAATACGCGGAGAGAATAGAGTCCTTTTACAGAGTGGTAAAAGAGGAGAACTTTGCAAATCTCCATATACTGACGCCTGAAGAGATCACCGGCAATTTTGCCGCAAAAGCCCTGGATATCAGTAAGATTACGATCTATGTGCCCCAAAATGGCAGGGACCTCTACGAAGAAATGCGCAAAAACGGGATAGAGCCCGAGATGTTTGACGTGGATCATGTGCTGTGTATAACGGGCATCATGGACACTGCTGAGGGTTTTGATAAGCTGATAAGTGTCCTCAGAGACTATGATAAAAAACCGGAAAAGCCCGGAGATATTACGGAGAAGACAGATGTAGTATGGCCTAAGCCCCGGGCTGTCATGAACATGGCCCAGGCTGTGGATATGGAAAGCGTGCAGCAGCCTTCAAAGTGGGATAAGGATTATGTATGTCAGGACTTTGTCATGGCTTATCCACCCGGGATCCCGCTCATCGTTCCCGGCGAAGTCTTTGACCAGGACGTACTCGAGGCTATCGATCGTCTTCGCGACGGCGGAGTGCAGCTGATATATTCGTGAATTTGTAATAGTTTTGTAATGGGGTCAGACCCCCTAATGATATGGGAATAATCTTTTACATAATGGGAAAAAGCGCATCCGGAAAGGATACCATATACAAAGAACTGGTCCTGGCTTATGAAGGCGTGTTGAAAAAAATAGTGCCCTACACCACCAGACCTATCCGTTCGGGCGAAAAAGAAGGCAGGGAATATCATTTCACCGATGAAGCCGGCTTTGAAAAACTTAAGGCAGAAGGCAGGATCATCGAGGAGAGAAGCTACAACACGGTCCACGGACTGTGGAGATATTTTACCGTCGATGATGAACAGCTCGAAGAGATGAAAGGTGATGGTCGGTACCTTGCCATCGGAGTTTTGAACGGCTTCGTGTCACTTAGAGACTATTTCGGATCCGGTCAGGTCATTCCGCTGTATATCGATCTTGATGACGGAGAGAGATTAAATCGAGCCCTGCAAAGGGAAAGGAGTCAGGCTAAGCCCAGATACAGGGAATTGTGCCGCAGATTTCTTGCGGATGACGAGGATTTTTCCCCGGAAAAGCTGAAGGCTGCGGGGATAGAACGGTATTTTGAAAATGATGATCTGACGGAATGTATAGCCGCATGCAGGGAGGAGATCGATAAATGGATATAAAGATCAATCAGCTCACTCCCATAACGGAAACTGCTCCTGTGCAGGAAACGCCTCAGGGAGATGACAGTTTTAAGTTTACGCTGCTGTCAAAAATAGAAGATACCCAGCTGGAGGAACAGCTTAAGCTCCTGATGAATGATATCATCCAGCAGGGGGAGCGCATCTCCAAGAAAAAGGACATAAAGGACATGAAGCGCTATCGCACCCTGATCAAGACCTTTTTGAATGAGGTGCTCTCCAGGTCCCATGAATTTTCCAGAGAAAATTTCCTGGACCGCCGCGGCCGTCATCGCGTCTACGGTATTATAAGGAAGGTGGACGATGCCCTGGATGCCCTGGCTGAAGCATTGGTGCGCGATGAGAAGGATAACATCGAGATCCTGAGCAAGATCGGCGAGATCCGCGGCCTGCTTCTGGACATACTTACGTGAGGGATTTTTTGAGAACTATATCGATGGATTCGCTTCCGCTTGAGGCAGCTTGAGCTTAGTATCGTTCGTGCAGTGCCGGAGTCGAGACGCAAGTGCCGAAAGCGATTGAGATAAGTATAAATGTTCGAAAATATAACAGGACAAACCCGAGTAAAAAAATATCTGGCCCACGCCGCTGAAACAGGCCGCATCCATCATGCCTACGCCTTCGTAGGTGACAAAGGCACCCCGAAGAAAGAGATTGCCGTTGCCTTTGCCGAAAAGATAGCGGCCACATCCACGGATGTGCGACTGGTTCAAAAAGCCAAGACCAAGACCATCATCACCGTGAACGATGTCAGGGAACAGATAGGCAACGACATACAAATAAAGCCCTACAAAGAAGGCAAAAAGATTTACATCGTGGAAGACGCAGGACTGATGAACGAACAGGCCCAGAACGCCCTGCTCAAAACCCTGGAAGAGCCGCCCGAATATGCGGTCATCATCCTGCTGGTGGAAAGCATGGAACAGCTCATAGACACTGTGCGCTCCAGATGCATGAAAGTGGATTTTGACCCGGCCTACGATCCTGCATCCCAAAAGGAACTGATCGACCTCGTCAGCAGCGTCAGCACTCTGCCCATGGGTGATATCCTAAGAGCCCTCAAAGCCGCAAAAGAATCCCTTTCCGGCGTCAATGACATACTGGACGTCTTCCTCATGTGGTACAGGGATGTGCTGGTATATAAATCCTGCAGGGACAGCAATCTGCTGATATTTAAGTCCGAGGAAAACCGGGTGATGAAAGCGGCTGATGCTCTGTCATACAGGGATATAAGGAGAATCTGCGAAGGGATAAAACTGCTTCGGGAAAGAAGCGTTTATAATATAGATTTTGAACTGTCCGCAGGACTGTTCTTTATGGATGTCCGTGACAGGATGGTTCAGAGATGACAAGGATGGCTCAGAGATGTCAAGGATGGTTCAGAGATAACAGTGACCACATACATGTCATTCTGAACGAAGTGAAGAATCTTATAAATAATAGATTAAAGGAGTAATACATGAAAGAGATAATAGGAGTCAGTTTCCGCTCAGTGGGAAAAATATATTATTTTTCTCCGGAAGGTTTTGAGATAAAAAGAGGAGACTACGTCATAGTGGAGACTGTCAGGGGAATGGAAATGGGCAAGGTGGTTCTGCCCCCCAGGACGCTGGAGGATGAAGAAGTGACCCAGCCCCTTAAGCGGATCATACGCATAGCCACCCCTGAGGATAAGGAAAAGGCAGCCATCATACGCGCAAAGGAAAAGAGTGCAGTCCAGGTCTGCAAGCAGAAGATA
>JAFRWW010000069.1 GCA_017441585.1 Lachnospiraceae bacterium
AGGGATAGCTTCATACATCAGACATAAAGCGCCATATATCAGCAAAAAACTACAAAATATGCAATTTTCAAGGTTCAAGTGGTAACAATGCCATTCAGACGGCTGATTCAAATAGGGGTAGTGACCCCTACATCATTAAATGCAATAATCTCAGTCAAAATATATAACGCACATTTACTTATCGGAATCCGTGCATAAAACATACCGTGCACATTTACTTATCGGAATCCGGGCATAAAACATACCATGCACATTTACTTACCGGAATCCGGGCATAAAACATACCATGCACATTTACTTATCGGAATCCGTGCATAAAACATACCATGCACATTTACTTACCGGAATTCTCAGGCGTCACATACAGAAGATTATATTTAGCATAAACCTCTCTGTTGGGCAGAAGGCTGGCCTTGGGGTCCGTGCCGCCGGCCTTAACAGCGGTGCTGTACTTCTTTCCGTTCAGATTGTAAATGATCTTGGCATTACCCTTCTGTGTGGGAGCAGTCACGATGAGGCAGCCGCTCTTTTCATCTATATAGCAGGTGGAGCCGTTCTTTTTGGACTTGACCGCGTTCTCTTTGCCCACACGGTTTATGATCTCCTTGTCTACCATCCATACACCATTGAGCATACCGGCGCCGTTTTCGATGTTGAGCAGAGTAGGACGGATCACAAAGGTATCGCGGCCCACGGCCTTGTTTCCGCTTATATCGTTGCCGGAAACGGCTCTTGAATATACGCCGGTCTTCTTGATAGTCTTATGGAAGGCCAGATTCTCCACGTGTACGGTCACAGTCTTTCCGGTGCTCTTATCTACAAAGGATACCCTATACTTATAAGCACCCTTTATAGCCTTGAGAGAAACGGTAGTTTCGCCATCCTTAAATTTTGCCTTGGGCATCTTTGCGTTTGCGGGGAGATTAAACTTACCCTCAGCTGCCAGAGAATTACCGGACACCTCATACTGACCTTTCAGTACCAGCTTAACCTTGGCATTTACAGTGACATCACAAGCTTTTAACCCGTTATCAGACACCTCCAGTTTCTTGATCTTGCCCTTGCTGTAATACTGGAGGATGGAACCTGTATCCTCCATGCTGCCTTTAGTCTCCACCATCGACTGTCCGGACTTGTCATTTGAAGCCACAGCCAACTTAAGATAAGTCTCTGCCATAGCCTTTGCATCAGCATCGCAAAGAATAGGATTACCGTTTACAGGATCTACACTGCTCTTTAACGCCTCATTCTTTGAAGGGCTGTTTTCAGATGTATCATCATCAGAAACGCTATTCTCAGGCACATTACCATCGGAAATAGTCTCCTCAGACTTACCGTTCATGAAAGCAGCCACACGATCTGCAACGTTCTTCTTAAGATTACCGTAGAAGAAGCTGTAATCATAAAGATGAAGGCTGGCACTTCCAAGTGCAGGCAGGAAGATCAGATCATCCTCCTGGGCAAGATCTGTTACCTTTAAGCAGCCACGTTCATCATCTATGTAGGCACCACAGTACTTTGTGCCCTCCCAGTAGGCCTTCTTATCACCTTTTTTATAGAAATTACAGGAATATATATTCAGTTCCTTTGAGGCCTTTGTGGAATCACTCTTCCAGTTAAGAGGATTTATGGCTATAGCCTTAACTCCATTGGGAATGACAAAATTCTCGGACATAGTGGGCTGCCTGTCATCCTCGCACTCATAGGAAATGATGACTCCGGTGTCCGTCTCACCCTCAGCCGGTTTCATCTGAGGATTGTTTTTTACCATATCATCCGTCAGCGCCCAGCCTATGGCATATACTGCCACCAGGTTGTCGTTGAGCTTCTTAGCCTGCTCGGAATCGCCTGCATAATAATCCTGCATCAGACGATAGCACATATCAGCACCCTGTGAATATCCGGCCAAAATAACGGGACGGCCCTTATTCTCATGCTCCAGATAGTATCCAAAGGCTTCCTTCACATCGCTGTAAGCCAGCTTAATTCCGCTGTCATAACCGCCATACTTATATACCTGCAGGCCGATCTGCTGATAAAAAGGCGCATATATCTTCGCGCTGTCTGCATAAATGCCTCTCTGCTTTGAGTACTCAGTCTTAAACAGACTCTTGATGTAATCATTATTTTCCACATTGGTGATGCCTGCCATGGAAACTGAGCTGCACACCCAGAATACATCTACCTGTGTATCATCCTTATTTGAATCACCGTATGCGATCCAGTTATCGCTCACATTATAATCCGTTACGACAAAATCTTTACCTTCAGCATCTTCCTCATCCGAAAGATCCAAAACTCCAGCCGCTTCCTCGCCTGCCTCAAAGGCCTCCACGAGGTCGCTTTCCTCACAAAGCAGATCCTCCTCATCCTCAAGGCCACAGCTAAAGACCTCTTCGCTGTCCTCTTCATAAGAATCAGCAGTCTCAAAAACCACTTCATCCACAAACTCATCCTCGGCGGCAAAAGCGCCCATGGGAGCCAAAGATGTAGTCAGAAGTGAGATACTTACGGCTACTACCAGTTTAATTTTCTTTAAATACATCACATATCCTCCGTTTTGGCTTCTTTTTTAAACACTCTGTTAAAATACGATTTTAGCGACCCCTTTTTTGGTTCTGCCTCGGGTGCGCCGCTGTAATCCTCCAGGTTAAGACTGCTAAGGAGCTCTTCCCACCGGTCGGCATATTCGTTTGAAAAGACCAGTTCCACAGTACGATCCTGGGTGCGGATCCTGGTAAAACGGAAGGTTTTCTGCAGATATAGCGGGTTATTCAGCACATTCAGTTCACTGATGGGGATCTCCTCATACCTGAAAAACGATTTGGGCTTTATAAGGAGCAGGCTGTCATCTTTGGGCAGCACCCACAGGAACTGATATTTTCTGATTCTTTTATCCAGCCTGTTCATGGAAAAAACGGGAAAAGCCAGCTTCATATCGGGATAGCGCTCCCGCAGTTTTTTAGGAAACTTCCTGTGGACAAAGGGCGAAACCTCCCTGCCGTGGAAGATCCGGTTGAACATGGGCTTGATATACACATAGTCCAGATAAGTGCAAAGGCATGTAAGCCGCCGGAACAAAATGACGGCGATAATAGTCATGATCAGGCTGATGACCACACTGATAAAGGGACTGAGCACCATGAGCACTGACAGGACGAGATGGAGCAGGGCCTTTAATATCTGTACCACCAGATTCATGCCCTTTACGGGAAAGGCCATGGCCAAAAGCTCCACGGTGTCCATGAGCCTGTAGATGCACATGTACACGAAGCAGTTAAAGATGGCGGACATGAGGGCGATGACGAGGGTGACAAAGTAAGTGCCCGCCGACACATAATTCATCTGTGGCCCCTCGGCAGCCTGAACCACCTGGGTAGTGGCCAGGGGCAAAAATGAGAGCATGACCGTAATGACATAGCCTGAGATTTCCTCTATGTTATCCACTGTGGCTCTGGAAAACAGCTTGGAAGCAGCCGTGGATCTGATTGCGTAAAGGGCCACGGCTATAATGGTCAGTATCACGCAGGCGGTAGGATTCGCTATGGGCAGATTCTTGGCAGTGCGGATAAAGGGCACCTTATTCAAAAAGTCGGAAAGGGCGTTGGTCCAGCCCCATTCAAAATGATAGATTTCAGCCTTTTCCACTATACCAAGGACCGAAAGCACCGCCAGAGTCGCCATGGGATTCACCGACGCCGTCACAGCCACGGAAAATACCCCTGCATAGCTCTCCACATTCTGAGCCAGGGTAGTATTTATGGCCATGTCGATATTATCCGAAGATCTCACAGGGTGGATCTCTGCGTTAAAGGTGGTCACAAACAGCAGTATAAAGATCGCCGCGAAGGCCATGTATTTATACTTATTCAGACGGTAATATTCGGTAAACATTTTTTTGTCCTTTCCTTATATCTTTTAGTTGCTTTTTTGCTTACAATTGCAGTTTCAACCGTTTTACATCACACCATAGTATATACGTATTACTGTGAAAGATAAAGGGGACAGTTTTTCATTTTAAACCTTTTTCACGACTAATACCTTATAAAGTCTCTTGTTTCCCCCATCTATGATCAGTCATACATCTCTGCGCAGTCAAAATCGGACTCTGAAGCTTCGCTTCACTCGAAAATGCTACCCAAGGCAGACTTTTTATTGCGATTTCAGTGGCCTTGAATTATACTTGTTTTATGGATTTTTGTGTTTATTATGAAAATGAAAAAACTGCCGAAGTTCATACCGATGAGAACAGAGCCTATATTAAGCGTTTTACGACACATCCTGCCAAGCAGATCTTTTATGCAGACGAGATGCCTTTGTATCAGCTTGGAGAGATTTTCAGATCCAGATGCTGGGACGAAAAGAGACCTGATCTGAAGAAGCTGCTCGCCCTCATAGGTCTGGATGAATATGACGTTTATAAGATTGTGAAAAAGACGCACGGCCTTATGTGCCAGGATAAAATATGGTTTTTGTTTGACGGCGAGGATCTGGTCTGGGAAACGGTGAAAGTAAATGCAGCAGAAAAATCTACCTGAAATAGTACTGGGCGAAGAATATCTGGTTGCAGAGAATGGGACCAGTGATGGCTCACAGATAAAATATTATAAGGACGGATACTGGTATAAGGAAGATTTTTACGGCGGAGAAGGCGAAGCAGAACATCTGGTTTCGCTCATGCTGGATTGTTCAGATCTTTCGCAAGATGCTTACGTGCATTATGACCGGATCATCATAAACGGACATGAAGGATGCGCGAGCAAAGATTTTTTAAAAGCCAATGAAACGCTGGTTTCATTTTACAGACTGTATCAGAATACTCACGGAGGAGATATAGCTCAAATATTATCCAAAATGGATTATGATGACGCCATTGAGTACGTACTCGATTTTTTATATATGCAGACTTCGTTGGATGTCAGAACATATTTGGCGGACACTTTTTATGTGGATATGCTCTGTCTGAATGAAGACAGACATTTTAATAATCTCAATCTGATTTTTGATGGAAACGTCTTTAAAGCTGCCCCTATATTTGATAACGGAAAATCCCTACTGGTGGGAAATAAGAGGATACAAGGAATGACGGATATTTCCGAGATGATCAAGCTGGCCTTTTCCAAATCATTCAGCGGCAGTTTTAGTCAGAATTACAGATACCTTAAGGAAAGTGCGTCAATTACAATAGACAGGGAAAGTTTATATGAAAAATTGGCGATGGAACCGGATTCTTTCATAAAAGACGTGTTTTTACATAATTTGAACCGATATTTACGTTGAATCGGCTTATGTTCCGGAATAAGTAAAGATGCTGATATGTTGGCTGATATGTTGGCTGTGTCGAAAGACATAGCCTTTTTTGTTTAAGTTGAATTTAAGTTGAGCTCATCGGCGTATTAAGTTGAATGAATAGTCTCAATATATTGAAAAACTGATTTATAAGTATTATAATGTTTCGGAAAGGAGGTATTGGCTAATGTCATTAAAATCAGAGCAAAGAGACAGAATAAAGAATTATATGATGGAAAAAATATACTGGGGAGATGACGGCTTTATTTCTCATACCTCAGAAGTTTTTGATGTTTCTCAGACTACTATATATAAGTATCTCAGTGATCTGATAAGTGAAGATAAGGTAATAAAGACGGCGGCCGGGAAATATCAGCTTAAAGATATTGTCAATGAAACTTATACATTCAAAGCATCATCAGGTCAGCTTTCTGAAGACGTAATATATGATCAGACATTGGAAAAGTATGTTCAATTCTTACCTGAGGCTGCGGTCAGGATATGGCAGTATGTTTTTATGGAGATGATGAATAACGCTATTGATCACTCGAATGCAGAGAACATAGAGGTGAGGGTGGTTCAGAACAGCATCTATACAAAGGTGGTGATATGTGATGACGGTGTTGGTATATTTAAAAAGATAGCGGATTATTTTGAATATCCAAAGTTAAAGGATGCAGTGCTCAGTTTATTTAAAGGTAAACTCACGACTGACAGGGCAAATCATTCCGGTGAGGGTATATTTTTCAGTTCTAAAGCCGTCGACCATTTCCATATAGTTTCGGATGGCCTGATCTTTCGCCAGGATAATACAGCTGAGAATGTAAGGCAGGCCCCTGAAACCTTTAACACAAAAGGTACAACTGTATCTATGATCCTTGCCAATAATACTCAAAGACGGATCAAGGATGTTTTCGATACATACAGTGATATCGAACACGGATTTACCACGACCAGGATACCCATCAGTTTTGTAAGTGATACGGGATATCCGGTATCTCGTTCCCAGGCAAAAAGACTGTGCTTTGGCCTGGATAATTTTGAACATGTCATTTTGGATTTTGATGGTGTGTCGGAGATCGGTCAGGGCTTTGCCGACGAGGTATTCAGAGTGTACGCAAACAATCATCCGATGATAAGGCTGGACTATGAGAACGCCACTCCGGATGTGGAACGAATGATCAGGCATGTTGTGATCAAGTCTTGACAGAAACTATAAACAACTATAAAACATTTTTAAAACTATATCTGTCTTTCACGCTTCCCTGTTTTAAGGAATATGCTCTTGAGCATAAATATTATTAAGGGTCTAATAACAATACCTATCTAAAATGAAAAGAGCCCCGTCCCTGACATTGCATCAGAGACGGGGTTCTTTATTAGTTAATTGACTTGCTTCAGAACCTTCGGAACGATTTAATCATCCCGTCAGTTCACAGCGCTTTTACGTCTTACTTCAGCAGTCCGGCTGTCTGGTAAGCACCCTCTAAACCGCTGGCCTTCTTCTGAACCTTAAGTGCGGTAACGTACTTCTTGCCGTTCAGCATGTATGTAAGCTTCACATTACCCTTACCTGCTACATTGGTAACTGTTACGGTACCGTTTGCATTAAGAGTGACCTTTGCTCCATTCTTGCCGGATACGGGCACGCCGGGCTTAGAGATGATGGTCTTGTCTACCATCCATACGCCGTTCAGGAAGCCTGCGCCTGCCTTGATATCATTTACCTTACCTGCCTGAAGTGTAGGACGTACGGTAAGAATTGCGTTAGCAGATACCTGCAGCTTCTTAAGAGCCTTATCAAATGCAAGGTTCACAACAGTGATGGTGATCTTACCTGATGCGCCTGTGAAGGTTACATCATACTTAGATACGCCCTTGAATGCCTTAAGAGATACGGCACCCTTCTTGTTAACCTTGAGAGGCTTAGTCTTGCCTACACCGGTCATGTTGGAAATTGCTCCTACTCCACCGAAGCCTGCGGGAAGGAATACCTTAACCTTAGCATTTACGGTAACTCGGCAATCGCTTACGGAGTTGGTAGAGATGGTAATGCTCTTAACCTTACCCTTCTTGTAGTTCTGGATCAGAACACCGTTATCAGAAACAGCACCCTTAACTACTACTGTTCTGTCAGCTGCGCCCTTTGCGGAAGCTGCTGCCATGTCTGCATAGTTAGCTGAAACCTCAGCTGCGGTCTTCTCAGAGAGAACGGGATCACCGGTCTTATCTACTGTATCGCCGGATACGCTACCGGGCTCATCGGGTGTGGGCTCGGGTCCGGGCTCAGGTCCGGGGCCGGGCTCAACTGAACCACCAACGGCTACCTTGATAGCATAGATCTTAGCACCGCCGCTTGTAGCACCGATACGGTACAGGCCACCCTCGGTGAGGCTGAACTTCTTAACGAGTGCCATAGCAACAGTCTTGCCTGTCTCTGCGTCTATATCAAAGTCCTCTTCGTCCTCATCAATTATAGTGGTCGTATCGCCGTCAACCTTTACAATACCCATCTTTCTGCCGCCGGCACTACCTGAAGATGACTTCCAGAATACAACTACCTCAGCTGCGTCAGCTGTCTCAAACTCAAAGTATGCACCGGAATTCTTTCCTTCTACATCGTTCATTCCTGCCTGCATATTTATGTTTCTGGTATATTCGTTATTGTCATCAAACTTAACAGGTGCAGAATCAGCATCAACTCTTGACTTACACTTACCGGTATTATCAACAATAGAAGGAGTAAATGTAATGAATCCGTCTTCAGTATCAACGGGCCTTGTATCCATCTTATCAGCTGCGATCTTATCTGCATACATGTCATCAGTTATCCACTGTGCCTTATCTGTGATCACAGCTCTGCCGGGCTTCTTTACAGTAACTTCAACTGAATCTGACTGCGCATCCTTTGAAGCTGTAATGGTGGTCACACCTTCCTTAACGCCGGTGATGGTACCATCTGCGGCAACGGTTGCGATGGACTCATCATTTGATGACCATGTCACATCAGTTGTAGTCTTGCCATCAGGATACTTAGCGGTAGCAGATACCTTATAGCTTGCTCCTTCATCGATACGAAGAGTCTCTCTGTTGAGGGTAACGCTATCAACAGCCATTTCTACGCTATCATCAGCCACATCTTCGATGTCCTGATGTCCGGGCTTAGTGATCACATACTTTGTTACGTATACATCCTTTGATCCATATGCCAGCTGTAAGTACTGAGCCTTTGCAAGTTCTGCAGCAGGAATACCTGCGTCAGGGCCCTGTGCAGCCTTTGCGTCAGCAGCAGGCTCCGTAACAGATGCAGCCTTTGCATCAGCAGCCTTATGATCGATCGTATATGTCAGAGTAGCTTCATCCCATGTGATATTCGTATTATTGATAGTATCAAGACCCTGATAAGCACGAGATTCAACGAGATCTGCTTTTACAGGCGTAGTAGGTGCTGCATCGAGTGTGACCTTCACTGTAGCATCATAATTTACGGGGAAGTTAAGAATAGCATTTCTGGTCTGTGTCCTGGTAGGACTGCTGTTCTTCATTCCGACCTTTCCTTTGTATGTCACTGTATCAATAAACATACCATTGAAGGTTCCCCACTTTCCGCTCTGTACGTCAGTATTAACGAGAACGCCTGCTACGAAAGGAAGCCATACTGTCTGATCATCATAAACAGTCAGTTCAAAGGTATCACTTCCACCATCCTTAGTAGAAGCGGTGATAGTAGCTTTTCCGCTGCCTGCGCCGTATACCATGACGCTGCATGTCTTGGTGGTTACTTTGTCAACAAATTTCTTTGTGGCCTCATCATAGAAGAGTGCGTTTGCGCTGGCTGATGTAGTCCAGGTAGTCTCAGTGACAGTGACATCATCCTGATCATTTGTAGAGCAGGAAAGTACGCCGCCAATGGTCTTTGTACCATAGAGATCTACTGCACCACTTACAAGACTTAACTGTACCGTATCAGCAGGTACATATTCAGGAATCACGGTACACAGTCCATCATCACTCTTACCATCAAGAGTTGCTGTAACAGTAACTTTGCTTCTGGTGTGAAGCTTAGTATTCAACTTGCCCTTTACAGTAGCATCCATAGATGCATCTACAGCAGCTGTATTACCTGTAGCCTTAGCATCATTTGCATCCACTTCGGTAACAGACCACGTAGCACCATCTGTCACTTCTGTTCCGTTCATGTCATAAGCTTTATACTGAACACTGTCTCCACCTATTACATTCTTATAGCCTACCGGCTCTACAAAAATCTGCTTAGCTGAATCATCTGCCGTTGTAGCTATACCTAATTCATTTGCAAGTGCAGTAGCATCCCAAATATTCTTTGCAGTCACAAACTTTTCGGAAGTAAAATCATAACCTCTGTTAAGGATCACATATCTTCCTGAATACTCTCTGTTCTGCATTCTGGGACAAAGCGCACCACAATGCTCAAGTCTGTCCTTGGTATCAACCTTGGTTCCGTTATAGGTGTTATCACCATCCATATAACCTACAATAAGATCATTATTGATATCCTTTTCCTCGTATCCGGGTGCAGAACCATAGAGAGCGGGATTAAGAGTTCCCTCTCCTATAAATTTGTTATTAAAGATAGCCGCATTGGTATCTGCTCCTGAATTTCTGGCGTAAGTTACGGTCACATTCTTATCCATCTGGATAGTGGAGTTCATGATTACGAAGCCCTTGTTAGCACCAAGATTTGCTGCATCCTTAACCTCGGTTCTGGAAGCTATAAGGTGTGCCAGGGGTGTCTCCTTTGCAGTATCTGCATAGCATCTTAAAGAACATTCCTCAAAGAGACATACTCCGGGATAACCCCAAAGGAAGTCCACATCACCTGCGATGTATGACTTATAGAACCATGATCTGTTACCCTTCTTACCAATGTAAAGAGTATCCTGATGACTGTCAAAGCCGCAGTCATAAACAAAAAGTTTTCCGGTAGCATCGAAGGCAAGAGTCTCAGCCTGAGTAGATCCATCATCCCCATCAGCGTGTCTGTCATAGGTATTCTCCATGGAAATACCGATCATGTTCATGTTACACTTACCCTGTACCAGGAATGTACATCTACCACGGGCACCACCACCGGTCCAGTCATCGCAGTTCTTCCATGTAAAGAGAACATCCTTACCGAAATCGCCTTCAGCGCTTGCACCCTTTATGGTGATATTGGCATCGCCATAGTAGAAGGGTCTCTCATGATAAACGCCTTTAGCCACGTTAATTTTCCAATCACCATCAGCGCTATTCTTTCTCAGATAGTTGAATGCGCCTGAAAGAGTCTGGAAATCAGCAGTATCATCCTGTCCTACATTTATCTCGTGCTTTTCTGCAAGATCTGCAGGTGCTGTAGCTGTAAATGTCCAATCAGCAGGACTGTTTATTGCAGCATCAGCGCCATTTACTGTTACGAGACCTTCATCAAGAATTACATAATACTCTTCTCCAGCTTCTATGGGTGAATATCCATCCTTATCAGTATGAGGAGTGATTACCAGGGCATTAGCATCCTCATCTACCCAAATGAGGTTATCTGCAACTGACTTCTGCAAACCAACTACGCCAGCTGAAGAACTGTTGCCCATATACATATTTTCATCAAATGAACCTATTGTATCAACAAGGGTTCCATCCTTCTTATAGATCTTTGCTTTAAGATCTTTATTCTCGCGGTTAACAATAGGTGCGGCATCAAAAGTCTTTGCAATATAAGCATCACCCGTAAGTATTTCATATCCGGAAATCTTATTTGTTATAGAAACAATATAGTCGTTGTTATTTGTTGACTCAATAACCAGATATTCATTACCTGTTGACTCTTTTATACATGTATACTCTAAAGTTGCATCAACTCCGTCAACCTTATGAGAAAAATAGCCATCATATCCCACTACGGTTACTACATTCTTTCCATTTCCAAGTGGTACAAATAATTTTGAGCCTTCCGCGAGCTGCGCACTATTACCATTCGGACGCAGTCTCCCGCCTACAGCATTTACCGATAGAGTTTTCAATATATCAGGCACTTTACCACTTGTAACCGTACCTGCAATTGTCCCATTTGCATCCTTAATATCAGTGAATGATTTCTGATCTCCGGCAAAATCCCATTTTACTGTTCCAAAGACCGGCTTCATTGTCGTTGCGACTGAAATAGAATACAGATACGCAGTACCGGTGGCTACAATGTCAATGCTACCGGCTGCGTCAAGCGTCTTAGTCATAGTGTAAGTATTCGCATTAGCAGCATCACCATCAACTTTGTACTTATACTGCCCGGGATATGCAACAACAGTTACGGTACTAACTCCCTCACCAAGAGGCACGGTGATCTTAGTGTCTTTATTAAACTGAGCATACCCAGCTGCGTTATATGCAAGTTTTATATTAGTACCAGCTACAGCCGCACTGACACGCAATGTACTGAATTCCTCAGTTAAGTCTGTAGTGTCTGCAACAAATGTTCCGGTTGCATCAGCACCTTGAATATTAACTGCCTTTGCATTATCTCCGGCGCCGTCCGTAGTCCAATCCCATGTTACGGTACCATAAGCAGAACCGCTTCCGAGCACCGACTCCTCACTTAATGCTTCTTCGGAACTGATATAAACCAAATCATCTTCCTCAACCGCATCGAGTTCCTCAACGGCCTCGGTCTCTTCCTCGACACCGGAAACCTCAACGTCCTGAGACTCTGTGGCCTCTTCGATCTCGGCATCCACTTCTTCTGTGGCGGCTTCTTCCGTCTCTACAGTCTCTTCAGCTCCGCTGACCTCTATAGCTTCAGACTCTACGACGTCTGCCATAGCGGTGACGGGAACAGCTGAAAATACCATAGCTGCTGAAAGCATAACCGCAAGCGTTTTCTTCAACTTGGCAAGTTTCATTCTTTTCTCCCTTCCCTTGTTTCCCCTCATCTATGATCGGTCTTACAAAATGGAAGATTCTTCGCTTCGCTCAGAATGACTGTCCCTGAAGGCTGTGAGTACTTTTACACCGC
Source organism: Lachnospiraceae bacterium (assembly GCA_017441585.1). GTDB lineage: Bacteria > Bacillota > Clostridia > Lachnospirales > Lachnospiraceae > UBA1753. Next base: position 12,314 of record JAFRWW010000069.1, read on the forward strand.
AGTCAGACTCTGTGGGAATCACTCCGCGCAGTCAAAATCGGACTCTGAAGCTTCGCTTCACTCGTCTCGATTTTGTTGCGAGGGAAGTTCCAGCCCATCGCTTTGACTTCGTCAAAGCTCTGCGGGAACTTCTCCTTTAGGCACCGTTTTGTAAGACGTCCAAAGGTGAGGAATATTAAGTTAACAGTTACTTTTTGTGCTCCGGATCGTCGTCACATCCGGCCATATTCATGTCAGTCGTCAATGACACAAACACTTTTGCACATTCCACGCAGTATTTTATAACTTTTGACCCTTTTTAGTCAATGATTGTGGTAATATCCACAGAAAATTAAGCATAGTGCACAAAAAAGAAGCATATTTTTCTATATGCTCCTTTTCAATGTTCTGTCTCAAAGCACTGAGCCAGCTTACCATCGCCGGATTTGCCAAGACCAGGCCGTCAATGATCACATACACTATTCCAATGCCGCTGCTCTTTTTTCCATAAGCTTTGTCATTTCACTTTTCATATTCCCAGAAATATAAGAGACTGAAACCATTTCTATAAACTTCGGTTTATATTTTAATATCCGAATGATCAATCCACCGGCCGTTTTCTCCGATATTCCCAGGTTTTCAGCCAGTTTCAAAAAGTCATTCTTTTTTATATTCCGTTTTTTACCGTTCAGAGTCAAAGCCATCTGTTCTTTATCCGCGGGCATGATGATATTCACAGGCAGCATGTCATATGCCGCAGACAGAGAGTATATTCTGCTGCCGGGAGCACCTTCGATAAGCGAAAAATTTTTCAGGTGCATATCTGAATTTCCGGTCAAAAAACAGAATAGCAATCTGTAATAAAACTCTGCCAGGTCCAGGCCCACATTTTTTGAATACTTCTTTATCACCTTGCCGCAGTTTTCATATGAGCTGCGATATTTATCCACAGTCATCCTTTTTTTTCAAGATATGTCCTGTCATAAGAGAATTCATAACCGAAATCGGTTTCCATGATGGATCCGGCATATATATTTTGGACAAAGACCTTTCCTTCTCTGTTCATTCTACAGTTCTCCTCTTTCTGTTTCACCCGGAACTGCCTCCATGCCAAACATACCCAGAGCCTGATTAACCTTATCGAGGCGAACCGTTTCTTTCCCCTGTTCAAGCTCCCGCACAAATCTAAGCCCCAATCCGGAACGAAGTGCAAACTCTTCCTGAGTGAGCCCCGCTTTTTTTCTTTCGGTTTTAACAAATTCAGCAATCTTATTCATAATGAAATGATACACCCTATCGGGTATAAATGCAAGCGCATATATGAATCGTGCACCCTATCGGGTATAAAATGCTATAGATAAGAGTTAATATACCCTTTAGGGTGTATTCTATATACTACATCCTAAGATTTCAATTCAAGGTACTTGAAAAATCAAAAAAAGAAAACTGTATTGGTATATTCAAGGGATTATGATGTCCACTGCTTTGGGAAGGACACGGATCTCGGCGTGAGAAACGGCGCTTTCAAACTCACCGTCGATGGTCCATGGAGTGGGCTCTGAGAAATCAACAGTGATACTGCTGCTCTTAAAATAATAATAGTACTCTGAATCAATTATGGGATTCCCCAGTTTCAGTGTCTCTATTATCTCAATAAGGTCAGTTTCCATCGGAGGCTGGCGTAACAGAATGATCTCGAAAAGTCCGTCATCCAGGCTGACAAAATCACTCATGGGATTTTTGAACCCGCCAAAGGTTCTGGAATTACAGATCATTCCAAAAATAAACTCACCGCTTATAACGCTCTCATCCAGCTGAAACTTAACATCATAAGTGCGGATCTGGGAGAGTCTTTTTAAAGCTTCCAGTACATAAGCGGCATGCCCGAATATATTTTTCAGATTCTGATCGGTGTCATAGCTGACGTCGGTAAATGCGCCAAAGGCCGCAACGTAGCAGAATTTTCTGTCATTAAAACTGCCTATATCGCAGGCAAAAGGATGCCCCGTCAATACCTGAAGAGCCGCCTGTTTCATATCGGAGGGCAGTTCCAGTGTATTGGCGAAATCATTGGTACTGCCGGCGGGTATATAGCCTATGGGAAGGGACTTATACTTCGGATGCAATTCCTTTCTCATCAAAAGCCCGCTCACCACTTCATTGAGCGTACCGTCACCTCCGCAGCATACCAGCCTGTCATACTCATCGGAACAGTCACGGGCACAGGTTATGGCTTCTCCCTGAGTCAGGGTGGGACGGGCCGTCACTTCATAACCCTCGTTCGTGAAAATGTATATGATGTCGGCCAGGTACTGTTTGATCATTTCCCTGCCTGCTCTTTGATTGTAAATAAATAAGAGTTTTTCCATGTCAAAATCCCAACAGGCACACCTCAGGTTCCAGTGTCACACCTGAGTTTTTCTTTACCTTTATTACGACTTCATCCATCAGCTGCTTTATATCCGTGGCTGTGGCTTCTCCTTTATTTATGATAAAACCGCAGTGCTTTTCTGAAACGCAGGCACCGCCCACTGCATATCCCCGAAGGCCTGCCTCCATGATGAGTTTTCCCGCAAAATATCCTTCCGGACGCTTAAAGGTGCTTCCGGCAGAAGGATACTCCAGGGGCTGCTTTGCCTTTCGCTGGGAATTCAGATCATTCATCTTTGCCCTGATATTGGTTTCATTTCCTTTTTCCAGAACCATGTCCACGCCAAGGACGATCATTTTTTCTTTTTTAAATATGCTGGTCCTGTAGCCAAGTTCCAGTTCTTCGAGTTTCAATTCTACGATATCGCCGGACATATCCATGGCCCGGACACTTTTGACCACCTGGCTCATCTCTCCGCCGTAGGCTCCGGCATTCATGACGATGGCACCGCCCATACTGCCGGGGATGCCTGAGGCAAATTCCAGACCGGTGAGGGAATTGGATGCCGCCACCGAAGCCGCCTTTGAAAGCAGGCAGCCCGCTCCGGCGTGTATTATCGCTTTATCTGATAAATCACGCGTCATCAAATTTTCCGATGAATCACATGTTATTACTTTATCTGACGAATCAGACATTTCTGATCCGTGCATGTCATCATTCTCTCCATCAGCAGCTTTACGAATATGCTCCTGTGTATCCGTGTAAACTTCACAGAATTCACCGACAAGAGTTATGATCACGCCTCTGTAGCCTTCGTCCGATACGAGGAGGTTACTGCCGTTTCCCACTATATAAAAGGGATAGTTTTGTTCATTGAGAAAACGCAAAAGAAATGAAAGCACATCCTCGGATGTGGCTTCCACATAATAGTCGGCTATACCTCCCGCCTTGAAAGTGGTATGGGCGCTCATGGGCTCGTCGGTGAAGACATGGGCGGGGGATGCTATTTGGATTAATTGATCACGGATGTTCATAATCTATTGGTTGATGATTACTGCAGGGTACAGGTTATTGTTTTCTTTAATCTTTCAAGATTCTTCGCTGCGCTCAGAATGACATTTGGTATTAAGCCTTATCCAGGGCCAGTTTTGCGCAGCCGTAGATGCCGGCATCGTTATCCAGCTTTGCCAGCAGGAAGTCCACCTGTCTGCAGGCATGGAACACATTTTTTTCAAAGGGCTCTTTTACATAATCAAAGATCACGGGGCCGGCCTTTGACACTCCGCCGCCGATCACGATGGCGTCCGGATTTACCACGCAGGCGATATTTGCCAGGGCTTTGCCCAGGTAATCACCGAAGCGCTGTCCCACTTCAACTGCCACTTCGTCGCCCTGCTTTATGGCGTCAAACACATCCTTTGCGCTGACGGAGCCCACATGTCGAAGGAGGCTCTCATCATCATTTTCCATGAGGCGCTCTCTGGCCAGTCTGGCTATACCGGTAGCCGAGGCGTACTGCTCTATACAGCCGTAATTACCACAGCCGCAGGGCTTGGTCTCACCATCCCTGACATGCATATGGCCTATTTCTCCGCCTGCGCCTCTACAGCCGGTGAGGATCTTTCCGTTTACTATGATGCCGCCGCCGATGCCGGTTCCCAGGGTCACCATCACCACGTTCGCATAGCCCGCTGCCGCGCCTTTCCAGGCTTCGCCCAGAGCGGCCACATTGGCGTCATTGGCGCCATACGCCTTTATACCAAAGAGTTCGCCTGCCTTTTCGGCCAGAGGAAAATATCCCCAGCCAAGGTTCACAGCGCGCTGTACCACACCCTCTTCATTGACGGGTCCGGGCACGCCAAGGCCGCAGCCTATGACTTCGGATTTATCTATATTCTTTTCGGCAAGTTTTTCGTCGATGGCTTTTGCTATGTCGGGGAGAATATTTTCTCCGCTGTTTTCAGTGCGGGTGGGGATTTCCCACTTACAGATTAATTCACCATCATTTGTAAATAATCCATTTTTTATACTTGTACCACCAACATCTATACCTATTAAATATTTCATATTTCCTCCTTAATACATACTTGAAGTATGACCAAATCGCCACTCGTAATCCGCTTCGCTACTTACTCGTGGTCGTTTGGTCATCCTGCTTCGCAGTACGTACATATCCTTCTCAAAAATCCTTTGTGCAAGCACAGGATTTTTTAGAAGTCTATGTTCTACTTCAAGTACTATTTCCTCTTTGCCATATTCTCTTGTACCCTCTTATAAAGCTCCTGAGCTGCGTTGTAGCCCATCTTCTTCTGACGGTAATTAACCGCTGCGGACTCGCAGATGATAGCCAGGGAACGTCCGGGTCTTATGGGAATGCTGTGGCATACCACTTTATTTCCCAAATACTCGGTATATTCTTCTTCCATTCCGAGCCTGTCGTAATCTTTATCTTTGTCCCACTCTTCGAGGTGGATGACCAGATCTATCTCCTGGCTTTCCTTTACCGAAGACACACCGAAGAGGGATCTGACGTCCACGATGCCGATGCCTCGAAGCTCTATAAGGTGTCTCGTGATATCAGGAGCCGAGCCGATGAGGAGTTCTTCACTTATCTTTCTGATCTCCACCACGTCATCGGAAACGAGACGGTGGCCTCTCTTTATCAGCTCCAGCGCAGCTTCGGATTTACCGATACCGCTTTCGCCTGTTATCAACACGCCTTCGCCGTATACATCCACCAGTACTCCGTGAATGGAGATACAGGGTGCCAGTCTCTCCGTCAGCCATCTGATAAGCTCGGCGGAAAACTGGGAGGTAACCTTGGGCACCGTGAATACGGGAACCTTTCTCTCCCTGGCGTACTGCAGGAAGATTTCATCGGGCTCCAAATCTCTGCAGTAGATAAAGCAGGGGATATCAGAGGTAATAAGCCTTCCGTATATCTCATGCCTGCGCTCTTCCGAAAGCTGCTGCATGTAGCTGTACTCCGTGAAGCCGATCTGCTGCACACGGTTGGCCTCATAATGCTCAAAATAGCCGGACAGCTGCATACCGGGACGGTTAATATCCGCCTGGGTGATCTTGATATCTTCAAGGTCTATCTCCGGCGTAACATTTTTAAGATGCATTTTTTCGATTACTTTTTTAAGGCTTACTGAATCCATTCGTTCCTCCTATATTAAAGATCCTTCGCTACGCTCAGGATGACAGTAAGTATTGTTTTTCAATTCTCTCAGGATGACAATAATAATATTTTTTGTCATTCTGAGATTTTTTGTCATTCTGAGGAACGATTTTCGTCCTAAGCGGTACCACGAAGTGGTGAATGCCTTAGGACATTAGTGACGAAGAATCTTCCTCATGAAAAAAGGTGTACACACTGCCGGCGCTTTTTGCATCCATACTCTCCGTGTTTTCCAGTTCCTCAAGCGTCGCCGCCTGTATCCCTTCCACAGAGCCGAAGCGCCGAAGCAGCGCCATCTTGCGTCTTTGTCCTATTCCTTCTATATCGTCCAGCACGGATTTTATCTGGCCTCTGGACCGCAGCGACCTGTGATACTCTATGGCAAATCTGTGGGCCTCGTCCTGCACTCTGGTTATCAGCTTAAACCCTTCTGACCGGGTGTCTATGGGGAGCTCTTTATCATTGTAATAAAGACCTCTGGTCCGATGATGATCATCCTTTACCATACCGCACACGGGGATGTGTATATCCAGTTCATCCAGAACCTTCAGGCAGGAGTGCACCTGTCCCTTGCCGCCGTCCATCATGATGAGATCCGGCAGATTGGTGAAGCTGCCGTATTTGAAATCTTCCCTGGAAATCTCATAATCCGCTTTTATCTCCGGATTTCCATCTGTTTTCAGGCTTTCTTCCTTAGATGGATTCTTTTCCCGATCACCGGGCGACATATCCCTTTTATCATCCATCTTTGCCTTCAATGAACTCAAAATGGATACATCAGCGGATCCGGTCATCTGTTTCATCTCTTCCATGGCGTGGATGAAACGCCTTCTGATAACCTCTTCCATACTGGCGTAATCATCCGGTCCCGTGACGGTCTTTATCTTAAACCTGCGGTAATCATTCTTTTTAGGCCGTCCCGATTCAAAGACCACCATGGAACCCACAGACTCATAACCGCTTATATTTGATATGTCAAAGGCCTCCATTCGCTTTATATTCTTGAGGCCCAATATATCCGCTATTTCAGCCACCGCACCTATGGTACGGCCCTCCTGGCGCTTTATCCTGTCCTTATCCTTGGCCAGGATCATGCGGGCGTTTTCCGCAGCCAGTTCCACCAGTTTTTCCTTTGTACCTTTGACGGGTACCCTAACGGTCACCTTAAGGCCGCGTTTTTTGGTCAGCCACTCTTCTATGAGGGCATGTTCTTCAAAATCATGCTGGGCTATTATCTCTCTGGGGACAAAAGCCGCGCTCATGTAAAACTGTTTGATGAATTCCTGGAGGATCCTGCCTTCTTCCAGAGTATCAGCCGTGACACTCTGAGATTCAACGGATTCCGGATCTTCAGCAGATCCATCTGAGTGCACATCGGAAGAACCGGTTCCTGCAGATGTCATAAAGAAATGTTCCCTACCGGTCATCCTGCCGTTTCTGATGAAGAAGACCGCGACCACGGCGTCCTCATCCATACGGCAGAGCGCCACCACATCTTTATCCTCGCCGTCGCTCCCTGAGATCTTCTGTTTCTGAGCCACGGCTTTGACGCTGCCCAAAAGTTCCTTCCACTGAGCTGCCTTCTCATATTCCATATCGGCGGAGGCCGCATACATCTGCTCTGTCACATAGGAAATCACCGGATCATAATTTCCGTTCAGAAAATCCAATGCGCCTGCCACACCCTGTGCATACTCTTCTTTGGTGCACATATCTTTGCAGGGGCCCATGCACTTGCCTATGTGATAGTTCAGGCAGCACCTTTCGGGGGCATTGTCGGGAAGTGAGTATCTGCAGTCTCTCAGCTTATATATTTTTGATATGAAATCTATGGTTTCCTTTACCGCAAAGGAGCTGGTATAGGGACCGTAATACTTTGCCTTATCCTTTTTCATCTTCCTGGCAAAGATGAGGGACGGATAGGGGTCCTGCACATTCACCTTGATGTATGGGTAGGACTTATCGTCCTTTAGCATGGTGTTGTACTTGGGCCGGTGTTCCTTGATCAGGTTACATTCCAGGACCAGGGCTTCCAGTTCCGAATCGGTCACTATGTATTCGAAGTAATCGATCCGCTTCACCATCTCGGTGATCTTCGGTGATTTCTTAGTGCTTTCACGGAAATAGGAGCGGACTCTGTTTTTGAGGATGATAGCCTTGCCGACGTAAATTATATTGTCATGCTTATCGTGCATGATGTATACGCCGGGCTTATCGGGCAGCTTTTTCAATTCTTCCTGTATGTCAAAGTCCTGCATTTTTCACGTTTCATCTATTTTTTCTTTTACTCATACGGACGAATACGTACTTTTTTTATCTGGTCCGTATTGATTTTTTTGCGATACGGACTAATCAGCAATTATCGCATTTCATCCGTATAGTTTTATACGATCACTTCAAAATTCGACTTTTTCTTCTCACCGCTGTCTTCAGAGGAGTCCGACGAATCACCGTCATCAGATGAACCGGATGAATCAGATGAATCGGATGAGCCTAATGAACCGGATGAACCTGAAGAGCCTGAAGATCCATCGTCGTCCGAATCAGTATGATCTGAATTTTCCCTCAGATCAAAAATGCCGGATGACCCTGAAGAGCCTGAAGAAGAACCATCAGAACCCGAAGATTTACCGTTATTGCCTGAATCATCGGAATCATCGGAATCGTCATCATCGGCCGGATCGGAAGACTTCTTATAATCCTCACCGTAATACTCCCGGAATATCTTCATGAATTCCTTGCCGGTGATGGTCTCCTTCTCCAAAAGATGGGCTGCCAGCTTATCCATGAGCTCGCGGTTTTCCTTGAGAAGCTTTTTCGCCTTCTTATAAGAATCCTTGAGCATGCGCTGTACTTCAGCGTCGATCTCGGCTTCCTTAGCTTCTGAGCATATAAGTCTGGAGGTGCGGTCGAGATACTCGCTCTCAATGGTCTCCAGCGCCACGAGTCCGATCTTCTTGCTCATACCGTACATGGTGACCATGCGGCGGGCGATTCCGGTGGCACGCTCTATATCATTTGACGCGCCGGTAGTGACGGTATCAAATACTATCTCCTCTGCCGCGCGGCCTCCCAGGAATGAAACCAGTTCATCACGAAGCTCAGCCTCGCTCTTTAAGTATTTCTCCTCCTCGGGTATCTGCATCACATAGCCCAAAGCCCCCATGGTACGGGGTATGATGGTTATCTTCTGCACGGGCTCGGAATTCTTCTGAAGGGCCATTATGAGAGCATGTCCGATCTCATGATAGGAGACTATCTTTCTCTCCTGCTTGCTCATGATCCTGTCCTTTTTCTCCTTGCCCATGAGGACTACTTCCACTGCGTCAAAGAGATCCTTCTGGCTCACCAGTTCTCTCTTATTCTTTACCGCATTGATGGCAGCCTCATTTACCATGTTGGCAAGATCTGAACCCACGGCACCTGAGGTGGCGAGGGCGATCTCTTTAAGGTCCACGGTCTCGTCCAGCTTCACATTTTTGGAATGAACCTTGAGTGTATCCTCGCGGCCCTTAAGGTCGGGCTTCTCCACGATCACTCGTCTGTCAAAACGTCCGGGACGAAGGAGGGCCTTGTCCAGGATCTCGGGGCGGTTGGTGGCCGCCAGTATCAGAATACCCTTGGCGGAATCAAAACCGTCCATCTCGGAAAGCAGCTGATTAAGAGTCTGCTCTCTCTCGTCATTACCGCCGCCGTATCTGGTGTCACGGCTCTTACCTATGGCGTCTATCTCATCTATAAAGATTATGCAGGGCGCATTTTTCTGGGCATCCGCAAAGAGTCCGCGGACTCTGGAGGCGCCCACGCCCACAAACATTTCCACAAAATCAGAACCGGCCAGTGAGAAAAAGGGCACGTTCGCCTCGCCTGCCACGGCCTTGGCCAGGAGGGTCTTACCCGTTCCGGGAGGGCCCACTAAAGACAACCCTTGGGAAGCTTGGCGCCGATCTTTACATACTTATCCGGATTATGAAGGAAATCCACGCACTCCTGCAGGGATTCCTTGGCCTCATCCTGACCTGCCACATCCGCAAAGGTCACGCCGGTACGGCGCTGCATGTACACCTTGGCCGTGCTTTTACCCACGCCCATGATGCCGCCTGCACTTCTGGAAAAGAAGACATTGAACACTATGAGCAATATCACAAAGGGCAGCACATACATGGCCAGCATGGACAGAATCTGCGCAAAGGTATCGGGAATGACTTCCTTAAACTCCACTCCGGCCGCCACCAGTCTCTCCGTCAGGAAAGGATCGTACACCGTACCGGTGTAATAGGTCATGCCTATGTATTCCGTCGCGGTGCTCTGGGTCAGCAACTGATTCCAATACTGGTCGATGGTTATATCGCCGTTGGTAAAACTTAAGGCCAGTTCTTCGGGAGTCTTCAGCTTTCCGCCTTCAGGGATTATGGGCTTTGGCTTGATGGTGATCTGTCTGTCATCCAGCTCTACCTTCTCCACTTCGTTGGCACTGACCATCCTCAAAAACTCGTTATAGGAGATTTCCTTCGTGGTCTGCTCGTTTACCTTGCGCACTAAAAGCTGCATAAAGAAGAAAACTATAAGAGCCACTCCGAACATCACCAGCCAGCCTGAAAAGCGTCTTCGGTTTTTGTTATCCTTGTTATTTGGATCGTTCTGATTATTCTGGTTATCCATTTTTATCCGCCTGATTATAATAGTTACATATCGTACAAAATGATCCTGCGCTCAAAACAGCATAAAAGCGCTCTTATTTCGAATTCAATGCCGCCTCAACCAGTCCTCTGAAAAGAGGATGAGGCTTGTTGGGTCTGGACTTGAGCTCGGGATGAGCCTGGGTCGCTACAAAGAAGGGATGCGAGTTGATCTCGCACATCTCCACGATGCGTCCGTCGGGAGAGGTTCCCACCAACTGCATGCCGCCCTCGGTGAGAGCCACGCGGTAGTCATTGTTTACCTCATAACGGTGACGATGACGCTCGTTTATGTTTTCGCTTCCGTAAAGCTTGAAGGCTTTGGAATTTTTATCCAGCACGCAGGGACAGGAACCCAGGCGCAGGGTACCGCCTATGTCCTCTATGTCCGCCTGATCGGGCATGAGCGCGATCACCGGGTGAGTGGTATTGGGATCCAGCTCTATGGAATGAGCATCCTCATATCCCAGCACATCCCTTGCATACTCGACTATAGCCAGCTGCATTCCAAGGCAAAGTCCCAGGTAAGGGATATTATTTTCGCGGGCGTATCTGATGGCGTCGATCATACCCTCTATGCCTCTGTCACCAAAGCCACCGGGAACCAGCACGCCGTCCACGCCTTTTAATATCTCGCCTACATTATCTTTTGTAACAGTCTCGGAGTCCACCCATCTGATATTAACCGAGGTGTGTGAAGGGATGCCGCCGTGCTTTAAAGCTTCCACTACGGAAATATACGCATCATGGAGCTGAGTATACTTTCCGACCAGAGCTATCTCCACTTCGTTCTTGGGATTCTTTAAAGCTTCCACCATCTCCGTCCAGTCTGTCAGATCAGGCGTATTGTTGGAAAGCTTCAAGCTGTCGCAGACCACATCGGCCAGATGCTCTTTTTCCATGGCAAGGGGCGCCTCATAGAGCACGTCCACGTCCAGGTTCTGGAGCACGTGGGACTTGGGAACATTACAGAAAAGCGCGATCTTATCCTTCATTCCGTTTTCCAGAGGATACTCACTGCGGCATACTATGATGTCGGGCTGGATTCCCATTCCCTGAAGCTCTTTTACGGAAGCCTGGGTGGGCTTGGTCTTCATCTCCTGAGAGGCGCGAAGATAGGGGATCAGGGTCACGTGGATAAGGATCGCATTTTCATGGCCCACCTCATGCTGGAACTGTCTGATGGACTCCAGGAAGGGCTGGCTTTCGATATCACCCACGGTACCGCCCACTTCTATAATGGCAATGCGCATTTCATCATCAGTGAAATTACGGTAAAATCTGCTCTTTATCTCATTGGTAATGTGAGGGATAACCTGCACCGTACCTCCGCCGTAATCCCCGCGGCGCTCCTTCTGCAGGACTGACCAGTAGATCTTTCCCGTGGTCACATTTGAATTTTTATCCAGATTCTCGTCGATGAATCTCTCATAATGTCCCAGATCCAGATCGGTTTCTGTGCCGTCTTCAGTCACGAACACCTCACCATGCTGGATGGGGTTCATGGTGCCGGGGTCAATATTGATATAGGGATCAAATTTCTGCATGGTCACTTTGTAGCCCCTGGCTTTTAAGAGGCGGCCCAAAGATGCTGCGGTTATTCCTTTGCCCAGGCCTGAGACTACTCCGCCTGTGACGAATACGTATTTTACCATAACTCCTCCTGTATAAATCAAGCGTTCGAAACTCATTGTCATTCTGAAGGCTTTAGCCTGAAGAATCTTAACCATAAAAAAGATTCTTCGCTTCGCTCAGAATGACCACATGGTTGATCATTTTTTATTTCCACACAACATGGTTGATCATTTTTTTCCACACAACATGGTTGATCAATTTTTATTTCCAAAGGTCCTCGGGATATGTGCCGGCTGCCTTGAGAGCTTTCACCGACTCTACTACCATAGGCTTATCTTCCTTATAGGTTACGCCGAACCACTTATCCTTTGAGGAGAGTACTTCCACCGTGGCCTTTCCGCTCTTAATGAGCTCGTCCACGCTGATGGGGATGTAGCACTCGCTCTTCATGGGATTGGCGGGTACTTCTTCCTTGAGGAAACGGTTGAAGATGGTCTTTAACTCATCGATGATATCAGGGGTGAAGCCCCAGAAATTCATGGATACGATCTCGTCTCCTGTCAGGTCGATGAAGTCTGTGCCGTTCTCGGTATAGGCTGCAGCATTTCCTCTCTTTTCGATGTGGGTGCGCTCCTTGATATCGGTAAGGAAGCCTTCATCGTTCTTTATGCAGACGCCTCTGCACACATCGCCGTTGTCGGTGAGAGTGTTCCTGAGCATATAACCTACCATGGCGTACTTGCCCTTATCGCCGTCCTGTCCTTTATTCAAAAAGTCTGCGATCACCTGATAAGCTTCCCTGCCGTAGAAATCGTCTGCATTTATTACAGCAAAGGGACCGTCCAACATACCATCACAGGCCAGAAGCGCATGTGCAGTACCCCAGGGCTTAACCCTGCCTTCGGGTACGGTGAAACCTTCGGGGAGATCGTTCAGATCCTGAAAAGCGTATTCTACCTTGATGAAGGGGCTTACCTTATCGCCTATCACATCCCTGAAATCCTGCTCATGTTCTTTTTTGATTATAAATATAACTTTCTTAAAACCTGCCTGAATGGCATCATATACGGAAAAGTCTATGATCTTATTACCCTGCTCGTCCACGGGGTCGATCTGCTTCATGCCTCCGTATCTGCTTCCCATTCCTGCTGCCAGAATTACCAGTGTTAAATCTTTCATCTTCTTTCTCCTTTCAGTTTGTAAGATCTATCATTAAAAACTTTGATACAATACGGTTACATTGGTGGCGTGGAAAATGGCAAAGAGTACTATTGCCAGTTTCAAGGCCATCCATAGTATTTTCAATATGTCTTTAGGTTCAAATTTATCCATGTTTTCCATTTTTTATCTAAGTAATCCAAGTACATCATAGCCCACGAAGGAAAATGTGAGGCTGATGTAGCTCCAGGTGATGATGCGACCTGCAGTGAGGACGCGTATGTCCTTTTCCCAGGCCTTATTCTTTTCCTTAGGCCAGTGCTTTTTGCGCCAGCTCTTAAAGGAGGTGGCCACCACTATACCCAGTCCCTGAAACAGGCCGTAGGTCAGGTAATTTCCGTCGGTTCCGTGCCAGATACCGGCTATAGTAAAGGTGAGGAACAGGGCTATATACTGTCCAAAGGCCGCATTTTTGGAGCAGGGTCCGGTGAGCAGCGCCTTGAACATGGGGGAATACAGATAATCCCTGATCCACTCCGACAGAGTGATGTGGTGTCTGTTCCAAAACTCCGCCACCGAAGCGGCCAAATAGGGCCGGTTAAAGTTTTCATGGAGCGTAAGTCCCGCAAGGGATGCAAACGAATTAACTATATCACAATATCCCGAAAAATTAAAATAAATATACCAGCAGTTGAAAAAGGCAAACAGGAAAAAGGCTCCTGCGGTGGTTATGATATTGCTGTGATTCTTAAGACCGTTAAACCAGTATGAGGCATGATAGCTCATAATGGCGGAGACCACGTATATCTTAAGATAACCGTTCAGTGCTCTGTTAAGTCCGCCGAATATGTCCTGCTTCGTGAGGGGCTTTACGGAAGAGTAAAAATCCGTCACAAACTCTTCGTACCTTAATATCGGACCCGCCAGCAGGGTGTAAAAATTCAGCAGGTGGTTAATATAATCCAAAAATGTCAGCCTGACTTCTGTTTCCCTGAGATACTCATACTGCATGATAAAGTCTATCTGCCTGAACAAAAAATAGGACAGTCCCAGAATGCGCCAGGGAAAAACATAGGGTATATGCAGCGTATTGAACACGGCATCATAATGCATCAGGTAGGCAAAGCAGGCCACCATAACCGTGATCGTTGCAGGACGCCAGTTTTTGAGGCTCTTTTTATCCGCCAGTTTTGTGATAAGATAGGGCAGGATGAGCCAGAGCGCTGCTACTATAAGCTGCGTGATCTCTTTCATGCTGACAATGAACACCGTGAGATTCAGGACCAGAAAGATGTATCTTCTCGCATGGCTGTTATTCCTCAGGATCAGCGGTGCCATCAGCAGGATCGCTATATAAAATACTGAGTCGGTAGACAGTGTTATCATTTCAGGCTGTCTTTTTCTCGATAAGTGCAGCGAATTCGCCTACATTCTTAAGCTTCATTACTTCCACGGTGGAGAATTTCACCGAGAAGGCTTTTTCCACTGCCACGATAAGCTGAACATGAGTCAGGGAATCCCAGCCGTCTATGTCGTCGGCGGTGGTTTCGTCGGTCAGGACTATGTCTTCGTCGTCGAAGAAATCGCGGAAGATGTCCTGTAGCTTGGTCATGGTTTCTGTCATTTTTTTCTCCTTGAATACGTAACCTTGATACGTCTTCGGTAATCTTTACCGCTCCAGCATTTTCCGATCACCGTTCGGGCACGCTCCCGCTTGTGAAATTCCGATGGCCTATTTCAAAGCACCTCACTTTTGATCGAAAACATGCTGTCGCTAAATCCAAAAAACGCTCTGCGTCGGATAAAAGCTGCCTCAGACTTAATCTATGTAAACATTATCTAATTATTTTACAATCTGTATAAAATACTCTTTCTTACTATATTCTTCCAACATCAATTCAAACTTTCCATCCCCAAGGGAACCAAACCCAAGTGAGGGATAGAAGTTCTCTACCATCTTGTTCTTGGCGGTGGGGATGTATTCGCCGATGAGGCGGCTGCAGCCCATTTCTTTTGCCGTGGTCACCACGGTGTCAAGGGCCAGGTTTTCCACGCCGCGTTTAAGGACTCTGCAGCTCATGAGCCAGGTGTCGATGAAGCAGTCATCGCCTCTTTTTTCAAGGACGATGCAGGAGATGATACCATAGGATGAGAACTTATCGTTAAGGTCCACATAGATGAGGCGATGGATGCCGTCATCCTTCATGGCCAGGAGCTGTTCTTCACTGTAGCGTATGGTACGCAGGTTAAACTGGTTCGATTTATTGATGAGCTGTGCAAAGCGCTTCATCTGCGCTCCCTCAGGGCTTCCCACAGACGCGCTCATATCAAGGGCTTTGAGGTACTCATCATAGTCTACGAAGCTTTCCATCAGTTCCTTACGCTGTTCATTGGCTGCGTAGGTGCCGCTCCGCTTTATGTCTTCTTCGGTTATCTCTATCCAGGAAAAGGCGTTGCTCTCCTCCAGTGCCATGGCATAGTAGGCCGGATCCTCGGGCAGATCCACCACATAGACCTGTGGCAGATAGTTTTTGACTATCTCTCTTTCCGCCGGATTATCATCCACGAAAACCAGTGAATCCACGCCAATATTGAGCATGGTTGCGATATTTTTTATATTTTGGGCTTTATCCTCCCAGTTTGCCACAAAACAGGAGATATCCGACAGTTTAAGTATCATGTCGGGATTTTTCTCAAAGGGTTCTTTTGCGGTGTCCTCATTATTCTTGCTGCACACAGCCAGGATCACGCCGCGATCCTTAAGGGCCTTTATGTACCGCTGAAAATGCCTGTAGGCCTCACCCACCGCATTGTGGGGATCCAGTTCTATGCCGTCATATCCGTCGTCTCCCACGACACCGCCCCAGAGCGTATTATCAAGGTCCATGACCAGACATTTATATACTTTACCCCTGGCCGAGGCTATGAGTCTGGCGAAGGATGCGCACACAAGGGGAAGGGCATCGGGGCTGTAGCCGGCTTTGGTCAGGAAATATGAGGAATAGTCAAACCAGCCTTTTTTGCCAAAATAGGAAGCCAGATACTCCATGTCCACTATGGTGACTCCGTCGGGATGAGCTGTGGCCAGCCTTGAATTGATCCGGCGCAAAAATTCCATATCGCTGTAGGCCACTCCCGCCTCCAGATTACCTAAGGGGCGAAGGGGAGGCAGCACCATATTGGTCTGCAGGATCTGACAGCCGGGAGCGCATTTTTTGATACGGCTCCAGATGGTGTCAAAACCGGACATGACCTGTGATACCAGTTCATCCACGCTCTTTTCATCCTGCAATACCTGAGGATACACCTTTATATCGCGGTGGTCCATCATCAAAAGGACCATGTCGGGCTTAAAAGCATAGAAGGCGGAATCATCATCCAGCACGTCCATACGTATACCGTCATATTCGCCTTCATATATCTCCGTATCTATGCCCAGTCCCATCAGAAAGGCATCCAGCATGGAAACGAAATGCTGTATGCTGTAGGATCCCAGGACCGCCAGACGGAAGGTGCCGTGGATATCATTTTTGGCCTTATATTTTTTTATTCTGTTAGAGAGCTTGAGTAAGAGCGTCAGTTCCTGCCCCATGAGATAATCTATGGGGGCGTCCTTTGCTGTTACTTTTTCATAAACCCTGTCGATGGGCTTTATTTCAGACATTTTCGTTATTCTCCAATCACAGTATCCAGATCCGCAGTAAGCTTTCTGGTATATCTGACTCCCGCATCATATCCGAGATGAACTCCGTCACAGAATTCATCATCTTCATAATCTGTCCTGTAATCCAGATATCTGATCCCTCTTTCTTCCAAAAAAGGCGTCAATTCATTGTCTATATAATCGTTTAACTGCTGTCCGTACTCAGTCTGAGCCAGGCCCTTGGGCAGGGGGGAATACTCCACCACCAGGATATGCTCGGAATCGATACGTTCTATGAGGGCCTCCATATGTTCCTGCATGTCCCTGGTCATGTGACAGTTAGAAGCCACTGTATCATAATTAAAATAATTATTCCTGAAATTACCGGGAATGATGATATCCTCTTCCACTCCCTTGGAGGAAAAGATACCGGATATCCCGTTCTTCGCTGTCCTGGCTTTAAGCTGGGTGATGATATCACCACCTACTTCCCAGACATTCTGGATCCTGACGAGCTGGAGATTCAGGTGACTCACCGGTATCAGCAAAGGACTGGTCTTTGTAACGGAATTATCTCCGTTTACCTTATATCTGCGCCACTTGGCGATGACCGTCTCAGTAATGGAAACATCCATATCACGGAAGGTAGAAAAGGATACTTCCAGCTTTACCACATCATCCTTTCCGTCAGATCCGGAAGCTTTGTATAAATTATAAAGCTGCTCATCGGATTTCCAGCAGCCGTTGCCGCAGACTAGAAATCTGTATTCATAGTCATCCTTGAGCTGGGTGATGGCGGGCTGAAATGAAATAACGGAAAGGGATGAGCCTATGTTAACCACATCCTTTTCCCAGTTTTTCATCTCATATATCTCATCAACAAAACCCTCATCCACGATATGGAAACCATTAAGATACCAGGGAGAGGAGACTCCTCTCATCTCATCCTTGTAATAGCCCATATACCTGTCATTGAGGGAATCAAGCGCCAACGTGCTCAACCCGGCGAGGCCATAGACCACTCCCACTGCTCCCAAAAGGACCAGAGCCAGCACGACAAAGTATCTTAAAAGACCCCGGGGAGCTGTCAGCTCTTTCATGAAAGGGCCTCCTCGTCAAGAGTTGTCAGATAGAATATATCTCCGGTGACCGTATCCATGAATCTGAAGCCGTCGGGAGACCAGGAGATGAGCTTGGCACTGATCTCAGTCATGAGCTCCGGAATGGAAATGGTAAACACTATGGAATCCCTCGTGGTGGTTATCTTATAAGTACCGCCATGAGGCTTATTTTCACCGGCTATCGCTATGTATACATTTTTGCCGTTTTCGTCAAAAAGGAAAATATTGGCATCGTCGTCGATCCACATGGTCCCCTTCAGATCCTCCTTGATCTGAAGCACGTCCACGGTCTTGGGATCCACAAAGGACATGCTGCCCGTGAGCTTGTCCGTAACGTCGGACATGGCTCCCATATAAGCCGCCGCCTCCGACATGGTGAGAGTATCCTTATCCAGGGAATAAATCTTATCTATCAGGATATCAGCCTCTTCCACGGCCTCGTGAAGATCCTTATCGCTGACACCCTCTGTCTCTATGTAGGCATAGACCATGTCTCTGGAATTGAGGAATACCTCAAAGCCCTCCATCAGGGTGTACCATGCCTCCAGATCCGGCTCTTCGCCCTCCTTGACCTCGTTTTCCGAGATCACCGGCAGGACCTCGTCCGCGGAAACCTCCGTATGTTTGGTCTGTCTGTTGGCAGAAAGAGAATGCAAAAGCGAATTCCTGCTGACATTCCTGCTCTGTCTGACTTCGTTTACATCCCTGGTCCGTCCGCAGGCTGATGTGAAAAGAGCCGCGAACAGCGTCAGAATGATAATGCTTACGATGCGTGTTTTATTCCTGTAACAAAAACTCAATTTAAAAACTCCAACTTCAATTTGATGCTTTTACAGCGCCGCGACCGCCTCGCCCAGCACCATGGCTATATCGTCATTGATGCACAGGTCGGCGGAAGAATCCGCACTGGTCTTACTCTTGTTGATAAGGACCAGATTCTGGCCTTTAAAATATCTGATAAGGCCGGCTGCCGGATATACCACCAGGGATGTACCGCCGATTATCAGGGTATTAGCCGCTGAAATGGCCGCTATCGCTCCGGTGATGATCTCATCATCCAGACCTTCTTCATACAATACCACGTCGGGCTTGACCCTGCCGCCGCATTTGGTGCACTTGGGGACGCCCTCACTCTTTAATACATAATCCACGTCATAAAAGGCGTGGCACTCTTCACAATAGTTCCTTAACACCGAGCCATGGAGCTCAAATACATTTTTGGAACCCGCCGCCTGATGCAGTCCGTCAATATTCTGGGTGATGACTGCGGTCAGCTTGCCCATCTCTTCCAGCTTTGCCAGAGCGATGTGTGCAGCATTGGGCTTTGCCTCGGGATATATAAGCTTATCCTTATAGAACTCAAAGAAGTCCTCGGGATATCTCATATACATGGTGTGGCTCACCAGCTCCTCAGGAGAAAAATTCCGGTTCAGCTTCTCATTCCACAGGCCGTTGGAACTGCGGAAATCAGGGATACCGCTGGCCGTGGAGACTCCGGCCCCTCCGAAGAAAACTATCCTGCCGCCGTTTCTTAAGATTTCAGTTAATTTTGCGATCTTTTCTTTTGTACCCGGCTCCATTTCAATACCTCCTGTTTTACTTTTTAATATGCCAAGTCTGTCAGGATCCTTCCTGCTGCTTCGATCAGAATGACAATGTCGAAAGACACTATCTTACTCAGCCGATCTTAGCCACCTCATCGTCGTTGGACTCCGCCACTATGTAATGGGGACGGCTCTTACTCTCAGTGTAGGTTCTGGCGATATACTGGCCCATGATGCCCACGCAAAACATCTGCATCCCCCCGATGAAGATGATCACACACATGGTAGAAGCCCAGCCTGCCACGGGATCGCCGAAGCACACACGCCTCACGACTATGAATACCAAAAACAAAAATGCCATGAGAGTCATCACCATGCCAAACCAGGAGGCTATATTAAGAGGAGCCTCCGAAAAATTGATGATGCCGTCAATGGCGTATCTGAACAGTGAAAAGAAATTCCACTTGGTCTGACCTGCCACTCTCTCCACATTTTCAAAGGGAAGCCAGTAGGTACGATAGCCGATCCAGCCGAAAATGCCCTTTGAAAAACGGTTATACTCCCCAATGGCCACGATGGAGTCCACCACCTGCCGCTTCATCAGCCTGAAATCCCTGGCGCCGTCCACTATGTCGGCATCTGAGATCTTATTTATCAGACGATAAAACTTACGGGCAAACCAGGATCTGACGGGAGGCTCTCCCGCCCTGCTCACCCTTCTGGTAGCCACACTGTCATACTCACCGTTTTCGATGATGGATATCATCTCGGGCAGAAGCGCAGGCGGATCCTGCATATCCGCATCCAAAACCGCCACCAGGTCGCCCTTTGCATTACAGAAACCGGCGTACATGGCGGCTTCCTTGCCAAAATTACGGGAAAAGGAAATATACCTGACCCGCTCATCCTGCCCGGCCAGAGACTTCATAACCAAGAGGGTATCGTCCGTGGAACCGTCATTTACCAGAAGAAGCTGCGCATCATAAGGAATATCCTTAAGCACACGGCAGGTTTCCTCATAAAAAAGAGGCAGGGCTTCCTGCTCATTATAACAGGGTACTATAAGTGTCAGGGTCTTTCTATCCATAAATTTCTCTAAATAATCTCAAACAGATCCCCGGCCTCATCCTTCCTGACTGTCTCTCTGACATCGAGGACTCTGGCCTTCAGGGGATTGGTTCCAAAGGATATCTCTATGATATCTCCCGCCTTGACATCCTGGGAAGCCTTGGCCACCTTTCCATTGACTGATACTCTACCTGCGTCGCAGGCCTCATTGGCCACGGTGCGTCTTTTTATCAGGCGGGATACTTTTAAATATTTATCTAATCTCATGATTATACCATACTCCGACGTTAATTGTCACTATAATTGCCCCCGATTTCACATCGGGGGCAGATATAACAAAACAATCCCGTGCGCTCTCACGCACGGGATCATATAAGATCATCTATGTAAGGCTTTAATTACTTCTTCTTGCCCTTCTTAACGGGGGTGTTAACGATGTCCTTAAGAGCCTTGCCTGCCTTGAACTTAGGAGACTTTGAAGCGGGGATCTTAATCTCTTCCTTGGTGCGGGGATTCAGGCCCTTGCGAGCAGCTCTCTCAGCTACTTCAAAAGTACCGAAGCCAACAACCTGGATCTTATCACCCTTCTTAAGGGTCTCGCCTACAACATCAACGAATGCGCCAAAAGCAGCCTCTACATCCTTCTTGCCTACGCCTGACTTTTCTACGATAGCAGCGATCAACTCCGTTTTGTTCATTACAAATTCCTCCTGTACAATTCTGTTTTTATTGTCCGTGTGCCCTCTTCGCGGGACACTGAATACATTGCTATATTACCCCATTTATTTGTGTTTTGTCAAGCAAAAAAGGGCTAAATATGGGGGTTTTCGGGCATTTTTTGATCATTTTTGGCTTGTTTTCGTTTTTTTTTCACAAATTTCATGTATAATATGGTGTATCCCGAACGTATCTATATAATAAAACAGCTGAAAAAGGAGATATTTACACATGAAAAAAAGGACTGTCATACTGTTACTTGCCCTCACGCTGGTCCTCTCTCTGGGACTGACCGGATGCAAGAAGAAATCCTCACATAAAACTTCCAACAATGATGACGAAGTGGTGCTGACACAAACCGGAAACTGTTCCGACGGCACCTGGGATGAGTTATGCGCATCATTCGATCTGCTGGTGGATGAATACGCCGAGCTTTCCGACCTGGATGACGAGACGGACATTATGAGCACGCTCTCCGAGGAGGAGGAAAAAAGTGTGGCCCAGGCGGCGGACGTGATCAACAATTTTGCCGACACACAGCAGAACAACTACTCCGAGGAGGAGGCTCAGGCTCTCATAAAGCAGATGGATGACCTGGGAGACGCCCTGGAAGAGATCATGGCAAAGGCAGGAACTGAGGAATAGGAAAAATCTTTAAATATCCTTCGTCGCAAGTTCCTCAGGATAACAATAATGAAGGCTACTAAGGGATAAAAGAATTCAAGTCAAAAAAAGAAGCCCGGCATCATACGATGCCGGGTCTTTTTGTTTCGGTAATCCATGCGGATAATGAAAAATACACATTCAGTCAAAGGCTGTCACTTAGCCCAGTATGCGGTGCGGTCGTTAGCCATCTTATCGATCTTCTCTTTATAGTCCTTCATCACGCCGTTATAATAATCGATCTGCTTATCATTAAGCTTATTATTACGGCTCAGGTTGTCGAATGCGGTCTCCAGCGCCTCATAAGAACGCACTGCATCATCGTGATAATTGTTGCTGTAGTTCAGCTTGACCCGCTCTACCATCTCGTCCAGACGCTTATCGGTCGAGGACTTCAAAAAATCAAATAAAGCCATACTACATCTCCTCCATAAATGATCTGTACATGCCTATTCGTTGTTAAAAGTATATCACAATTATGTCGCTTTGTGAATAACTAGATATATGTTTTTTATCGAAAAAACACCAACACCTTGTGTTTTGCATAAAACCATGGTATTGATTCTTCAGTTTTTACATATAATCAGGGTTAGCTCACGCTAATATTATTATTTCTCTGTGTTCAACCACCTTAAATATGCGTCGATGAAGGGATCGAGTTTGCCGTCAAGTACTGCGTCGGCCTGGGCCACTTCACAGCCCGTGCGAGTATCCTTTACCATGGTGTAGGGCTGTAGCACATAGTTCCTTATCTGACTGCCCCATCCGTTCTCCATGACTTCGCCTCTGATGCCTTCAGCCTTGGCTGCATTTTCCTGCTCCTGGAGGAATTTCAGCTTGCTCTTTAGCATCTGCATGGCCTTATCCTTATTCATGTGCTGGGAGCGCTCATTCTGACAGGTCACCACGATGCCTGTGGGGAAGTGGGTGATCCTTATGGCGGATGAGGTCTTGTTTATATGCTGGCCGCCGGCGCCGCTGGATCTGTAGGTATCCACTCTGATATCTTCGTCCTTTACTTCGATATCGCCCACTTCATCATCCAATACGGGCATCACTTCCACTCCCACAAAGGAGGTCTGGCGCTTACCCTGGGCGTTGAAGGGTGATATCCTCACCAGTCTGTGAACGCCGTGCTCGCTCTTTAAATAGCCGTATGCGTTCTCACCGTTTATCTGTATGGCAGCCGACTTTATGCCGGCTTCATCGCCTTCCTGATAGTCCAGTACTTCCACGGAGAAGCCTTTCTTCTCTGCCCATCTGGTGTACATGCGATAGAGCATGGATGCCCAGTCGCAGGACTCGGTTCCACCTGCTCCCGAGTTAAGGGTCAGGGTGGCATTGTCTCTGTCATACTCGCCTGAAAGCATGGTCTTTAAACGGGTGGCTTCGAATTCTTCCTTAAACTCTTCATACTCCGCTCTGACATCCGCAGCCATATCATCATCGCCTTCTTCTTCGGCCATGGATATGAGATCCGGAAAATCCTCGTACTGCTTTTCGAGTCTTTCGCAGACTTCGATGTCCGCCTTCTTGGAATTGGCCTCTTGCATGAGTTTCTGGGCCTTTTCGGTGTCATCCCAGAAGCCGGGCTCCTGCATGAGCATTTCCAGTTCCTGTACGCGGTGTTTTTTATTTTCAATATCTAAGGATTTGACGAGCTCTTTGAGGGGCTCGGCGTATCCCGGCAGTTCCAGTCGGACTGCGTCGAGGTCTAAGATTGCCATGTTTTCTCCTTATCTATTTATTATCCCTTCCTGCCACAGCAGTTCTTGTACTTAAGACCCGATCCGCAAGGACAGGGATCGTTGGGATATATCTTGACCGACTCACGCTTCTTGGGAGCTCGCTTTACGCTTTCATCCTTATTGGTTCCGGTGACTTTAGCCACTTCCTCACGCTCCACCTTCTGCTCCACCTTCACATGGAAGAGCACCTGTACGGTCTCCTGACGCACGCTTTCAATCATGGCATTAAACATCTCAAAGCCGGACATTTTGTACTCGACTACGGGGTCTCTCTGACCGAAGGCCTGGAGTCCGATACCCTGGCGGAGCTGATCCATATCGTCGATATGATCCATCCACTTGCGGTCAATGGTCTTAAGGAGTACCACACGCTCCAGTTCCCTGATGGCCTCGGGCTCGGGGAATTCGGCTTCCTTTGCCTCATAGAGCTTGACTGCAGCTTCTTTGAGATACTGCTTGAAGCTCTCTTTTTTCATTCCCTTTATATCCGGCGTCTTTATCCTCTCCAGGGGGATAATGGGCAGGAGCACTTCGTTAAGCTCATGCAGATCCCACTCTTCGGGGCTCTGATCCTCTCCTATGACCATATCCACGGTGTTTTCCACCACTTCGGTGATCATGCTGTAAATGGAATCCCTCATGCTCTCGCCATCCAGCACGCGGCGTCTTTCCGCATAGATGACTTCACGCTGCTCATTATTTACGCGGTCATACTCCAGCAGATTCTTTCTGATACCAAAGTTGTTATTCTCGATCTTTTCCTGGGCCTTCTCAATGGCGCTGGTGAGCATCTTGTGCTCGATCTGTTCATTTTCGGGCACACCCAGTGTATTAAACACGTTCATGAGTCTCTCCGAACCAAAGAGTCTCATGAGATCGTCTTCAAGTGATATGTAAAATCTGGACTCACCGGGATCTCCCTGTCGTCCCGAACGTCCGCGCAGCTGGTTATCTATACGCCTTGACTCATGGCGCTCTGTACCTATTATCTTAAGTCCGCCCGCTGCCCTGGACTCTTCATCCAGCTTGATATCGGTACCACGGCCGGCCATATTGGTGGCGATGGTAACAGCGCCGTGTACACCGGCATCAGCTACGATCTCAGCTTCCATCTCATGAAACTTCGCATTCAACACTTTATGCTGGATGCCTTTTTTACTGAGCATCTTTGACAAAAGCTCCGATGTCTCGATGGTAATGGTACCTACCAGCACGGGCTGCCCTGTAGCATGGGCCCTTATTACCTCCTCTACGATGGCGTGGAACTTTTCTTTCTGGGTCTTATATACAGCATCCTGCAGGTCCACTCTCTGCACAGGCACATTGGTGGGTATCTCTATTACATCCATGCCGTAGATATCACGGAACTCCTTCTCCTCAGTGAGAGCGGTACCGGTCATGCCGGCTTTTTTCTCAAATTTGTTAAAGAAGTTCTGGAAAGTGATGGTAGCCAGAGTCTTTGACTCTCTCTTTACCTTTACATGCTCCTTAGCCTCTATGGCCTGATGCAGACCGTCAGAATAGCGGCGGCCGGGCATGATACGTCCGGTGAACTCATCCACTATCACCACCTTGTCATCCTGAACTACATAGTCCTGATCCCTGAACATGAGGTTATGAGCCCTCAAGGCCAGATTTATATTATGCTGGATTTCTATATTTTCAGGATCCGAGAGGTTTTCTATATGGAAGAAATTCTCCACCTTCTCGACGCCTCTGGCAGTCAGATTGACTATCTTATCCTTTTCGTTAACGGCAAAATCTCCGGTTTCCTCCTGCTCTACGCCCATGAGAGCGTCCATTTTGGAGAAATCCTCCATATCCTTACCACGCTCCAGCTGTCTGGCCAGCACATCACACAACTCATAGAGCTTAGTGGATTTGCCGCTCTGTCCGGATATGATAAGGGGGGTCCTGGCCTCGTCGATGAGCACCGAGTCCACCTCATCGATGATGGCATAGCTTAAATCCCTGAGCACCAGCTGTTCCTTATAGATGACCATATTATCTCTCAGGTAATCAAAGCCCAGCTCGTTATTTGTCACATAAGTGATATCACAGGCATAGGCTGCTCGACGTTCCTCGCTTTTCATATCATTGAGGACCACTCCCACCTTAAGCCCGAGAAATTCATGTACCTTACCCATCCACTCGGCATCACGCTTTGCCAGATAATCATTGACCGTGACGATGTGCACGCCTTTTCCTGCAAGGGCATTAAGATACGCGGGACAGGTAGACACCAGGGTCTTACCTTCACCGGTCTTCATCTCGGCTATACGTCCCTGATGCAGGATGATACCACCGATGAGCTGCACTCTGTAGTGCTCCATGTTAAGCACTCGTCTGGCTGCCTCCCTCACCGTAGCAAAAGCCTCGGGCAGGATATCATCCAATGTCTCACCATTTTCAAGACGAGCCTTCAGAGCCGGAGTTTTCGCCTTAAGCTCCTCATCGGAGAGAGCCATCATGGAATCTCTCATCTCCTCGATTTCATCCACAAGGGGTTCGATACGCTTAAGCTCGTGCTGACTGTGGGTTCCAAAGATTTTTTCGATAAAATTCATTTTGTGATTCTTCCTTTAGATTTCCTTTGTTTTATTCTGTATAATATAAGCACAAACCTGCTAAAAAATCAACGGTATAAGAAACAAATATGGTGCAGTATAAACAGCCAACCTCACCGCAATATATTCTGCATGATATTCACTTAATCCAAATTTATTGATAAATAATTGTTTATTAAAAATAAAAATACATAAAGCGGATACCGCCACGGACACAACTGTCAAAACAAATGCAGGAACATTGTTCCAGCAAGATGACATCGAATTGCCAGCCCACCTGCACAACGCTAAACCAAAATCACGATTGCCTAAATCAATAAAAATTTCCCCGAAAAAGGTGACAATCATATATATTCCAAATAGAAACAAAGCACCTATGAAATCAGATAAGAATCCGCACAAGCACACTCTGAAAATGCTTTTTCTTTTTATTTCTGATTTCTCCGCCAATTCGATTTTTCTTATTGATAAACCAAGAACAGTATAATCAATCAGAAAATTTATAGGAATCAGTACAAGCCACCACCACCCTGGGATCCATACAATGAACCATAATGGAAAAGCCAAATTATATAACACGTAATCCGATTTTTGATCAGTCAATTTTATCATATCTATCTTTATACAATTCCGATAAGAATTCTATTAGCTTTTCAGAACAATTCTCTTTACTTATGACATATCCAGTCGTTCTTGATTTAAATATATAATATTTATTATTCTTTTCAAATAACCGTTTTACTTCATCATGCTTAACAAAACTATTAAAATCATCAATATCAATCTTAAACATATTCAAATAAAAAGTAAAAGTAATCCTATGCTCTCTGAATAATCCACATCTCCATTTTATTTTTTCAACAAATTCTATAACACGATTAATTGAAAGAAACAATATTGCAAAAATTACTGCCAATATAATGTTACAAACACTATCAAATCTTTGATATTTAACAAAAAATAAAGTAGAAACAAATATAACAACTAAACAAATTATCATGCAAAATACACGAACAACTCTCCAGTGAAAGTTTTCCAGAATAATAATACTATTAAGCATATGATAATCATCATAAGAATATTTATAGCACGTGCTTAACTCTTCCATGTATACACCTTACAATTCAATTCCCATAACACTGTATAAATCAAATACGTAATTGTTTTCTCTTGTAGTATGTATTTCTTCTTTAAGATCTTTGGGATTAAAGTTAGATTTAAATCTGTCAAAAGGAAACGCAGCATTCCATCCACGAACTGCAATTACGGTACAATTATTAATAGCAAAATTATAATAATCCTTCTCCGTCGCTTTATCTATCAATCTAGCCAATTCCACTTCAGAACAATACATGTCACAAGCATAATTACTGTTATATTTCTGTCTATAATTACTAGATGAGCCTTTATAATTATTTTTATAATTTTTTGCTTCTATGGCAAATTCTCGATTAAAGAAAACTCCTGCACCATCCTTATCATCGACAGACCCTAGTTCGAATGATTCATTAGTTTCAACATCGACATCAGACTTTGAAGCACCTATTGCTGTATACTCGCCTGGGCCTATATTATAAATACAAGAATTCATTTTCTTCCAATCACCAAATGAATATCCAAACGTCGTGTTCTTATAATTCAATTCATCTTTAACAAAGCTATTATAAACCAAAAATGTATGACCATATTTCCCATTATCACAAGAAACCATCGTCACTTTACCTACAACCTCTTTTTCATTAATTCTTATTCCTTTTTTTAGCGGATTATTATCAACTGAAAACTCCGAATCGTTTCCCTTATACTCAAAATCCACCGGACCATCTATTACTCCATCCCCATCTGAGTCACTCATTGTCGGATCTGAATAAACCGGTATAACATTTACTGATTCCAACACATCATTTCCAGGAGAAATGCATCTATATCCTGTCTTAATTTCATACAAATCATATAATTCTTTTAATGTATAATTTAAAATATTGTCTCCAGTGATATCAAAACGTAACTCATCACAATTTTTTATCCCATCTCCGTCGTAATCGCCTTCGTTTTTCTTACTTATAAAACCAAAATCTTGAGGAACAGTATTCCACGTATGTGCAAAGCGATGTTCTGGTTCCTCAGTATAATCCCACTCACAAATAAACCATTTTTTATTCTTTTTATTATCGACGTTCCATACCCCCTTTATTTTCGCATTTGGTGAATCCCTCATAACCATTGCCTTATCGAGATCAAATTTAACTAAATTTTCTTCCCAATTTGTATATTTAATCTTATCATTAAGCCAACGATACTCTTTTTCCTTTTCGTCCGCATATCCCCCTATCCAACAAGACACATTGTAAAAACCTGTTAGCACCTCATTTTCTATAAACGCCTGTTCTTCCTTATTTTCTATTGTTAACAAATGTCCCCCATATAATTCGCACATACCGCTGACTTTAATCCATTCTGAAGCTTGATCAGCACACATTGCATAAACATGTCCATTGTACTCTTTTATATTAAAGAAAATTCTTTTTGCATTATGCAAGCCATATTTACCTTTCTGCGCTTCTTCCAAAAGTGAATTTCGCCACTTTTCAACATCCATCAAACAATAAGTTCCATTAGAATTAATAGATGCCTTTACTATATTTTTAGAAAAATTATAACTTGATTTAATTGGCAAACATGTATTTAATTCTTCAGAATAATACGCAATGCAATACTTTTTTAATCCATTTGAATTCCTTTTTGAATATAAAAGTTCATCTGATAAATTAAACTGTATAGACATATTCTCTATTTTTTGATCATATTCAAATGACGGTATAATTCCAATTATTGAATCATTTTTAAGAACCGTAGAATATGGACTCTCCTTTACACAAATTGAATCCAAACATCCTGCTACATTTGCGGATATAGAAAGCTTATATAGACCTTCAACTGCATTTACCTGACTCAACGCCTCACTATTAACGCCAAGTTCCTGTTCAAAGAAAACACTGCCATCAGGGATTCCCTCTGTTGACGAATCTAACGGATTCAATCCCAATTTAATCTCATCGCCATCTTTTATTCCGTCATTATCGGAATCACTATTTAATGGATTAGTTTTATAACCATTCACTTCATCATTATCTGATAATCCATCATCATCACTATCCTTCTCAAATGGATCTGTCCCTATTGATTCCTCATATAAATCTGTCAGTCCGTCATTATCACTATCTTCATCCACATCATCTGAAATACTATTTTGACTAATTTCATTCTTTTCTACATAAGATTTCTCATAAATCCTAACATTATCTATAGTAAACGTTTCTCCTGATAAAACCATACCAACAACATGAGAACATCCCACTTTTATATTTTGTGCATACTCAGGACCTGTAATAACAAAATGATTAGATGATTGATTACTAATATCTCCATTCCAAATATTCGTGATCATCATGGAACTATCAAATTCCATGACCCAATCTTCTATATCTTCATCGGAACAATTTTTAATAATTAAATCAGCAGTTGCACCGCCTTCCCACTGCTGATTCACTCTTAATTCGGTTAAATAATCCTTCGAACTAAGATTTCTACCACTACGTATCAGCTCAAAATCCACAGGATAATCAGCAGAATCAAAGTACCGTGCTGAATACCCAAACTCTACCTCTTCTCCAGGCTTTATATCCTGATTATAACCCAAATTTTTTATAATTTTTACATCATCTTCTCTTTTATCCAGAATTAGATTAGCATTATATAAATTATATATTTCATCTTTCGAAGAAAACGAGATGGACCAATTATGTATAGTGGCATCTGAAGTGTTTTTTACTACGGCTACAATACTGTACTCACCATTCTGATAATCACTTACATTGTATCCTATGCGATATATATCACAATCAAAAATATAATCATATATATCCTTACTATCTGCAAACACATCAAAACAAAAAGCATTACTGTTTAGATTCACAGATAACACCATTAATACCACAATCAAACTTCTAATTGTTTTCTTCATTATTTTTATTGTCCTCATCTTCTATTCCTTATCCATTCCTTCAGTAGAAAAGCACAAAAATATGGGAATGTATACAGGTTATTTTCAAACCCGATATTGTTCGTGGAGAGTTTAATTCCCCATTTAATATCTTCGTATCTGTCATTTTTGATCAAAGATCTCATGGACTGGGATCTGCCTGAACGTGCTTTGACTTCAACGGGGATCAGATTATCCGTATCCCGGACAAAAAAATCTTCTTCAAGCGTTCCGTCTTCTCTTTTATAATAATACAACGGATATCCACTTTTATACAAAGCTTCTCCGACTATACTCTCATAAAGTGCGCCCTTGTACACGCCAAAGTTTTTATTTGCTCTAAGATCTTCTTGGCTTTCCTCATCCAGCATTACGGTGAACAGACCCGTATCAGAAAAATACAATTTGAATCTGGTATCATCATAATTTCCTTTTAAAGGTAACTCCGGAAAATTCAGACAATAACACTTGTGTATGATACCTGCATCGCAAAGCCAATCTATACAGCCTGCATAATCATGAAATCTGGCGCCTTTTGCCACCTTTGATATCTGAAATTTTTTATTTTCTCTGGACAGCTGAACAGGGATCGAATCAAAAACTCTCGATATCCTGGTCTGGTCTGCCCCATCGGCATATTTACGTATATCTTCTCGATATGCGGCAATAATCTGCCTCTGCAGGTCATATGTTCTGGAATAATCTCCTCTTTCAACAAACGAGGCTACTACTTCAGGCATTCCTCCGAGTATAGTGTATTCCAAAAACAAAGAAAAAAGCGTACTTCCAATGCTTTCATTAAAAGCTCGCAGTTCTATCATATGCTCCAAAAGATCTGACTTTAGGGAATCATCATACCCTCTGCTCCACAGGAATTCTTCAAAATCCAAGGAATGCATCTCATAATCAATCTTATAGCCTACGCTGACACTTTCTATTTGCTTATAGTTAATTCCAAGAAGAGAGCCACTGCATATCACATCATAACGGCCGTCTATCGAAAAAAATTTAAGTGCCGTAGCTATATCAGGGCAGGCCTGCAGTTCATCAAAAAAGACCAGTGTCTCCCCGGGGACAGGCTTTATTGACGGATCGATCCTGGTCATGTTCTTTATGACACTTTCTGCACTGTAGCCATCCTCAAGAATCGTTTTGAACCGCGGGTTTTCTATAAAATTTATCTCAATAACATTCTTATAATTATCTTTTGCAAACTTTCTTATGGTCTCAGTCTTTCCGATCTGTCTGGCACCCTTTATAATAAGCGGCTTTTTCTCAGCACTCTCATACCAGTCTGTCAAAAATCCGTCTACTTTTCTCTTTAAATAAGCCATGTCCGAATCCCCTTGTCTTTGGCTTTACACTTTCTGACAAGGATTATAACTGTTCAAACGTGGCCGTGTCAACATTTTTAGAGCCATTCCGGATGATTTTCCAACATTTTTAGAGCCATTCGTGACGGTCGTCCGACATTTTTAGAGTCATTCAGCTCAAACAGATGCCCTTATTGTAAACATTAAAATTCTATCCGGAGGCCTGCGCGTCTCTCCGGGTCATTCAAACAGTGCCGGTATCCTGTCCATGTTCGGAATAATCGTCTTATGCAGGAAAT
>JAFRWW010000070.1 GCA_017441585.1 Lachnospiraceae bacterium
AACGCTGGCGATAAGGGAACAGATCGGTAACATTTGACGTAACAAAAGAAAACGGATAAGATGTAAGCGAAAAAAGGTTCTAAACTATTCTACCCAGGGGGTTCTCTCATCTTTTCCAACTGACAGTAGGTTTACGCCATCTGCAGACAAGGCGGCTCTATGATTTTATCCGAAAACATGATAAACTTTTTATTATCAAAATAACTCGACACCGGAGGTTCAAAATGCAGCGAAATATAACCATCAGCGATAAATTGATGTCGACTATCCCCACACAGGAAGGAATGACTGCCGCGCAGTGGCTTGCAGAGCAGATGCCGGGTGGTTTTTTTATCTACCGAGCCGATGATAAAATGGAGCTTTTATATGTGAACCAGTCCACCTGCGATATCTATGGCTGCGATACCGTTGAAGAATTCCGTGCCCTTACAGGCAACACCTTCCGGGGCATGGTACATCCCGACGATTACGACAGCATCCGAACCTCCATCGACGAACAGATAGCAAATGAGTCCAACCGCCGCAACATGGATTATGTGGTTTACCGCATCATCCGAAAGGACGGCAGCGTGCGATGGGTGGATGACTACGGACACTTTGCCAATCTACCCGGATACGGTGATGTCTATTATGTTTTCATCGAGGACATCACGGAAAACAAAATGGCCAAGGAGGAACAGGAAAAAGCCAGAAATCTGGAAATAGCGCTGGAACACGCAGAACAGGCTAACGTTGCAAAAAGCGCCTTTCTCTCCAACATGAGCCATGAGATAAGGACTCCCATCACCGCCATCCTGGGGATGAATGAGATGATCCAGCGGGAGACCGACAATGCAAGGATCCTTGATTACTCCGAAAATATCAGAAAAGCCGGCGTCAGTTTACTTGGCATCATAAGCGATATTCTCGATTTCTCAAAGATAGAGACAGGCAGGATGGAACTGGAGTCGGAAGAATACTCTCTGGCAGATCTGGTTGCAGACCTTTATAATCTCACCTGGTTCAGAGCAGAAGCAAAGGGACTGGAGCTTAGATTCCACGTAGATCAAAAAATCCCTTCGCACCTTGTCGGCGATGAGATCCGAATTAAGCAGATCATAACAAATCTTCTGACCAACGCTGTCAAATACACGGAAAAAGGCGGCGTTGATCTTGAAATAAACACAGATCCCGCTTCCGACGGTCTAGTTAAACTGAACGTAACGGTGACGGACACCGGCATCGGCATCCGCAATGAAGATATGGAAAGGCTCTTTGAACCCTTTGACCGTCTGGACCTCAAAAAGACCAGGACCATAGAGGGCTCCGGACTGGGACTTGCCATCACCAGGCAGCTTCTGTCATTAATGGACAGCGAATTAAATGTGGAAAGCCGATATGAACAGGGCTCCAGATTTTACTTTACCATAACCCAGAAGGTGGCCGATCCCACCCCCATCGGAGCTTTCGATCCGGAGCTTTATGTCCATAAGGTCCCTGACACACGCAGAAAACACAGCCTGTTCACCGCTCCCGGCATGAGACTTCTCATAGTGGACGACACGACCATGAACCTGCAGGTGATCGCAGGACTTTTAAAACGTACCAGAATGCACATAGACGTGGCCGCTAGCGGGGCGGAATGTATAGCGATGTTTGGCAGAAAGCACTATGATCTGGTGTTCCTGGATTACAGGATGCCCCAGATGAACGGCATAGAAACCCTGACCATCATTAAACGGGAATATCCGGAAAAGTTTGAAAAGACCCCCATCATATCCCTGACCGCCAGCGCAGTCTCGGGCGATAAGGAAAAAATGATCAAAGCCGGCTTTACCGATTATCTGTCAAAGCCCGTGAACATCGATGAGATGGAACATATGATGATAAAGTATCTGCCACAGGATTCGGTGATCATAAACGATCCTAATTCCATGGAGACAGGGGATGACGAGCTTTCAAAGCTGCCCGGGATCATCTTTGAATATCCTCAGCTCTATCCCGAAAAAGGCATCGAATACTGCGGCGACGCAGATGATTATCTTTATGCCATTGAGACCTTTGAAGCCTCTGTCGATACAAAAGCAGATCTGATCGAAGCAGATCTTGAAAAAGAAGATACGGAAGCTCTTGCCCTTAACTTTCATTCACTTAAGAGCACCTCGGGAGCCATTGGAGCCGACAAACTTTCCGAAAAGGCAAAGGTACTTGAAGCAGCAGCAAAAGCAAAAGACTTTACGATACTTCATAATGAAACTCCCGGTCTTCTCAGCGAATACAGAAGCCTTAAGACTATTCTTCATAATGTACTGGAACAGGCCCAAAAAGAAAAACAAAACGCCATCCTGTCAGGGAAAAAAGTACTTTTGGCAGAAGATATGGCCATAGACGCCCAGATAGTAAAACAGGTGCTTAAGCTTAAGGACATAGAGGCAGACCTTGCATCAAACGGAGAAGAAGTATTGCAGATCTTTTGTGAAAAAGATGAAGGCACCTATGACGCCATCATAATGGATATAAGGATGCCGAAAATGGACGGTCTTGAAGCAGCAAAAAAGATCCGCGAAAGCAACAGGCGCGATGCTAAGTCAATTCCCATCATCGCGCTTACGGGTAACTCTTTTGACGGTGATGTGCAGCTGTCCCTTGACGCAGGTATGAACACACACCTGACAAAACCCGTGGAGCCGGATGCTCTCTTTGCGGCTCTTTCAAAATATATGGCAAAAAATTGAGATAATAATACTTAATAAGGGAGGCACATAATGAGTAATATTCTACTGATCGATGATGATGAAGACATGCTGGCCATGACGGGCCGCTGGCTGGAAAAAGCAGGCTATAGTGTGACAAAAGCAACAGGCGGAGAGGAAGCGCTGTCCATGCTTAAAGGTTTAAAACCCGATCTCATCCTTTTGGACTACGCCATGCCGGGAATGGATGGCCCCGCCACTTTAGCTGCCATCAGGGCTTTGGATGAACTTAAAAACATCCCTGTACTCTACAGAACAGGGATGGATGATGACATAAGCGGTGATGCCGACGGTGTGATCCCAAAATCGGAAGGAAAACCCTTCCTTATGAAGGCAGTTGAAAATGCACTGTCATAAACTTAGGGCCTACACTGGATCTTATCTATCTCAGCCCCCAGCGCTCTGTAATCCCTCAAGAATGAAGCCGTATCCTCCTTAAGGACTTCTAGATCGCCGCTCTTTGCCGCCTGCTCAAGGCCCGCTGCCCTGTCCCGAAGGTCCTTAGCACCAATGGATCCCGACAAGCTTTTTAAGGAATGCACCAGCAAAATGTAATTCTCACTGTCCTTTTCTTCAAGGCTTTTTTCTATCTGATCCGCTTTTTCACTGACAGATGAAGCATAAGTCTGCAGGGCGAAAACATAATCCTCCGCATCCCCACAGTATGACAAGCCGCTTTTAATATCCAGTTCTTTAATTTCCGATATGGCTGACAGGATATCCTCATCACCATCAGAAACAATATCATCTTTATCAGAAGTCGTATTTTCCTGTCCGTGTAAGACTTCACCCTCTCCCAGATACCGACTCAGCATACTTTCCATATCGGAAATATTGACAGGCTTTGACAGATAATCCGTAAATCCCGCATCGATCAGTCTCTCCCTGTCTCCCGCCACGGCGCTTGCCGTCAAAGATATGATCGGAGTCTTTCCCGCTTTTTCGGGATACATCTCCTTAAGCCGCCTTAGAGTCCTCACGCCATCCAGGCCCGGCATACGGTAATCCAGAAATACGATATCATAATCATTTATACTGAATTTCGTTATGCACTCCTCACCGCTTGAAGCCGTGTCGATAGTCATCTTTGAGCGCTTCAAAAGCCCCGTCAGAACCTGCAGGTTCATAGACATGTCATCCACCACCAGGATCCGCTTTCCGGGTGCAGTAAAGATCTCTTTTTCGCTTATAACAGGTTCAGCCACCTGTATATATTTTACGGGATCAAAGTCACCTATCTCATCGGGTTCCGATACTTCCTGCCATATATCAAAATAGAATCTGGATCCCTTACCGTAGGTACTCTCCACCAAAAGTTCGGAATCCATCATCAAAAGAAGCTGCCTGGTGATGGACAGGCCAAGACCCGTGCCCTCGATGCTCCGGTTATGCTCCAGATCTATCCTGTCAAAGGGCACAAAGAGCTTATCCATCTCCTCCTTGCGTATGCCGATACCCGTATCGGAAACCGAAACCGATAGTCTGATACGATTATTAGCCTCATCCTTTCCTGAGCATTTTACCTCCAGACAGATACAGCCTCTCTCCGTGTATTTTATGGCGTTAGTCAAAAGATTCGCTATGATCTGCTTAACCCTCAGCTCATCTCCCACAAGCCCCACGGGAAGTGTGGGTTCTGCGATTATCTTTAGATCCAGACCCTTTGCCTCTGCCCGAAACTGCACAAGGTTATACAGATCACCCAAGATCTCCGGCAGCGAATACTCACCGGGCACCAGTTCCATATGTCCCGCTTCTATCTTTGAAAAGTCAAGGATATCGCTGATGATTCCCAGAAGGCTGGCGCCTGCCTTATCTATGTTATTGGCATAAGCAAGTATATTCTCATCAGTACTCTCCCTGCGGATCATCTCGTTCATGCCCAGGATGGCCGTGATGGGAGTCCTTATCTCATGAGACATATTTGAAACGAAACCGCTCTTTGCCCTATTGGCATCCTCAGCAGACTTAAGGGCCACAGAAAGTTCTTCCTGCATGGCGATCTGCTCTTCCAGTTCCTCCTGCTTCATGCGGTTTTCCATCTCGGCTATCTCCCTGTCAAGAACCGCCTTTGAAGCCTGCTTCTGCTGTATCATGATCAAAAGGAACATTATCACCAGCACTATGGCCAGCAATATGGACTGTATGACACTCCTTAAAATAATGGTTCTGGATATGGAATTGATCTGCTCACCTATGATGCTCTCCCTTATCAAATAGGTCAGCATCCAGTCAGTGCCGTGAATGGGAACATAATGCAAGGTCTCATTGATGTCATTATAGGTAAAGGACACCACGCCGCTGTTATGTTCCTCAAAATCCTTTATCAGATCATCATAGGAATATCCATTCTCATACTTTGCCCGTTTCATGGCATCCAGCAGATTATCTTCGCTGGCCAGACCACCCAGCACCATATCGGTAAGAGCGATGCCGTCAGATGTGTATATATTACAGAAAGTCGTATTATTATTAGACTGGAGTGAGACACGTTTAAGCAGATTATCCATGTCCATCTCCATGAAACAGGTCACCAGAACCTTGTCTTCAAGATGGAGATTATCCGCCGGAACAGCGATGATAACCTTCTTATCCTTGCTCTTAGGATTCTTGACAAAGATCACGGGATCCGTCATATGATCATAAACTATTCCGTAATCCGCAATATCATTTCTGGTCCCCCTGGAGGTATAGATTATACCTTCAGTATCCACGAAGGCAAACTTATCCAGGTTATAGAGCTGCTTCATGCGAAGCTGATACTTCTGGAGATTCTCTATGCTGCTAAGGTCCTGCCTGTCGATAAGACCCAGAGCCACATCCAGATCGTTAATATACTCTTCAAGCGCCGAAGATACGATCTGCTCTCTTCTCTCCGCCAGCTCACCCAGATATAAGAGGCTCACATTCCGTACAGCCTCTTTGGTATCATCGCCTGCGATCCTGCCAAGCCCCAGGGTACCTATGGTCAAAATGAGCGCAATAACCAGACATCCCGCCACCGCGATGGACATTATCTTTGATCTTTTGTCCTTAATCTCTTTACTCATTACCGGTATCTGGTCAATATCTTATCTGATAGCCTCATCAATGCTGTAATCCCAAAGCTTGCCGCAAGCCTGGCATGTGCCCTCATAATGCTCGCCGTCAAAAGTATTGCCGATCACGGTAGCGCCGCAATTCGGAGACAGACATTTAAATTTCTTTGAAGGAAATCCGCCTTTCTTTTTACCGCCACTTACGTCCTTAAGTTCCTCATCAGTTAATTTTGTCATCATTTTCTACCACCTTTCATCTAATATTTTTCAATAAACCTTTTTCTTTTGCACCTATTCTGACACATTCTCATGTTTTTTGCAAACTTACAAATTCAAAATCTCTATTTTAAGTCCTACTCTTCTTTTTTTATACCCTCACAGATATCAGCCGGATAATCCTTGCAAGCGTAATCAACGCAAGCAATACTATAAAAACCGGACATATCGATCCTGCCTTGCTGTTAAAAACAACATGGCTCCCACTTCTAAAGCACCCAAGCAGCATAATAACAATATTGGCCGGGCATATCCCCGTGATCGATTCCGCTTCCGATCTACCATCTTTATCTTTTATAAAATATACCGCCACAGTTATGATAATACAAATAGTGGCGGAAACAACAAATGCAACTGATCCCGAAATCAGTTTCCATTCAGAATCCAACCAATTGAATTCACCATATCCATTATTCTCACCCATACCAAACGCATGTAGTAAAAACAATAATTCATTACCCTCCGGTTTTTTTAATATATAGTATTCAACTCCGGTATAAACTGAAAGCATGCATATCACATGATATAATACTTTATATACATACTTGCCTGGACACTCATTATTTCTCAATAAGAAAAATGCTGCCAAAGAAATGAGAAAAGACATTATGATCAGAAAAATATTTCTTAAAAGACTATAGCCATCATCAAAGAACTGAACTGTAAGTCCGGATAAAGAAAAAGCATATAAAGCCGGATACCCCGCATATAATACCAATGCAGATATTCTCGCAAATCTGTCATTTTTCAAAAAACCGACCCATAACAATGGAAATATAATGGGAACCGTTTCAAAAAATCGGCCAACACCTTTCCACAACGACCAACTGATGACCATAAATAATAAAACCAGACAACGTGCCAACTGTAAACAGATCATTTTTGTCTTGCTGTAATTCTCAATCGATCGCTTTGAATAATACACATTGGTAAGTGCAATAAGCATTATGATAAAAACTATTGATAAAGGCCCCAAATTGAACATATTTATTCCTTAACACCCTGCGTTTCATTTATTTCTATCGTTCATACTTCCATATATCCCTGCCACGCTGAAAATCACAAAACAAAGCCAGTTTCTTTTCATAAAGTTCCTTTAATTTTTCAATTCGGATATGTCGTTCAACAATATCCTTTTCATATATGGAAAAATCTGCCAATGCCTTATTGATATCAACCAGATTCCTATCATGAACATACTGTAACAAACGGCATTCTCCTTCAATAAATGAATGAGTTTTTATTTCCTTGATCTTTACTCCTGACAAAAGTTCAAAAGGAATATCATAAAACATGGAATTACCCGAATCAAATATGGGCGCAAATCCCAACACTTCCAAAGTATCGGGATTTCTCAAGATTGCAATATTATTCATATGCCTGTCTGTATTTGAGAGCAGAAAATCCGTCATGATCTGATAATCAATAAACCGATCAAACTCATCATTCGATATTCCCAAAGACAGACACACCTGCTTAAACGGATAGTAAAATGATTCATTCTGTCTGAGTTTAACTGTCTGAAGAAGCTCCCACGCTGAAATACTCTCTATATCTTCACTGCAATAGTCATAACACATGCAGCCCAAGCCTTCATTTCCATTCTCCACAGATAACAAAACCGGCTCATAAACGGTATAATTATCAAAACCCTGCTGCTCATGAAGTTTTGTGGCAAACAATTCATTCAGACTTTGCTGATATGAATCCCCATAGTTGCCCTTGACCATATATCGTCTGCCGTCATCTGCTATGCACCATTTCTTTTGCAGTTCTCCCTGTGAAGTAGCGCAGTTGAATCTGGTCCTTCCCCTTAAATCAACTTCATAAGCCTCATTTAATGTCAGTTCCCCAAAAGAATCGACAAAATCATTTGTAAACAGACTGACCTGATCCCATGACAGATCTTCATCTCTTGGCATGATCCAATAACAATCTGTAAGGCTTAATGCCAGATTGTTTACAAGTGCACTGGCAGTTGATATATATCCTAATCTTTGAAGCGCATTTTTTGCACCGTGTCTTGTCCTGGGTATCGCGCGATCTGACCACCATTCATGAAATTTCATGTCATTCATCTGACCGCCAAGAGGAAAATGTTCTTCCTGATTTTTATTACGACGCACATTCCTTATACTTCCATCGTCTGATACCTCCATCAGGCAAACCCGGATATCTTTATGCATAAGAAAATATTCCCTCGTATTTTTTGCCATATCCTTACCCCTTTTTCTCCCAGATGATATCTTCTACCTTATCGTAACGTACATCCCTTTCAAATTTTTCCCTTATCTCATAATACCCTTCAAATAAATCCTCAAGATATAATATCAGATTTTCCTTTTTTACACCCTTCAGATCTTCATTGACAGGTATACCGGTCCCCTTCATATCATATAGGATCCTTCGATCCTCATCATAATAGAATACAATATCATTACGCCCTTCTATCTTCACCATTCCGGGCATATATGCTGGCAGCAGTTTTGCCAGCATCGACAAAACATACGGCGCAGGAGACGCTCCTCCCTGTTCCCATTTTCTCAATGTGCTGAGCGGTATCCCATATTCATCTGCAAATTTCTTTTGTGTCATGCCGGTTGACGTCCGCAATTCCTTTATAAGATAACTCATTTTATCCCTCACATAAAAGTAACCAATTTGGGTACGAATTTTCTAAATTATACCCAAATCGGTTACCTCTGTCAATGATCAAAATACTTTTCAGGGCTGCAGCGCTTCATAAAACTCAGGCATTTCACGATTGACACGGACAGGCTTTCCTTCACTGTTCAAAAAGCAGTGTTCACTGACTGCCTCACATACCAAAGTCCCGTCCTGCTTTTTCATCTCATATCCGATCACCAGTTTTACGCCCCTAAACTCTTTGACCCAGGTATATACTTCCACCACATCGGCAAAGGTGGTGGAATTTTTGTAACTGACATCTACCCTGATCACGGGTGAGAACACGCCCTTTTCCTCAAGCTTTTCATAATCCCAGCCGATGTCATGGAGGAAGGCCACACGGGCCTCCTCCATCCACCTGATATAATTTGAATGATGCGTGACCTGCATCCTGTCGGTCTCATAATACTGGACCGTGTGGGTGTATAAATGTTTGTTTTCTGAATTCATAATGTGCTTATTCTTTCTATAGATTTACTTTTGTTATGATGCCTGCTCTTTCAGGATTCTTCACTTTTACGATCACTTATAGCTCAACGTGAATGCGCCGCCTTCCAGCTCGTAATAATAATTGCCCTGTGCCTTTATCCTGATGATATAATGGCCTGCAGGCGCGCCGGCGTTTGACGATGCGTCAAAACTCTTACCCTTATTTGCGCCCTCATCGGTACATACCATCACGATAGAAGCAGGAATCAGATCCTTCTTTACATTCAGCTTCTTAGTCTTACTGTTCAGGACTACCTCAGCCTTTGAAAGGAACTTAACCTTCTTTCCCTCCTTCACCGCAAGTTCTTTCTTTTTGGGCGTGATCGTGGCATCCGATATGGAGCGGGGACATATGTTAAAGGTTCCCGTTGCCTTCTTTGCCGCCTTATATGAGCCCTTAAACTTGATGATATAAGTCGGCTGCTTTGCACCCTTACCGGCCTCAAACTTACCTGTCTCTTCGTTATAGGTCATGTTCGCATTTTTGTTATTCTTATAAGAAACCTTGTAATCCGTGCCCTCGGAAAGCGCCTTGCCTTCGGCATTTGTCACCGTGATCTTCGGCGTCTTCTTTGTACCGTCATAAGTATTATTTTCCAGGGTTATGCTTACGGTGTACTCTTTTCCATCCTCACCCTTGACCTTTTGCGCATCCGAATAAGAAGTCTTAAATACATTGGGGTCGGCCTTATCTGCGCTCACGGATCCTTTACCGCCATGTCCCGGATCATCAGGATCATCAGGATCATCCGTGCCCGGACCATCGGGATCAGGTCCCGGTCCCGGAGGATTGGATCCGGTAGCAGGTATCACTACGTCCTGAGGCGCTATCTCCGTCAAGCCGTCCTTGTCGGAAAAATATGTGTCACACTCTGCGCAGTACCAGTACTCTATATTTCCGGGAGTAGTCTTAGTCGCCTCAACCCTGACATATCTAACCAAAGAGTGGGTATGGTCGATCTTAGGAATAACCTTTGTTTCCACATGTTCCGGAGCTCTGTTGCACACTCTCCTCCAAAGACCGTCCTCCTTGACTGTAGCCCTCTTCACCAAAGTCCACTCGCCCCAGTCATGACCCAGTCTTGATATCACCCTGTGAATGGTTTCATTCTCGACTTCTTCATTGCAGTATGAACACGTATAACTGCGGACTTCGTCATAAGAGCCATCCGTTTCACAGGTTGCTTCCACCCTGTTCTGTATCTCAATGGTGATGTCAGTATCATCCTCATCACATCTGTGCTCCGCCTTATAGGGGATATAATATGACGGCAGGTAGTATTCATTCTTGGCATTCTCATCATTATCTGCCGCATATTCATTGCCTGCATATATGAGTTTGGTTCCCAGACCTACATACTTTCCAAAATAAGTACCATAATCTGCATTCACCTGCACATGACAGATATTAAGGTCACACTCTTCACCCGCATTAAATATGTGATAAGCATCGCCAAAAGGATAGAGGGTATGATCATCCTTATCCCTTGCAGTACAGTAATCATAGGTTATCCCATCCTCAAAGGAAAGATCATACTCTGCAAAAGCGACGCCGTCACCGCACATTAAGACAGGAGCCGACTTTAAAAGCACGCTGTCCAGTTCCTCTTCCCACTGCAGATAAAGTGTATAGTCCCTGTTTACACTCATCCCCAAAACATTATAGAAATCATTTTCATAATCGGCTTTATCCGGATAGAATCTCTCCGGCATAGGGATAAGGCTTTGTTCATGATCACTTTGCATTAAGCGGTAGTCGTCAAATTCCTTAAGCGCTATACCTGCCTCATCCATATATTTATTTACATTGCCGTTATAGTTCTCATCACAATCTGCCTGCATCTGTTCATATTCGGCAAAGGTGAGATCTCCGCCTTTACGCAGCAGGGCCAACGGGATCGACAGTTTATCATAAGGGAACAGACTCGTACCCGCGGGAACCTCTTTCATTGAATAAACCGCTTTTGAACCGTCAGGATAATTAAGATCCAGTTTGATAGTAGCGGTGCCGTTCTTTGGTCTAAAGCTGAATACAAAGGAACATTCATTTTCCGAATAATAGTACACGGTCGTCTTCTTACCGTTTACAAAGACTTCGGGGAGCTCGGATTCACTGATGCAATATCCTTCATCTTCATTCGCATGAAGATACATCTCACAGTAATAGGTTTTGCCCGCCTCCATGGCTTCTCCGTAGCAGGATTCCTCAAATGCCTCATCCGAATAAATGCCGTTGCAATACCATCTGTAACCCTCAGCTTTTCCGGAATACTCCTGATCCGGATTAAAGGCCGAACCCGCCAGAGGAACCATCAGCGGAACAGACGCTGCCTTAAGCGGCACTATCGGTATCCACTTTGCATAGAAGGTCACATCCTTATCGGGAAGAATGTAATCTCTTAAATCAACCGGATTTCCCGCAAAGTCCTTATCCGTATACCAGGTAACTGAATATCTGTTACCTAAGCCGTCTTCATATACCAGCTCATCCATTTGACACAGATTACTGTATTCTATAAATGACCTTAATGTATCACCGTTTTCAAAGGTATAACTCTCACCGACGCTCCCCGGCAGCGCGCCTTTTTTATTCAGGTCAAATTTTAAAGTATGCTTTGCGGGATCACCTATGGTATACTTTTTGAATGCGCAGATCCATGATGAGTCATCATACGGATAACTGAAAACACCGCTTACCATAAGCTTTTCACCATTCAGGATAACCTCCAGATCGGACCAGTCGATCTGTATCTCCTCCTCATTAAAATAAAGCTTAAACCCGGCGTAATAGGAATGATCATTTTTAAATTCCTCATCGCCATCCATTATTTCTGTCAGATCGTCACCATATTCAAAAGCGCTCTTCATGCCCCCGTAATATGCTTCCATCCATTCAATATCACATTCAAGCTGTGAGCATTCCACATCCGAAACACGGTCTCCCGCGGCGAGTTCTTCAGGCAGCATGGCAGGATCATCTTCCGTCAGGGTTATCTTCTTTGGACTCAACGTCCAGACAGCCTTATATACGGTCTCATTTTTTACCAGTCCCAATGAATCATCACAGCTTCCGTTATAGAGATAATCTCCCTCATCCCAGGGATTCCACTTATCACCATCCGTACACTTCCAGCCCTCAAATCTGTAATTTTCTTTAACCGGAACGGGATAGGCAAATAATGTATTTTCTTTATCTTTATAGGTATATGTACCATCCTCATTATCCGTGACGGGCGCTCCGGGGGCCCAGGTTTCAATACTGCCGTCATCGGTATCAAAGGTCATGCTGCATTCTTCCCCGTCCTTCCAGGCAACATATACGGTATCCAGAGAATCCGGAACTTTATAATCTTCCTTTTCATAAAACAAACTATCGCCTTCTGCCACATCGCCTGAATGATCCAGCAAATAATAATCAAAATCCAGCTTACAAGAATAATTAACCAGGCCGCCGTATTCGAGATAATATCCCTTATTACCGAGCACATCGAATATATAATAACCTAATTCAGACCAGGTAAGCCCCACGGGAGCATAAAAACTGACTTTAGTTTCGCGCTCCCCATCATCCAGCACATCAAAATCGGTGCAGTCCTCATAGGCCTCATCCGGGATGAATATACCTCCGTTTGCATCAAGGATATATTTCTTTCCATCCACTACTTCCAGTTTCAAAAATGACCCTTCCAGTTTTTTATCAGCCAGATTTTTAAAGGCATCCTCATCGCCATCCTTTGTCACAAGGTATTCCTCATAATCCTCCTGACCTACCGCAAAGGCTATGGCCTTACCTTTTTTAACGGGAGTCACACTGATGATGTCAAATTCGGCATCCACCTTTACCGTGTTATCATCAGGACCCTTTTTAAGCCCTTCCTGTATCCCCTCATCGGTAAAGGAATCCACTGTGGCGCACAGGTATATCACATCCTCCGTAGCATGATAAGGCTCATATTCCATACCGAAATCATAATCCGCCCCCATAGGTATAGCAGCGATGCTTTCCATGCCGTCCCATTTATCCATACCGTT
Source organism: Lachnospiraceae bacterium (assembly GCA_017441585.1). GTDB lineage: Bacteria > Bacillota > Clostridia > Lachnospirales > Lachnospiraceae > UBA1753. Next base: position 13,256 of record JAFRWW010000070.1, read on the forward strand.
TATAACGATCACCTTTTTGGGTTTAACGACGGGAGCATAGCCGTCCTTAGGGATAAAGCAGAGATTATAATCCATATTGCTTCTCATGGTAAAGGTAAGCAATTCATCATCGTCAAAAACTCTGAAGCCCCTCTCATTAAGGGCCGACTGTGCATCAGTCTTTCCATCCGCGACATCCTCATAATAACCATCAGAGATTATATAAAGATCATAATTATCAAGGACTTCCTTAAAAAGAGCTTCCTCATCCGTATCAGGTTCGGGTATATAGCTTGCCATGAGTTCAGTCTCATTCACAGTGGCGCCCAATTCAAATTCCGTGGACCATCTCTCATAAAGGCTCCCGTTCACCTCTGCCATGGCTTCAAGATATGCCCACAGATCATCTCCCAGTCCGAAATTATCTTCCGCATCATGGGCTTCAATGGGATCCATTTCACACCAGTCTCCCCAATCATCCTGAAATACAGAAAAGCCATGAGCCGGGTATGACACATTTTTTACCGTTATAGGCTTTGTCCCGTCACTTACGGAAAAACCTGCGTTAGATTCTTTGTAATAATTAAAGTTCATCTCTCCCCCGGACCAGACCAGATAATAGGGCGAAAGAAGACGCATACCTATACTCTTTGCCTCACACTCACCACCGGTAGCCCAGATCACGCCGCCCCTTATCGTTGTATTCTTGATAGGGGATGTATAAAGGCCGGTACTCTCATTCGTTGCCTCGCCTCCCGTAGCCACAAGGGTACCATCATCGACGATAAGCGCGCCTTCTGACTTAAGACCTATACTGCTGTTGTTATTAGCTGAAGACCCGCCGGCCAGGCCGCCCAGAGCATCTATACCGCATTCTTCCCTGACCTCACAGTCCATTTCCAGACTGTTTGCATGAAGACCGATGCTGCTTCCGTTTGTAGAATCACCACCCTGGGCTACCAGCTTTCCACCTTGGAGATTTATCTTATTTCCCGCAGCATCTTTTTGATAAAAACCTATACTGAGCGCATGCGTACCTGTCAGGGCTCCGCCTGTAGCATAGGTCAGGCCACCGTTAACGGTCACATGGCCGCCGGCGTAGATTCCGTCACTGTTACCGGTGGACGAACGTGAGGACGAATCACTGTCCCCAGCCTTAGTCTCGATGTTACCGCCGTTTATCATGAGATTGCCACTGTCCACATATATTCCGTAGGTATAGGCCTTACCGTTTGAATCCTGAATATCTGCAGATGAAACATTGATGCTGCCATCCTCAACAGTCAGTCCGTTGCCTGCAAATATTCCATAGGATTTTGCCGATTCGGTGTTTTTGCCTCCTGCTTTCATGACATTGGAATCGATAGTTATGACTCCGCTGTTTATGGTGATCTCATCATTAGCATATATTCCACTGTTCCTGACACTGTTACCCTTTACATTTCCCACATGGATATCTGCAGTGAAACCACCATCATCACCATCCTTTTGCTCTTCTATGGTCAGGTTTTTGCCACAGTAAACGCCCATTGCCTCATTTGAGACTGAGCCTGCGGATTCATTGCCGTCACTTGTCGCCAGTTTTCCCAGTTCTCCCGATTTATTTCTAAGGATCAGATTTCCTGTCACATATATACCATATACTTTTGCCCAGCCATTGCCCGGAGCAGTGTCAAACCAGGTCTTATCATCCGTGAATTCAACGATCAGATCTCCGTCTGCATATAAGCATGCATAGGAATTATCACCCAGGGGTACCCCTGCCTTCGTATCTTCAAAATCCCTGATGGTGAGGACGCCATTCTTATACTCTATATAAGCATCAGAAGTATGGGTCTCATCAAAATCCAGTTCTCCGTTTTTGAAAATCTGATAATTCGCACTGAAGATATCAGCCGACGGTTTTCCGATCTTAACGCTCTCGGCAGGATTCCAGTCATCAGGAAGGCCTAAGGAATCTTCTTCAGCCGGCATTTCATCGGATAATGCTTCTTCAGCAGCCATCTCAGAAGTCACTTCAGCCTCAGGATTCTCTTCATTCCCCTTAAGTAAAGATTCTTCGCGTCGCTCAGAATGACAATCGGAAGCCTTCACATCCTCTTCCGTGACCGTCACATCCTCTTCCGAAGCATCGATAATCGCCTCCTCCTGCTCTGTGACGTTCTCATATTCAGCATCCTCAGCCGCATAAACAAAGCCGGCCTGAGGGATCATTCCCATTATCAAAGCCGCGCTCATAAACACTGCTGCCATTTGCTTTCCCAATCTGTTTTTCCTTCCCATGACTTACCTCCTATGCTTTCTCCTCATGATTTCTTAACTAATGTCATTAACTTAAGCCCGACACCTCGTTATACTTCTTCAATACAGCCTTAACTTCATCCAGGTGGTCCATGAACACCTCTACTACCTTCGGATCAAAGGCAGTGCCGACGCCTTCCGTTATGATACCCAGCGCCTTATCAAGAGGCATGGCATCCTTATAACAACGCTTTGAACTAAGGGCGTCAAATACATCCGCCACAGCCATGACACGGGCCGACAGGGGAATGACCTCTCCATACAACCCCTCAGGATATCCTGTGCCATCCCACTTTTCATGATGATAAGCCGCCATATTCCGCGCTTCCTTAAGATAATTCTCACCCTGCATGGTACTGATAGCCTGATCCAGGATCTTTTTGCCCGCAGTGGTATGAGTCTTCATGATCTCATACTCTTCAGGTGTCAGCTTGCCGGGCTTTTGCAATATCGCATCGGGTATATTTATCTTGCCCACATCATGAAGAGGTGCCGACATCTCCACGTCGGACATATATTTTTCCGTCAGCTTATCCACATAATAACCTTTTTCCTTAAGACCATTGAGAATAATACGCACATAGGCCGCCGTCTTCTGGATATGGGCTCCCGTATCGGAGTCGCGGTTTTCCACCAGGTCTGCCATGGTGATGATCAGACCATTCTGCATCTGGGTCACGGTACTCATGTAATGGCGGATATCCTTCATCTGCTTCAGAGTATCCGACGTCATAGTACAAAGCACCTTGTACAGACTTTCCACCTCATCACCCGTCTTTATCTCCAGCCCTTTAAGTTTTTCGACGCTTTCCTGATGACGGGCAAGATCAGCCGCATCATATAAGTCATCACGCTCATAGACAAAATTGCCCGCCGCATAAGTCATACTGTCTATGGGATAGACCAGATAACTTCTCGACAGCCACAGGCCCGCGCACATTATCAGCAAAAAGAAACCTGAGAAGAAAAGCACCGCTCTCAAAATATACTGGCTCACATATCCCGAAAGATATTTCATGGACACATCCGCACAGGTATAGCAGACGCACCTGCGGGAAGAATCATACACAGGGTGATATACCGTCAAAACCCATCCCGTTATATCATCGGACTCCACCGGAGCTATCTCCTGCCCCGACAAAAGAGCAGGCACATAAGGTTCAAAGGCCTCCTCAAATTCATATATGTCACCGGGCTCACCTCCCGGCGTATCGGGAGTATCCACATCAAAAACTACATGACATCCGTCTTTTCTTATCTGAAGCACATATAGATACTGCACGCCGGATGAATTCTCCAGGATCTTTGCCAGGGTTTCATCCGTAGCTTTGTATCCTTCCACCTCTTCACCATAGCGGATATAATCATCCACCTTGGAAGAATCTATGACCTGGGCTGCAAATTTAACCGCGCTGTACGCATTTTCCAGATACATTTCTTTAGCATTTTCAAAATAAAGAGATACACTGATCCACGCCATTATTATGGTTATGGACAGTGCCGAAAGAACTATGAGCATTGTGACCCTGGTCTGAAGTGAATGGGGGCTCCTTTTTTTCTCGATATCCTTAATCTCTTTGGGCGACAGAGGTCTTTGCTTCCATATGCTGTCGCGCAGAGCCTTTTTTTTATCCTCGGGAATGAAATGAAGCACCAGAAGACCGATCAGTAATGACACGCCCTTATCCACTATATTAAGACAGATATTCAGGGCTATAAATACGGCAAAAGGATCCACGCCACGAGACTGTGATATCCTCTGTATGGCATCGGTTATATATTCGTATTCCGGCTGACCTGCCAGAAGCCACTCAAAAATGGCACCAAGACCTCCGCATATAATGGCAAACAAAACAATGATCCCTGCCACCTTAACAGGATTCTTATGATGACCTCTATATACAAACCATGAAGTGAGTACCGCCACCGTGGCGTTCAATACGGCATAGTAAACTATGGAATTGTGGAAAAATCCGCACAGCAGATTAGTGACCACCGCCGTGATGATACCCGGGATCAGACCACCGGCCCCCGCTACGATAATAGTGCCTATGGTATCCACATATACGGGCAGATCCAGCTTATGCGCCGCAAAGGCCAGGGTCACATTGATCACTATCCCTAAAAATATGGACATATTGAGCATAAACGCCCGGCTTTTGATCACTTCTTTTGTATTTATCTTATCCGGTTTCAATTTCCGATTCTCCTTAGTAATCCCGTATTCGCATCACATGTCACAATCATCTTCATTCTATCACAGAATCATACAATTGTAACCATGCGATAAACATCCTCAGTTCACTAAAAAACAACACCCCGGGAACCATCCCGGGGTGCTGTCTCGTAAATATAAGAAGGTTTATCAGAAAATTCTTCTAACTGCAAGTATCTGTCTGTATCCTGCATTTGATACCTTGATACCTGATGAAGGTGTGGAAGCATGTACTATCTGTCCGCCGCCGATGTAGATACCTACGTGGCCTGAGTAACATACTATATCACCTGCCTGGGCATTCCCTATGCCACCTACGTCACGTCCCACGCTCCTGTCTCCACCGGAGGAGTGAGGGAGGTTCACGCCAAAGTTCCTGTATACGCTCATTACGAAACCTGAGCAGTCGGTACCGTTGGTAAGTGAGCTTCCGCCGTATACGTAAGGATTACCCACAAACTGGAGTGCGTAACTTGCAACCGATGAACCTGTGCCGCTGCCGCCGGATACCACATAATTTGTATTTCCGCCGCCTGATACCTGACCGGATCCGCCCTTCTTGGTGCCGTTCTTCTTCTCGGCTTCCTTGCGCTGCTTCTCGCGGGCTCTCTTTGCAGCTTCCTCTGCTGCCTTTCTCTCGGCCTCTTCCTTAGCCAGACGCCTTTCCTCTTCTTCCTTGGACTCAGCCCTTACAAACTCGGTAAAGAGCTTTACAAACTCGGTAGATACATAGCCGTCGCCTTCCTCTATGGAAACCTTGGCCCATCCTTCCATCTCTTCCAGTACCAGCAGTTCGTCCTCTATGGGAACCATACCGATGACCTCGGACTCAGTGGAAGGCTCATGTCTTACATAAAGGGTGGTGGTGGTTACCACTGCGATCCTGGTGCCTACTTCCTTAGCCAATTCTATGGCCTCCTCACCGGTGACCACATATTCGCCCTTGACATAGCCGGTACAGTTACCGGACTTGATCTTATACCACTCGCCGGCCTCTTCCAACAGGTCGCCCACCGACTTGTTATAAAGCTTACCGACTATCTCGCTCTCCTCATTAGGCTCTGAGCGCACATTCACGTAATCATTTACTCTCGCGATGACCAGATTCGAGAAATCTTCTTCCTCTGTGTTTGACTTCTTTGAATCATAGGTTACAAAGGAGTCTTCCTCAGTATCATACTGACCTTCCTGTGATTCATCCCCGTCCTCGGCGCCATCTGCTTCAGACTCATCCTCAAGGATTATCTCGGGAACCTCCAGGTTCGCGCTCTCTTCGAGCACTTCGTTCTCACTGATGGTCTCACTGACGGTTACGCTGCCTGCGCCTACAGTGATCAGTGCGGGATCCGTGGTGGCTGCTGTTTCTTTAATAGAAGAAACTTCCTTATTTTCAGTCCCTGATTCCTCAGGCTTTATCTCAAATTCCTTATCTTCCTTCGCGATCTTTATTTCTTTTTTATCTGACCTGGCGCTGGAGCTGCTGTCCTTATCTGCCTTAACTACCGTGGCTGACTTACCCTCATTGAGCGCCCTGGCAACTCCCGCTACGGGAAGCAAAAAGCCTGTTCCGGCCTCTGCGGGGCTCACGGGAACGGAAGTAAAAGTAACTGCCGCTGCCAGTGAAAATGCTATAATTTTAAACAGATTCGTATTTCTCATCAAATCTCCGTATATATAAAAATCTCACCGATTACAATTATTACAAAACTGTTACAAACTATAACATTCTTTTCGACTATTGTCAACCACTATATATTGATTCTTTGAGCAATTTACCCCAACATCGTCAATTTTTCACATGTAATTCCTTAAAAATGTTACAATTTTAAAATTTACGGCATGTAAAGAATTACGTAAACCCATAATCATGATTTCGTCATGCCCTTATCATACAGCGGAGGATCTGTGGGCACGTCGATGACGGCAGGGGCGCTGGGCACTCCCGCAAAGAAAGCTTCATATAGATAACCGAACAGCAGTCCGTTCAGATTCTGCAGCTGACGGGTCAGATAGAACTTTGCCATACCCCGTTCCCCTGTATCATTTTACCTACTGTTATTCTGAAGGCTCCTGCCCGAAGAATCTTGAATAAGCCTGCTTCTATCAAGATCCTTCGCTAATGTCCTAAGGCATCCACCACTTCGTGGTACCCCTTAGGACGAAATACGCTCAGGATGACAAATAAAATAACCAATATTCATTTCCCCTCACCGCACATTCGTATCGTCCGCGATCTTCTTCCCCTTGAGCTCCATCTTATAGGAAACGATCGGCGAATCAAAATCAATCTTCCCCTTGCAGTAAAGCTGTTCCTTATTATTGTTCTTCTTCGCCGTGATATTTATACGTATGGACGCATTCATAAGATCCAGCGCCGCTTTGCCCGCATCCACGGGCTTTAAAACCAGTTCCTTTTTCTTTTCATTATAGGTCCCGTTAAAGACGCTGTCCGGTGCGCCGTTCTCATAACGGATGATGGCATCATACTTATTCTTATCCTGAGCCTTTCTGATGTACATATAACCCTTGGCCTTCTGGTCCTTCTGGCTGTCCTTATACTGATCCACATAGCCCTGCAGTGCCTTTGGATCGATAAGGGCATCCTCCGCATTTGCGTTAGCCTGAATGGATGCACCCAGCTGGTCCACATAGCCATCCAGAAGCTGTGAGCTGTAATCTGTTACAGTCTCTATCTCCCAGGTGCCTGCAATACCCGTATCTATCTTTACATCCTCATAAGCCGGTCCCAAAAGCGGCTCATCATCCTTAAAGGTATCCTTCACACATTTCTGGATCCTTATTATCAGACGGTTTAACTCATCCTCGGAAATAGCCTTACCGGCTATGGTTATCTTTGACAGATCAATTGTCTTTTCCTTTTTCCAGTCCTTGAGCATTATCTGTTCGCGGTGTATCTCCTTATCATCCAGGATCACCGTCACGGCTATGGAGTCAATGACTTCCTTTTCATCACCCTTAAGCTCTATGGGTTCTATGGTCAGCTCCCCATCCTTAAAGACAGTCTCCGGCTCCGGTGCAGTGATCACATAGACTCCGTATCCGCTGTTGGCGTCATCATAGATCATGCCCTCCGTATTTTTGCCCGTGCCGCCGTCTGCCTCCAAAAGATACATGACCGGACTGTTCACATCTGCGTTAAGGGGTCTCGGATTTATAAAAATACCCTTGTCAAAAGACCTGTAATCCTCATATTCCTCCATTTTAAGAGGAAGAAGCTTAAGATCCGACAGCACATCCTTATAATCGTCATTTCCCATTATGAGAACCGCGTACTCATCTCTCCTGTCAAGATTCGGATCCGCATATATCCTGCGCACCCTTATGGTATAGCTCTTATTGGGAAGACTTACCTTGCCGCATTTTTCTCCCACGGTGAGCTTTGGCGCAAATACGCTTTTATCACCTTCTGCCCGGGCCGCATTATAAAACATGTCCTCCTCTTCACGGGCAAAATTATACCAGGACTGGGTCAGGGTCTTATCATCCATGGAATATACCGTCTCCAGAATATTGACCGTCGATCCCTTTCTCCATACACTCTTATACTTTTTGAGCATATCATCATAGGTATAGTAGCCGGCGTCCTCCAGCTCACCGCCCCTTAAATACTTCATGAACGGAGCACGGGCATAATTAGCCTGGGGCACCTCACCCTTCCTGCCTATAGTCCCTTCCGGATACTTTGTATATTCCGCATCCAGAGGAATAGCAAAATACCAGGGATGCTTCATATTCTTTAGATGCTCCGATTCAGGTGAACTGATGCCATCCTTTGTCAGGGAAGAGAAATATTTAAATGCATCATACTCCAGAAGCTGGGCCGACATCTCGTCAAAACCCGCATTACATCTGTATGCGGAGACGTAATACCTTTGCACTGCATGGAACATCTCATGACATATGGTGAGCAGCAACTCATCGTATTTTGAATCGTTGCCTTCCGCTGTCTCATAGGGATTGAGAACCATATAGGGCCTGTACAGATGGCTGACCAGCACCTCGCCTTCCGCATCCGCGGTCCGGCTGTCCGTGATATGCACCTCCATGGTATAAGTGGGTATGGACACCTTCACCTGATCCTTTAAGAAAAAATGTGCCTTCGAAAGATACTCACAGACCTTATCCACCTGTTTCAGATGCTTTCTGATGCCCTCCTGAGTACCCCTGTCTTTTTTTAGTTCCTCCAGTTCCTTATCAAATTTTTTATACTCATCCGTCGCATAAAGTTCTTCCTTATAATACTTATCCCTGTCCTTGACCACACTTTTCATGAGCGCCGATACCTGAGCGGGATATTTTTTAATATACTCAGCCAAAATCTCATTGCGCATCTGTGAAAACAGGGTAGAGTAATTTAACACTTCCGGCAGGGAACCCTTTATCTTTGACTTTACATCCTCCGGAAAATCACTTGTTTCGAGACATTCAATAAAAGTTCTTTTTACCGCCTTATTATGAAGCTGTACATCCAGCTTTTTAAAGTTCTCCGTCTCCTCAAAGATCATCTTTTTAAACTCTTCGGACTTAAGCAGTATCTTAAACTTTTTATTATCCACCTTCAGTTCAAAATGATCGACGCCCTTCATCTTTACGGTATAGGCTCCCGCATTGCTGAATTTTGCCTCATCCTGATATATGGCTGTGCCGCCGATGAGCACGGTGCCTATGCCTACCAGGATTAGGGCAATGGGACAGTTCTGATTACTCTGGGAAGAAAAGGTATGTCCGTTTACGGTTCCTGATAATTCGTGCCACATACCCGCATCATCTATGCGATAGAGGCACACATTGTCATAGTCCGCTTCATCCACTCCCATCTCATCAAGATCCACATCTATATTAAAATTACCGGGCAGCATCTCATCATCCTTAAGCCCTGCATCCAGCTCCCAGACCCCCAGCAGCATTCCCGGCTCATCGGAATCATGATTGAATATCTCACCATAGGATTCATATTCCGAAGAGTCCATCTCCGTCATCTTAAATTTTCTATCCTTATCCAGGGCATCCTTTTCGGCAGATACGGTAACGCCCTTAACCAGTTCCTTTGAAAAAGCCTTACTGTGCCCGTATGTAAAACGCTTTCCTTCGGTGCTTGCCTTGAACTGCGGATTTGCGATAGAATATACCGCCGGAAGCATAAATCCCGGATAGGAAAATCCCGTAAAAATGAGCGCAAGAATAAGAAGCAGCACAATAAACACAAATATAAGCGGATGTTTTTTCTTATTGATCTCTGTCATATATTCTATTCACTCATATCCTGGGATTCATACAGCCATCTGTAATTTCCATGAGTATCTTCCTCTGACCCGTTTTTGCCACTGTCCTTTTCTTCATCCCCGGTCTTCGTTCCGAATTTTTTATCATCATTTTTCTTATGTCCTGATGCCCCATCTTCGTCTTTTCCATCACTGCCTGTAAGCAGCATTCCCTGTCCACCCTCGCTCATCAGATTACCGTTAATGGCAGCCTTTATCCTGCCGGGAGCAGTCAGTATTATCGCAATAAAAAGAAACAGACAGGCAATACCCAAAAGAACCTCCGCGACCACAGCGGGATCCTTTTTCTTTGCTGTCTGTTTCCTGACGTTTATATTCTGTGTTGGCTTTATATTTTCATTCTTTGCCGGACCTGATGCCTGCTGCAAAATCTTCTGTGACGATACCGCCGGATCTGACATATCTTCTCTAGCAGGAGGTTTTTCCCTTAAGGGAGGCGGAACCATCCTGTTTACAGATGATTCCTTTTGTGAAACCGCTGACCCTGACACAGGCTCCTTATCTGATAATGGAACCGTTCCTGATGTCGGAGCAGAACTCACCAGCTGCTTCCCGCAGCCGGGACAGAATTTCGCGCTCTCCTTTAATTTATGTCCGCAGTATTTACAGAAATTTGCCATGCACGCCTCTTTCTATAATCCAGATACCTTAATCTATTCTGTCATCTTAAGACTTTATACTCCTCTGATAACTTAAACTATCTCATCTCAAATACTCCAGCACCGACGTAACTGCATTGGCACCGTCTGCTGCCGCGGTTATCACCTGTCTCAGTTTTTTCTCACGCACATCACCGGCAGCAAAAACTCCCGGCACGGAAGCAGCGCAATCCTCTCCCGCCACGATATAGCCCCCGGAATTCACCGCCAGCTTTCCCGTGAACTCATTTGAATTCGGGAGAATACCCACAGCCACAAAGACTCCGTTTACGGGAAGTTCAGTCTCATTCCCGGTCTGCACATCCTTGAGCATCAGGCTGCTGACCATCATATTTTCACCCTTTATCTCGGTAGCCACGGTATCCCAGACCATTTCCACATTCGGCTTTTCAAAAAGCTTTTCCTGAAGGGACTTGGCTGCCCTAAGTTCGCCTCGCCTGTGGATCAGATACACCTTCTCACACAGGTTTGACAAAAACATAGCGTCCTCCACAGCCACATCGCCGCCGCCGATGACCGCCACTGTTTTATTCCTGAAAAAAGCGCCGTCACAGGTCGCGCAGTAAGAAACTCCCGCACCTGCATACTCATCCTCTCCGGGCACCTTCAGCTTTGCATGTCTGGCACCTGTAGCTATGATGACAGCACGACAGTCATAACCGTCCTCCTCTCCGAAGACCTGCTTTATGCTGCCGCTTACTTCTATTCCAACCACGTTATCAGTAACAAATTTTACATCCAGCTTCTCACAGTGATCCCTGAAAGCCTGCGCCAGATCAAAACCGCTGGAGCCCATAAGTCCCGGATAATTATCCACATCCGGGGTCTCCAGGATCTGACCGCCGAAGCCGCCGGTCTTTTCTATCACGATAAAATTAAGCCTGGCCCTCTTTGCATAAATGGCTGCCGCCAGTCCCGCAGGTCCTGCTCCTATTATCACCAGATCGTATGTAATTCCTTCCATGCTGTCACCTTCCTGTTATACTTTAACAATATGCCTAATCTATCAGGATCCTTCGTCACTTCGTTCCTCAGGATGACAACAACGGTCATCCTGAGGCTTTAGCCGAAGGATCTTTTTTAATTCATATGATACTCTACTGATCGGATTATGAAACACAACAAATCGATTCTCACAAAAATCCCCCGTCAAAACCGATCACCTGTCCCGTCATATAGGGGCCTGCGTTCACTATGGAAACCACTGCCTCGGCCACCTCATCAGGATCGGCAAAACGCCCGAGGGGAATCTGCTCCATAAGCTGTGCCCTTTCCTCATCGGATAAAAATGCGTTCATCTGCGTATCCACCACTCCGCAGGACAGGGCATTCACCTGTATATTCGAAGGGGCCAGTTCCTTGGCCAGAGCCCTGGTCATGGTATTGAGTCCGCCCTTTGCGGCAGAGTAAGCCACCTCCATGGAAGCTCCGCTCACACCCCACATGGATGAGATATTGATTATGCTCCCGGCTCCCTTTTTGAGCATATACGGAATAGCCCTCCTGCTGGTCAAAAAAGCAGAAGTAAGATTCACTGCCATCAGCTTATTCCAGTGAACCAGTTCCATATCCTGCAACAGTCCCACATATGAGACCCCCGCATTATTCACCAGCACATCCAGTTCATCAAGAGGAGAGAAAAGGCTGTCCACAAAAGCCTCATCGCTGATATCCCCACAGACACAAGTATGCTTCGTGCCATATTTTTCGGAAAACTCACGGCACATCATCTGAAGCTGGTTGATACTGTTATGACTGGTCAGCACTGTATCATAACCCAGCTGCGCAAATTTACACGCTATGGCATGACCAATGCCCCTTGATGCTCCGGTTATAAGTGCAGTTTTCATATCCCCCACCTATTCTTCTCTTTCAAAATTTTTCATCCACCTTAAATAACTACATCATCTGTCATCCTGAGGCTTCAGTCGAAGGATCTTTTTATAAATGCTTATTTTATATTCACCCATTCATGATAAGGTTTTTACCATGCCTGCTCTTTCAAGATTCTTGACAATAGATCTATATAAAGATCTCCTCAATACTCGATACCGTATATCCCGCGATCACCACCAGCACCGAATCGCCGGTCTTCAGATAATCCTGACCGCTGGGGATTATGACCTTGCGGTCCCTGTATATACAGGCTATGAGTGTGTTCTTTTTAAACTTAAGCTCCATAATGGGCACGCCCAAAAATGAACCGTCCGTCTTTATCTTAAATTCCAGGGCTTCCGCCTTCTTATCGGCCAGCTTGTACAGATTTTCCACCTCCGAATCCATGCCGGAATTATATGCCCTGGCAAACCTGAGTATATGCTGGGAAGTCACCTGTCCCGGATAGACCACGCTTCCTATCTTCATCTCACTGATCAGTGAATTAAAGCTGCTCCTGCTGACTCCCGTCACGGTTTTTGCGCCTGACACCTTTTTCGCATGAAGGGAAAGCAATATATTCTCCTCATCAAAACCCGTAAGGGAAGCAAAACCTCCTGCCGTCTCCAGTCCCTCCTCGGACAGCAGATTCCTGTCGGTGGCGTCTCCGTATATAATGGTAGCATTCGGTAATTTTTCCGCCAGTTCTTCACATCTGTCCTTATCCGACTCGATGAGCTTTACATAGGTCTTATAATTTTTCTCCCGCAAAAGAAGCTGCGCCAGATAAAAGGCCGTGTCGCCACCGCCGGCTATGATCACGTCTTTTACGGGATTTTTCATCATGCCTATCTCGGTAAAAAATTCCGTCGCCTCCGTCCTGTGGACCACCACGGATACCGTATCGTTGGCATTGAGGACAAAATGACCGTTGGGGATAAACACTTCCTCATCCCTTTGGACAGTGCAAACCAGCGCATTGGACTTAATGATGCGGGAGGAATCCATGATCATCTTTCCTACCAGCACGCAATCCTCATTAAGCGTAAAATGGAAAAGAGCCACATCACCGTTTACAAAGGAATCTACCCTCTCCGCAAAAGGATACTTGAATATACTGAATATCTCATCCGCCGCCTTTGAAGAAGGATTGATGAGCATGGCGATGCCGAATTCCCGGCGTAAAAACTCCTGTTCCTCATTATAAATGGGATTTCTTATACGTGCTATGGTCTGACAATGTCCGGCTTTTCTGGCCACCACGCAGCAGAGCAGATTTTTCTCATCACTTCCCGTGACTGCGATCAAAAGGTCGGCCTCCTGAATACCCGCATCCAGCAATATGGTATAATCCACACCGTCTCCCACGATCCCCATAGCGTCTATGGAATCAGTAGTACGATGAAGCCTTGCCTGATCGGTATCTATTATGGTCAGCTCATGATTTTCATTTGAAAGCTCCTCGGCAAGAGAACTACCCACCTTGCCGCAACCTACAATGATTACTTTCATATCTGTCCTCTCTATACATTTAAGATCCTGATTGTTGCCTCACAACCCCTTGATCGTCATCCTGAGGCTTTAGCCGAAGGATCTTTTCGTAATCTGAACTCACTTGCTCTCTCTTCCCCGCCAGGTCGCAGGCATGAGCATCACCATCACCGGAAACAGTTCCAGACGACCGGCCAGCATATCAAACATCAGCACAAATTTTGAAAAGGCACCAAACTCGGCAAAGCTGCCGGTGGGCCCCACCATATCAAGTCCCGGTCCGATATTGTTGATAGCAGAGACCACCGCCGTAAAATTGGTGGTAAAACTGAAATCATCCACAGAGATCAACAATACCGAAATAAACAGTATCATAAAATAAATTACCAGAAAAACATTGGTGTTTCTCAGCACCTCATGCTCTATCACATGACCATCCATACGGATCTTTTTTATCTCCCTGGGATGTATGATCAGCGACAGTTCCTTTTTTACCGAACGGCTCAAAATAATAAGCCTGCTCACCTTTATACCGCCGCCGGTACTGCCGGCACAGGCCCCCATAAACATGAGCAGCACCAGTATCGTCTTTGACAGCATGGGCCATTGGTCAAAATCGGCAGTTGCATATCCGGTGGTAGTAATGATGGACGCCACCTGAAAAAATGAGTGCCGCAGGCTGTTCCCCCAGGCTCCGTAAATATGGTGGATATTTACCGCTATGATAAGCGATGAACCCAAAATGACACCGAGATACCACCTGACTTCCTCTATCTCAAACACTTCCTTGAACTTGCGTGTCATGACCAGGAAATACGCCGAATAATTTATACCGCTAAGTATCATGAATATCGTCACGATTATCTGAAGGGCGGGAGAATAAGGTGCGATAGAGTCACATTTTATACCGAAACCACCGGTACCCACTGTACCAAAGGTAGTGATCAGTGAATCAAACAAAGGCATACCGAACATGATCAGGGTCCCTATCTCCGCAACCGTAAGGATGATGTACATGCCATACAAAATCTTGGCCGTATCCTTTACATGAGGTACCAGCTTGCTCACCGAAGGTCCCGGGCTCTCCGCCTTCATCAGATTCATGGTGGATCCGCCCATCATGGGCAGGATGGCCATGATAAATACAAAAACACCCATACCTCCGATCCAGTGAGTAAAACTCCTCCAGAACTGCGTGGCATGAGTGAGTATCTCCACATTGGTACATATGCTCGCCCCGGTGGTGGTAAAGCCGGAAATAGTCTCAAAAAGGGCGTCCACATAGAAAGGAATATCGCCGCAAAGACACATGGGCAGTGCACCGAACACCGACATGATGATCCAGCTTAGGGCCACCGAAACAAAACCCTCTCTGGTATACAGCATCATCTCCTCCGGCTTTTTATGCCCGAGAATCATACCGCATACCAGACTGAGGATAGCAGCACCTAAAAAATATAAGCCCGACGATTCCCCGTATATAAAGCCCACCACTGCCGGCAGCAGCAAAAAGACCGCTTCAAACTTGAGAACCGAGCCGAGTATATACAATATCATCAGGTAATTCATATTATTTAATAAGGCTTTCTCTTACCTTTATTACAGCCTTGTGTATGTCCATACTCTGTGAGTCGGTACAGTTGGGACGATGGATATCATTAGTAAAATAGATGGTAAAATCACCGGCCTTGAGATGAACAAACTGCTCATTCTCCACATCATCATAAAAGATGTTGTCCTTACCCTCTACCTGCTTGCCCACGGCAGATGCTGTCAGAGGCGCATATCCCTGCATCTCCTCTCCGCTCATCAAAAACTGTATATCGATATAGTTTCCGTGACTCTCTGCCTTTTTCTCGGAGACAAGACCCGTAGTCTGATCCTGTACCAGCGCAAAGATATCATCTCCCTCGATTTCATATCTGCCCACGGGAAGCTTCTTAAAATCCTCGGTGGACATGAAATCGATTGCCTTCTGAATAGCTGCGGGATACTCAAATTTACCCTTCAATGCATTAAGTGATGAAAAAATCATGACTTTCTCCTCCTAAATTCATGTAAAAAAACACTTCCTATACGATACCACAAATCCGCACTTTTCGCAATTGTAACCATTTTATCGATTGTTACTTTACAGTCTTTTCTTACTCAATTTGAGATCATTATAATGACTTCGATGGATATTTGCTTTTATTTTTGTTCCTTAATTGTCATTTTTTTACAGTTAAGGAGCAAAAACTAAATTTGCGCGCATAAATAAAAAGCCTTTCAAAAAAGACTTTTCACTCCGTAATTTCCGGGTTTATCATTGTATTTCTATCCACCATGATATATAACGCAAGTAGGGAATTCCCTACTTTCCATACAGGAGGTAATCACAATGAATTCAGATACATTTGTAGACAATACCAGCTGCGCTCTCCTCTCTGCCCCGGGCATCCGGTATAAAATTGTTATTCTGTTCCATAAATCCACCTTGAAATGAAAAAGCGGCAGTTCATTTAAGATCTGCCGCATATGCTTAATCAATCTTATCAAGCTACTAAGCCCAATACTGATTCACTTTGCTTTCTGCAATCGACGAAGGGATATTAAACTTTGAAGCAACTCTTTGAATAGCATCAGATATTGAGGCCCCAAAAAACTGACATTCATCTACAGTCGCCTTGATCTCCGATTCCTTCTTCTCATTTGCAACATATCTATCCATAACTTCCTGTTCATCATATAAAGCGATCATAATATCAATCACCTCCTTCGACCTTGACTCCAGATAATCCTTCAAAACGTTACGATCCTTACAGATCTTTATAGTCTCCTCTATGGCTTTACGCGTCCTGCCGTGTATCTTAACCTGCTCGTTCAGCACCTGAGTAAACACAATATACTGAGTGATAATATCCCCGGATTCACCGGATGTTAAGACCTTAACCTTAGCATCAACAGCAACATCTTTTCCAGCAAAGAACTCATCCTTGAGGGATATCTGCTTCGGAACGCTCTTCTTATCACCGGTATATATGACATACAGTTCCGGCTCAGGGATTTCTACTTTTACTGACCTATAAAGATCCACTCCGTTTTCAGTGAAATACTGATTTAATGTTTCCATCAGATACATCAATGTACGGATCAGGATATTTACCGACCATGTCGACTGTGCTTCAACAAGAACAAGCAATCTATTTCCCACTCGGAAACCAAGATCATTATACTGATTATTCGTAAGCACGTTATTTATCGTGACATCAAAAATATCCTGTTCAGTTGTCACTGTATCCTCGGGATGCAGCGCTCTGTACAGCTGTATCAGATAATGTGTATTCCCAAACAGATCTGTAAATACGCTATCCTTTGCGGTATGCTTTACATACGATGCACCGGCATCACCTGTGGCCTGCTCCACCTTTTGATTCTGTTCCAATCCTGACCACCTCTTTCCTTCATACCTTCAAACACACTATTATTTGGTTTCATCATAACAAAAACACAGCCTGTTTTCAAGAAAAAACCCTATCCCCCGGTTTTCTTCTGTTTTCTTCCGGCTCTAGTCCTCAAGCCCGGTCATCTGGGCATTTTCATAACCATATCTTACAAGCGAACCTTCCCCGATAAACTCTCTTTCCTTCCGAGAGTATTCCTCATAAGTGACCATCTTATCATCTACAGAATACTGCATCATATATTCATCATCTATCGGATACTGCATATCCGGATACTCATCATAATAAACATAATCCTTTGATATCTCTCTGAAAGTTGTTTCCCCAAGAAAAATCTCCCGATCTTCCGTCAATTTGAAATATTTTTCTTCTCCGCTACCGCCCTGATAGAATCCATCCTGTACAACATGAGAATCCAGATTCACATACATATGTGAGTTTTCCCCGTATTGCCCCAGTTTAATAAGCTCTCCGTTATGGTATGTATACACATGAACCTGCGAAGAATGACAATCGCCATCGTATATCAAAAGCTCCGGTATCCCGCTTCCATTTACATCCAAAAGATAATACCCATTTATTAAACTATCCTCTGTTTTTTCCTTTATATATTTCGTTCTGTAAGCCTCTAAAATCTCAGGATGATCCTTAAGTATATCTCTCACATCCTCCGGAGCCTTTTCTTCATCATCCGGATCCTTATCTTTATTTCTATAACATCTCTCTCTATACGGACCTTCAGAGAGGACCAGCATAGAAGTCTTAACAGGATCCCTAAAATCCATTCCAACCTCCACCTGTTCTGTATCCCCCATGTCCTTTTTCATTTTATCCTCAAACATATCGGCATCCATACTGTACTGATCACCAGGCAGATCAAACACATTAGAAAAAGAACTGCTGTAATAAACCCGGGTTCCATCTATACCTTCATGAACAGGAAAACCACCATAATACTTCTTACCATCCCGAAAATATGCATTCACCAGCTTAGTCACACCATGATCGATCTCGGATATCATCTTAAGCATTCTTCCATTTGACGGATATTCACTCATCATGCGATTCCCTTTTCTGCTAAATACCAGACTTCCCTTTGAAGAAAATTCTCCTAAATCCACTTCAGACATTTTTACCCGGTCAAAAGTCATTACCCTCACCGCATCATCAAAAAATGTTCCTCTCGAAATAAACAGTTCAGGGATATTATCTGCATCAACAAAATCCAGTCGGACATATAACTCCGGCTTATACGCACCCATCCCCATATTCTCACAAAAATCCTCTGAATGAAGAAGCTCATCATATCTGTCAAGCGCCATAAGCGCAACATCATGATCCGGCTCCCCCATGATACTCTCTCTGTATTGTGGAAGCATCTCCTCCCATGTTGTAAAACTCAACATGCGATCAGGTTCTACCACTTCCCATTCTAAATCATTTTGTGAATCCGTTCCGCTTGTACCTTCCGATGCCGCATTGGCACTTTCACCCCCATTGTCCCCGATATCACTGTCTGACGAGCCATCTGTCTCCAGATCATACTCAATCACCGGCAGCTTATTTTTTGCATTTAAAAGACAGCCATACACCACTGCAGCGGTTATGACTGTCAATTCAACTGTTACTATTCCAATAAAAACAGATTTTTTCATAATTCTGTATCAAACAACCAGTTGTTTGGCATAAACAAACACTTTTATAATAATACTGACAAAATCACCTGTCCTGATTTCATATCCCCCCCATTACATATTACTATATAACCTCATAATCCTCCCATTCAGGATTCGGAATGATCTCAACAAAATCATTGATATTGTCAATAAACATACCCTCGTATATATAAATATACACCCACAAACGTTTTTCTTTATCAAGCTTATAAAAACTCATATGAAGCATAAATAAGGTCATGCCCTTATAAGAATAGTAAACCCTTTCATTAAAGGTCTTTAGATACTTTTTATCCTCTTTGATCTCCTCATCATACACATTAGAGATCGGTCTGATAACTCTCGGCTCTCCTTGAACCCATTTATAGTAATAATCGTCTCGTTTATATACAAAGAGCTTCCTCTCCCAGATCTCTCCGGACTCTACATCCCTGAATCGTTCAGTCCTTTCATTCCAGAATCTATATTCACCACCACAAAAAACTACATGATAGATCCTTATCCTGTAATCAGGGAATAATCGATTCAATATCTTCACCTTTGACCTTAATTCTGATACGATCTCTTTCGTCTTATCAAAAAATAAGTCTTTAATCTCACTTTGATCTACAAAAAGACAAAAAACTCCTCTCTTATTATGAGTTATGCTTTCGGTCATACTCAAAAGAACAAACAAAAGCACACAATTATATCCATAAATAAAGTCTTCATACTTCCAAAACGCAAAGTATTTCCCTCGTATTCTTCCGGAATAAAAATCAATTTTTCCCTGATAAAAACACGTCTTTACCTTATCCTCAAATGTCTCGAGAGGATGAACCGGATCCAGCGCCGGAAAAGTATCATGATATGCCATATACTCAGATACCGCATCCTCAATAATACTATCAAATAATGCTTTCTTCTCCGCATCCAGACTATTATATAATCGCCTGACAGCATCTCCCCAAAAATGTCCTGCTCCACGATGATCAAATCTGTCTATATCACGAAGCCTGTACTCTCGGACCTGTTGTTCAGGCAGCCATATTACACGCCCAAGCGTGCTTTTTCCATTGATAATCTCCTTAGTTTCACACTCAATCCACCATTTTGCAAACCCATCTCCGTCTTTGCCATATTTATACATCTTTTCCAATGTATTAAATGCCGGTCTCTTCAGAATGACATCTTCAGATGTTAAATAATATCGATCCTGTTCAGGATTGGGACCATTTTCGGAAACATCAATCTTATCCGTTTCCAAAATGCAATCAAACAATCCTTTTGTATCTCTATACTTTACTTTAAGAATATCCGGAAGACTCATATTTCTACCTTTCCACTGATTTCATATCCAGCTGCTCATCATTATACAAAGTCCACGTAACTCCTCCGGCTGCATTGTTGCTTTCATATCCGTCATGATACTCAATAATATCAACAAAACCATATGGTATAAATATTCTATTGCCATACACCGTCTCTGCCATCCTTACGAACATCAGCACATCCGATACTGCATCCCAGTCCATATTATCCACCGTCTCATAGTATTATATCACACGGCCAATTCTTTAACACATCTTCCGACCGTTTACTATCCATCCTAAGTTCCGGTTCCCCGCCATCCGCAAAAATCGACATGGAATATGCCTCATACATAAAAGCCTGATCCGCACCATCCTTCATGCCATAATCAACCAGCAAGGCAATCGAATCCTCCGTCAGTACAACAGACACAAATCTGATATAACCAGCCGAATACTCAGACTCCTGCTTTTCGGTAATAAATGCTTCAAGCTCTGCACATGACAACTTTTCATCCTCGGGTATAATACTTATCTGCTTCCAGTTCCCATCAAAATATGAATAAACATGAGAATCCGCCACAATGGGGCCTGCAGTACTGAAAACATAATGCGATATCAATATCTCATCAATAATATCGCCTGTGATATCTGCAAATTCTATCAGTTCACCTTCACCGCGATAATTGGAGTATTCCCCTGTTTCAAAGGAGCTACCGTCAGAAAACTCAAAAATATATTTCTGACCTTTCCTATTGATAACATCCGGTTCTCCGTCACCGTTCAGATCCACATCCTTATATTCCGAAATGACATCACCGATGTCCCCTTCATAATCAAAAAACTTCCCGTCATCCAAAAGATTAATAGCATATTTCTCTGCCATTTCTTCGATATATCCCTGCTCAAATATACCTCTGAATTGATTAGGTTTGAGCCTCTCATCCTGCCCAGCAGACTGGTTTGTACGATCTGTCGCCGATCCTTCAGCGCCATCCTTTGATCCTGTTTCTGCCTTTGAAGCTTCATCAGTTGTCTCTGTTTTGCCGGAAGCCTTCTCATCCACGGGTTCAGTCTCAGTTGCTGTATTTGCCGTACTACCTTCCGAATCTGTCGCAGACGATTCTCCATTTACAGATGATTCCGCCTCCAAAGACGAAGTCTCTGCTACCGATGAAGTCTCCGACACAGGCGAACCTTCCCCTACAGGTGTCCCTGAACCGTCAACATTACGACCACACCCGCATAAAACCAACAAAAAAGCCATGGCTACTATCGATTTATCTATTCTCATATCATCTTTCCTTTAAATAATGTTTCATCACTTCGTTTCTCAGAATGATTTCAAAATAAATATTCCTTATCAAAATGAATGTTCATTATATTTTATTCCCTTGGCATCACATACTTTTTCGAATTTATCAATTCCTCCCATATATGTGATCAATTCCTTTAACATAAACAATCTTTCCACATTTGTTTTATATTCAGATGTCATCGTTTCAAGAAGTTTATCACTGTTTTCACGGTCAAAGTTGACCCAGAATTCCATTTCCTCCCTGCACCACTGTGCCTGTACACCATCTCCCGTGATTATTCCCGATAACCCAAAAATACCATCTTTTATTTCACCGTCCAATACATAATGGATATGACCGGTATCCTTATCCTTTTCATAATCTAGGATCTTACAGCTGACATCATCATCGCCTTCATCACAAGAATAAGACATATCCTCGTTCAGCTCCATCTCAGCCATAAACTTGCAGATATTATCATAGCTTTCATCCAAAACTTTCCTTAATTTCGCCTCCTGCACAGTCACCTTTTCAGGGGAATTCGGAACATCCAAAAGTGCTTTTTTATATAGATAATACCATTTCTGTGATTCCTTATATTTCTCAAAAGATCCATCTGGCACAAAGCCATACACAGCCCTCTGAATATAACCCAATCTGATACCACGATCTGCAGATTTTTCAGCCCATTTTACGGCTTCCTCATAATCCTTCTGTCGAAAATAAACTGTCGCCAACATCGATAAAGCATCATCCACTTCATTTTCGGCAGCCTTTTTATACCACTTAATCGCCTTCTTATCATCTTTTTCAGCGCCCATTCCCAATTCATAAAATCCGCCCACCATTCGCTGTGCCGGACCAAATCCACGTTCTGCAGCGAGCATATAATGCTCAACCGACCTTTTACTAAAACAACCTGCTTCATCTGCTCTGCTGAATATAAAACCAAGATGATAAGGTGCCTCAACATGACCAAGTTCTTCAGCTTTTACTAATTTTTCTAAACCGTTTTTCTTATCTTCCGGAGTGCTTCCGGGCGATGAAAGCAAGCTCTTTCCTTCCTGAAAAAGGCTTTCGGCATTTTCATTATCCGTTGCTTCCTTCTCCATCGGTTCATTCAAATGTGTCTTCCTTTTTTGCATTAATAGCTTCAACAAATATACAAAAGCTACTATTAACAACACGTAGAATATTAACTGTCCAGAATTCATATCCACCTCTCCAAAAGCTATTGGCCAACTACCTCAAAACTATTTATCACCTTATCCCTTATAGCAGAATATTCCTGCTCCTTATTTTCAGGATACGTAACTGTAACGGTGTGACAGATATTATCCACAATATACTTAAGCTTATTCTTTTTATTCCCGGTATCAGACCATACAGTAACAAAATCCTTCATTAAACTGATCCTGCATTCCATATAATCCCCATTACAGTTCAACCTACTTTACTTCAATTAAGATTTCGGTAATATTATCTTTTCCCCCAGCCTTCATAGCTGTCTCCATGATCATTTCCGATATATGACCTATATCCGTTTGCATTGACAAAAGATATTTTAACTGCTCATCATCTACCATATCAGTGACACCATCGGAACAGATCAAAAACCTGTCCTTTCTTTTCAAATTAATGATCTCACTATAGTATGGTTCAATTATCACTTCATCGACCGGCATTCCCAGGTACTGAGTTAAAGCATTACCCCCTTTTTTGCGACCATTCTTTCCATCAGACTCAAACCCTATACTAGCAAAATACTGTGCCTCGGTATGATCTTCCGTCAATTGTTTAAGTACATTATCACGATACAGATATATTCTGCTGTCCCCTATATTACACGCTATTGCTTTTCCTTTTTCAATATATAATCCGGCCATGGTTGTTCCCATATTTGTACATCCATGTTCCATCCTCTTATAATCGATCAGTTTATTTATTTCGATAAGATTATTTAAAGAATCCTTTTGAATATCTTTCAAACCAAAAATCTTTAGATTTGCTACCGCTATATTTGAAGCCTCTTCACCAAAATCCTCGCCGCCCATTCCATCACAAACAGCAAACAAGCTCACACCTTTATAAAAGCCATGCCCTTCATCACTTGCCTGCATCAGATCTGCTTTATAATATCCATTGAAAAATAGATTATCCTCGTTATTGCATGGAATGCACCCGATATCCGTACGAAATATCGCATCAATACCATGTTTTAAAAACAATTTTTCTTTAATATTGCCCCAAAAACCATTCATTTCATATATCCTCTCCAAGCTTATTTATATCAAGCCGACCTGAATCATAATATGTTCCAAATAATAATTTTTTTTTATTTAATGATGTAGGGGTCACTACCCCTATTTGAATCAGCCGTCTGAATGGCATTGTTACCACTTGAACCTTGAAAATTGCATATTTTGTAGTTTTTTGCTGATATATGGCGCTTTATGTCTGATGTATGAAGCTATCCCT
>JAFRWW010000071.1 GCA_017441585.1 Lachnospiraceae bacterium
CCATCTCGTCCGTACGTGCTCAAATACAATACGGACGATTCCACGTTTTTTCACTTCTCGTCCGTATTCGCATTCAAAAATTATACAGACGATTTCCGCTTTTTTCTATCTCGTCTGTACGCACTCAAATACAATACGGACGATTCCACGTTTTTTCACCTCTCGTCCGTACGCACATTCAAAAATTATACAGACGATTTCCGCCTTTTTTACATATCGTCCGTACGTGCTCAAATACAATACGGACGATTCCACGTTTTTTCACTTCTCGTCCGTACGCACATTCAATAATTATACAGACGATTTCCGCTTTTTTCCATCTCGTCCGTACGTGCTCAAATACAATACGGACGATTCCACGTTTTTTCACTTCTCGTCCGTATTCGCATTCAAAAATTATACAGACGATTTCCGCTTTTTTCCATCTCGTCCGTACGATATGGCGCATATTGTCAATGTACATAACAAAGAGAATTATCTAATGTACATAACAAAGAGAATTATCAAATTGAAAAATCCGATCAGTCGACAAGATCATACTGAAATCTTGAAAGATGCACTAAAGGGAGAATCTGACGCCCCCTGAAAAGCCCGCAGCCGTCATTTATGAGCTGGTTATTATACGCTTTGAACATATTGACATTAATCCCTGAAAGGTCCAGTTCCTGCAGCCTTATAAGCCGTTCATAAGCCTCATCAAAAGTCCTGCACTCTCCGACAGGAATGATGTCCCGCTTGGAACGGTTCTCCTCCTGGATCTTTTCATATCCGAAATGGTCTGCCTTGCCGATCTCAGCCAGGTCATCCATATCCTTAGTCCGAAGCTGCAGTTCGGTATAACAACGCGCATGATTATCATAAAGAGTAATATGCAAAGAGCGATAACCCGAAGGTCGGGGGGTATTAACATAGTCCCTGTAATATGAACGGTTACTAAGGCTGAGCCTGTCTGAACAGTTTTCGACAGGGTGTCCCGACAGTTCGTAAAAATCTACAGTTATCCCTACGCAGCCTTAGCCATATATGCATCATAAAGTTCATCATAGTCATCAGTTTTATCTTCAAACAAAGCCCTTAAATCCTCATCCCTGTACAGGCCGTCGGAGTTTTGTTCCAGGCCCTTAAACGCCGGGTGATAAATCTGGGGAGGATTGTCAAGATCCAAAAATTCGGCATCCCTTAACTGCTCGGTGGACTGATATATAAGGTCCACAGACCAGAACCTCTCGCCACTTGCATTACTCCATTTTGACAGCACCAGCTTGCAACCTATCGGGGTCTTCTTTTCAATGGTATTGGGAAGTTCATAATCTTCCACTCCCAATGCTGCCAGCACACTCCCCACATTTGAATCATGACCGCACAAAAACGTGAATTTCCGGCCACCTTTATTCATCTCCGAATATATCTCTTCCAACAGGGGATTTGCAACATTTATTGCCACAAGGGGCGCTGTGAAAAGCACATCACCGTACACATCCTTTATCCGGGATATGTCTTCCCACTGTTTTTTACCCAGCTTATGACCGAATCCCGCCTTTTTTTCATCGCTTTCCTCATAGTATTGAAGGACCAGTGCATCGCTTACGGAGCACGCGGTCTTCAGCGATCCCGACACTGCGGGTTCAGCCCCTTCCTCCAGTTTAAACACACTGTCATTAACGTCAAAATCGGGTATATCACCGTTTAAATACCCTTCCGAATTTTTAAGATCTATGACCGTGGACAGCAGTTTGTAATTATCCGAAAGGTCCTTTATATCATCCGAATACAATTCCCTGATCTGGGCTTCACAGTCAGCGGCATATTCCGGACTGCAAAAGGTAAGCTGAGGATGAAATACCGGATCCATTGTATCAAATTCCGAATGGTATTCAACATCCAAGTTTGCGGTGGGAAACATTCCCGCCGTAAAATACTGTGCAGTTGCTATGGTTCGCTGCTTGGAATTTGCATATATACGCACTTCATCAGTATCCGGCTGACAGTTTTCACTTATCAGCCCCTCCGACTCCATCCACTTGCGAAAATACTGTCCCATCTGAGTTTCCAGCACGCCTCCCCGCAGAGACAGTTCGCTGGGGGCAGACGTCCAGTTAAACCATTCATGGGGCGTAATGGTTCCCAGAACAGAACCCGGAGCACTCAAGGGAGCCCTTATATTGTGACGGCTCAGCACGATCACCTGCTCTAGATTATATCCGTCATAATCAACGATTTTATCCGTGTCTGCTTTCCCGTCACTGTTCACAGTCATATGACTGCGCTGACAGGACGTCAGCAAAAGCACCGTGAGTATAACTGACATAAATAATGCCGTGCTTTTCAAAACAATTATTTTACGTCCCATATTCATCATTTATTTACCCCGTTTCATTATTGTAATCTTGATCAAAATGTATGATTAGCACGTTCATTCAAAAAGGTTCAGATAATCCACCTTTCAGCCGATCACTTTAATAAAATCTTCAGGCAGCTTGCTTTCGATCACTGTCCCGTCTGACAGCACCACCTTCTTAGCATGAAGGAGCTGTCTGTCGGTCCCGTATATCCTCTTCATCTCACGGTTTAACTTAGGATCCCCGTATTTGGGATCTCCTGCGATGGGATGTCCCAGGTATGAAAGCTGGGCCCTTATCTGATGGGACTTGCCTGTGATAAGCTTTGCCCTGACAAGAGATATTTCCCCCGCCTGCGTTTTCATTGTATCAATACATTCATAGCCTGTGGCAATGGACACTGAAGCTTCCGACACCGGCTTATCACTGATCTTCACCTGATTGGCGGCCTCATCCTTTGTCAGATAGTTTTCCCGGATACCATCCTTATCAAAATGTCCCATAACGATACATTCATAATACTTATCCGCACTGCGCTCCTTTAATTCTTCACCAAGGAATCTGGCTCCCTTAAGTGTCTTTGAACAAAGCACGATCCCGCTGGTGTTACGATCCAGGCGGTTGCACACCGACGGCTTAAATACTCCCAGGGATTCCATGCTCACTGCTTTCCGGTTCAAAAGAAAGGCTATGAGTTTTTCATTGAGGGATATACCTCCCGGCTCGTCACTCTGACTCAGTACCCCTGCCGGCTTGTCAATGGCGATGATATCATCATTTTCATAAAGGACTGTTATATCCGAAAAGTCGATATCCTCATATCCTGCTTTTGAAAATGAAGCATCGCCAAGCGCATCGGATCCGCCCGAAAATTTGGCGATGGTCTCATCGGAAAAATAAACCTGTATCTTATCCTCTGCATTGAGTTTTTCCGTTCCCTTAGCCTTTTTCCTGTTAAGGTTTATATTCTTTTTTCGAAGCTGGGCGTACAAAAGGGATGAGGGCGCCGATGGCAAAACCCGGTTCAGATATTTTATGAGCGACATCCCCGCCGCAGTACTGTCCACACTGTACTCTCTCAAAGTGATATCGCCTCCAGCAGCCTTAATATCTCCATCTCACGCTGGGTAAGGGCATCTTCATCCTTTGTATTTACCATAGTCTTGAACTTGGCAAAAAACTCTTCCTCATTGTTGTAAATAAGGACCTTTACCTTCTTGAGATTATTGTTCTCCAGCATCTGCTCCAGATGCTCCTTCATTATCTTTACATGATGCTTATTCTGAGGGGTCAGGCCTGCGATCAGATCCGTGGAGATAAAAAACAGACTCACAAAATAGCTGCCGCCTCTTTCCACCGTCAGGACGCTGTCATAAAAACAGTGGGCAGGTGCAGTCTGCTCCTTGCCCGCCTCCTTTATCAGCTCATCCACCCGCTCTCTCACATCCAAAGAGCAGGATTTAAAGCGCAGATACATGATGGAATTAACCAAGGACCTGGCAGCAGGCAGGATCACAAGGACCGCCAGTATGGTAAGATAGTTTTCCTTCTTTCCCCATATAAAATAACCGGCGGCAAAAATGATCAGTGCCGCAAGAAAAAACAATCCCGTCCTGATCAGGGAAGCTTTTTTCATTCTGTCTATGTATCCGAATTTTCCTTTTTTATGAAATAACATGATCTTTCCCGTCCCTCCTTTATATGACAGAAGGATCTGCAGATTTACCCTATATCAGGCTGCTCTCTTCATCAATATGACGGATAATGCTGTTTGTGATCATCAGCAGGATGAAACCTACTATGCTCTGCAAAAACGACGCTGCTGCGGAAAAACTGAAATTAGCCTGTTGCATCAGAGCTTTGTATACATAGACGTCAAGGGTCTGGGTGACGCTCTGCAAGGAACCCGAATCCAGAGGAACCTGGAAAAACAGACCGAAATCCGAATTGAGAATGCTCCCTATCCGCAGGATAAAAATGGTGCATATGGTAGGACGAAGATGTGGAAGGGTGATATAACGCACCCTTTGCAAAAATGTAGCCCCGTCCAGCACCGCACTCTCATACAGGGTCCTGTCGATGGATGTGATGGAACAAAGATAGATTATCATGGCATAACCGCTCGACTTCCAGACCTCCGTGACGATCAGCAAAAACCTCCAGTATTTTGGGGACTGATACCACTGAATGGCGTCTTTGCCGAACACCGTCAGAAAATGGTTCATCATTCCTTCGTCCGTAGCCAGGAAGGCATAAAGAAGATAGCCCACTATTACCCAGGAAAGAAAATAGGGAAGCACCATCACCATCTGAATGGTACCTTTGAGCTTTTCGCTGTGAAGTTCCGTCAGAAATACAGCGAGAAATACCGGGATCACTATTCCCAGTATGATGAACAAAAGATTATAGGTGAGGGTGTTGAACATGATCCCCGGCATATCCGAAGATCTGAGCAGGAAGGAAAAATTGTCAAGACCGGCCCAGGGGCTGTTCACAAACAGATTGGTAAAAAGCGATTCTCCCGGTTTGGGGGTAAAACGCTTGAACGCGAAAAATATGCCGAACATGGGTATATAGCAAAAACAGATATACCATATGATGGCCGGCAGCGACATCAATGTGAGGTCACGGTTCTTTTTTCCGGTATGTTTTATTTTATTTTTCTTCTCAGTTTTATTCATAGACCCGTCATCCTTAAGACCTGCTGCTCTCCAGCCATGCTGCCAGCTGACGTCTGACATCTTCCACCAGTTCCCTCATTCCCGCAGCTTCCATCCGCTTTTTCATCTGAGGTATCAGCACATCGGGATCCCCGGTACCGGTGCGAAGTTCCGTAGCATAATCACTGTAGATCGCCGAAAGCGCCGCTATAATATCCTCCTTGCCGCTCCTGTCATAGGCAAAGCCGTTTATCGCGCTGTAGATCCCGTCCGTTGCGTATTCTTCATATACTCCCTTCCACTGATCCGGATCCGCAAGAAAGGTGGGGCTTACGGATTCCACTGACGCCGAAGCCGAGGCACCTGTTGGGTAGAGTTTGAGATTGTACCTGTCCCTCCCTGTCTGCGTGCGCAGCACGGTACCGTTTTCAAGATATTCAAAATGCTTTCCTTCAATCCCGTATCCCAGAATATCCCTGAATTTTTTGTCCGTCCCCAAAAGTTCCAGATACTTAAGACAGGCCAAAGCGTGCTCCTCATCGCAGGCGGCACAGATACCGAACATAGCTCCCTGCTCGCTGGACCGGGACAAAAAGGGGCCGTCATAAATAGATGTCTTTACATTAAAACCCCAGTCCTGAGGATTCGAATAGCCCTGATAGCCCTTCCATGCCACACCGAAGCGGACCGGGATGGACTTATCATTTGCCGTGGATTCTATGGTGGCGGCGTCCGGATGTATATAGCCGGCCTTATACCATTTATGTAAAAGCCTGAAGCGTTCCACCAGACCGTCACACTCGTAAAAGGGGACCACCTCCGACGCTTCCTGTCCCTCACCGAAGGGCAGCACGATCAGGGTATCAACCACTCTTTCAAGGAAATTCATGTAGCCTGCAGGGCCGGCTTTTGTCATATCCAAAGGATATTTATCCGGATATTTTGACTTATAGGCGGCAAGATACGGTTCGATATCCTTAAGTTCCATGCGCTCGGGGATCTCCATCCCCATTTCACCTTCAAAAAAATCGGAATTGATCCTGAGCATCTGTTCTGCGCCCATATCCTTCAAAACCGGAACGCCATATATCCTGCCATTTACAGCGGCACAATCCCAGAAGGGCTCTATGGTTTCGTAAAGAGCCGGCGTTTCCTCCCGGACCAGATCCGTGATGTCATAAAACATCCCTGCAGTTGCGTTTTTATCAAAATTGTTGACCCATGAGGAGGTAAATACCATGTCATAATACTCTCCCGATGCCATCATAAGGTTCAGCTTGTCCGAGGGCTGGAATTCCAGATCCACCGTGACGCCGATCCTTTCTTTTGAAACGGCATTCGCTGCCCTGACCACTTCCTTTATATCCAGGGGAACATCATCCGTCTGATAAGTCACCCAGCGAAGCACTACGGTATCGTCACCTCCGGTCCGTGCACCTGCTGATGCACAGCCTTCAAGCAGCAATGTGACACAAAGGGCAATGACGCAAAAAGCCGATATTATTCTTTTCATACGCCGTACAATCTGCATCTATGTGTCTCCTACTCCTTTATGGCACCTACGGTCATACCGGTTTTCAGAAATTTGTAGAAAAATGGAAGCAGTATCATAACCGGTAATATTACAATGACAACCATCACCATGCGCACCATCACCGCAGGTGGCGTATACACATCCATTCCGGACATATACTGTGCATCCCTGATCAGCGTCTGAATACTCCTGTCCATGTTTACCAGCACATACTGGAGGGGATAAAGCTCGGTGTGATTGCTGTCCAGATACAAAAGTGAAGGATACCAGCTGCTCCAGTAGGCAAAAATCTGGAATACGGAAACAGTCATCACCACCGGTTTTGCTATGGGCAGAACTATCATGGTGAATATCTGAAAATGACCGCAGCCATCCAGCTGGGCCGCCTCGATCAGGGAACCCGGTATGGTGGTCTGAAAATAGTTTCTGAGTATCATGATATACCAGGTGGAACAAAGTCCCGGCAGGATCAATGCCAGATAGGTATTCTTAAGATGAAAAACCTGGGTATTTACCATATAGGAGGAAACAAGGCCTCCCGAAAAGAGCATGGGGATCATGAGAAATAACAGAATAGGCTTTCTGAATTTATATTCCTTTTGGGAAAGAGCATAAGCAAGAGGACACATGAGCATGAGCCCCAGTATATTTCCCGCCACAGTGATAAACACGGAATTCACAAAAGATCTGAGTAGATAATTGCCCGAACGGAACAAATAGCGGTAGGCATCCAAAGAAAAGCCCCTGGGAAAAAGGCTGTATCCGACCTCTCTCACACTGGCCTCAGAGGATACCGAGATCACTACGACCAGCAAAATCGGCAAAAACACGATGAAAGCAAGCAGAACAAAGCCCGCGCTCATCATGATGTTCATAGTCTTTGAATAAGCGCTGCTTTGAGGAGTGATATACTGATTTGATTCCGCACTGTCTTTTTCTTTCTTCATAGATTAAATCTGCTATTTTGTCCACGGTCTGCATTTTCGAAGTATCATTTCGAAACAGGATAATCATTTTTTAATTTCCCGTTTGCCCCCCGGCCCCAGCCCAAGGGAAAGCCGTCGCAGCATACCAGAACATGTCCCTTAATGGAAGGATCGATCTGTATGGTCTCGCCCCTTAAATATCTGATAAGCCTTTCGTCATCGTCACACAGATCCAGTACACAGGCCGAAAAGACATCCCTGTCAGTCTTTATGCTCACCTCACCCTGCCTGCACTGTCTGCGGGAAAAGAAAAGTGCCAGCGAATGTGCCGGGATGAATCTGTCCCTTTTATACTCGCCCATAAAAAGACCCGTGCGAAGGAAGCGTACCTTTTTATCAAGGTCTATGCAGCCTTGGGGAAGAAGGTAAAGCCTGCCTCCAATTATGCGGTGCTCAAAGCTTGCTTCGCTGCTGTCGCCCACTCCCCTATTGTCATCCTGAGGGCGCCGCCCGAAGGATCTTTCATAAGACTTCTTCCTCATCAGACATATAAAATGCCCCTCTCCCTTCACCCTGTGGGGATACAGGCGCTTCGCTCCCGACAGTCCCATAAGACCGTCGGCAAAGCCCCATTCATCAGGCACTTTAATATCCGCCACCTCCATATCCGGATGTGAGTTCAAAAATGAGAGAATGTTTTCCTCATTTTCCAAGGGTGAAAAGGTACAGGTGGAATACATCATCATCCCGCCTTTTTTTAACATCTCATAAGCATCATCCAGAATGGATGCCTGGATGGGCGCATACTCCGCGGGGCCTCTATCCGCCCATGACTTTATCAGGGATGGATCCTTTCTGAACATGCCCTCACCGGAACAGGGGGCATCCACTATCACCTTGTCAAAGGTCTCAGGATAGAGCTTTGACAGATCCTTAGGATCCATGGCACACACCGCGTAATCGGCACCGCCGTACAGTTCCATATTTTTTAATAAGCCTCTGGCTCTGGACGCACTATAATCATTTGAAAGCAAAAAAGCACAGCCTCCTGCCAGATCAGTAGACTTACCTCCCGGCGCTGCGCAAAGATCCAATACCAGATCCGTCTTATCAACAGGGAACATCCCTGCCGCCGACATAGCACTGGGCTCCTGAATATAAAACATCCCACTATAATAATACGGTGATGAAGAAAGCTCATCCCTCTCACCGGTATAATATCCTAAAGGATTCCAGGGCACTTTCTCATTTTGCCCCGTAATCCTGACGGCAAGTTCATCAACCGTCTCATGCCGACCCTGAGAGTCTCCTTCGGATAAGTCTTTTATCCTGCGGCGGTTAAATCTGAAGCCTCTGTATGGATGTTTTGAAAAAGAAGCCTCATAGGCGACATATTCATCTCCCAGAAGCCTCTTCATACTTTTTATATAATCAGCAGGCAGCATACTCACTTTAATACCTTTAAAAGTTCACGTAAAAGTCTGTATACCCGCTCTGTGGAAGGCACCGACATGCGCTCTTTGGGGCTGTGGATGTGCAACACATCCGGTCCGAAGGCCACTATGTCTATGCCGGGCAGCTTTCTGGCAAAGATGCCGCACTCGAGACCCGCATGAACTCCCGTAAGTGTTCCTTCTTCGTCGAAAAGCCTGTCATATGTTTCCTTTACCAGCTTCTGTACTCTGGAATCCGGATTATACTCCCATGCAGGATATTCTCCATGCTCCTCATAGGTTCCGCCTATGGTCTCCGTCAAATATCTCAGTTTATCGGACAGAGCGTCTATCTCGGACTTAACGGAGCTGCGCAGAGCGCTTGTAGCCTTAAACTGCTTTGAATCAAGTCTGATGATCCCCAGGTTCAAAGATGTCTGGACCAGATCATGTATATCCGGGCTCATCTTCTGCACACCGTCGGGCATGGTATTAAGCAGGAAGATAACCCTCTCCTGAGTCTTCTGCGTCAATGCCTGACAGGCCGTAAGCCCCTTATCGTTACAATAGATCTGGATATTCTTCTCCAGACTTCTGTACTCATTGCGGATAATATCCTGGAACTCGTCTATGATATCCTCGAAATTGGAGATATCCTCCTCCTGGACCAGCACATCCATGCTGGCTTCCCTGGGTATGGCATTATCCTGCATGCCGCCGCCCAGTGAGATCACGGAATATTTAACCCTGGTGCCCAGATAGTGCATCAGACGTCCTATCAGTATATTAGCGTTAGCCAGATATTTATGGATCTCGGTACCGGAATGACCGCCCTTGAGGCCGCATACCACGATGGTATATTTCTCTCCTGCCTTTTCCTTAAATCTGACAGGCACCGTAAGCTGGGCACGAAGCCCTCCGGCGCAGCTGGTAAGGAAGAGCCCCTCATCCTCATGATCCAGATTTATAAGAGTCTTGGCCCTTATGTCAGATACATCAAAGGCCTTGGCGCCGCCCATGCCGATCTCTTCATCCACGGTGAACACACACTCAAGCCTGGGAGCCTCCAGCTCATCATCCTCCAAAAGAGCCAGCATATAAGCCACTGCAATGGCGTCATCACCGCCCAGTGTAGTTCCCCTGGCAAAGATGCAGTCATCCATGACACAAAGCTTAAGGGGATCTTTTTTGAAATCAAAAACGGCGTCTGAGTTCTTCTCACACACCATATCCATATGACCCTGCAGCATAACCGTATCGGAGGCCTCATAGCCTGCCGATGCATCCTTTACGATGAGCACATTTCCCTTTTCATCACGTCTGTGTTTAAGTTTTTTCTCTTTTGCGAAATTTACGACAAAATCGCTCATGGCGTCAGTATTACCGCTGCCATGAGGGATCTTTGAGATTTCTTCGAAATAATAAAATACACGTTTTGGTTCTAAGTTATCCAGTACACCCATAATCAACCTTCATCATCTTCGGTGACGGCATGATATATTTAATCCTGCAATCACTCATCAGTATCGGAGCCCACCATGTCCAGTGAAACTCCTCCATACTCCCTGCCGGCATTCTGTGCCGCTATACGCTCTGCCTCCGCACGCTCCGCAACTGCCAGGTCCTCCTGATCGGGATTGAGCTCTGCCCTGTCTGCCACTACCTTCTGCAGATACTGACGAAGGTTCATGACAAAGGCGTCATTCCTGGCTATGGAAGTCTCTATTGCATTAGTAAGTACGCCCTCTATATTTGCCAGAGAAGCATCCGTATAATCTATGGCAGCCATATGGATATTATCTGCTTCGATATTTGCCTGCTGTATGATGTACTGTGCCTGTTTCTTGGCATCCTCCACTATCTCGCCTGCCTGCGCATAAGCCTGTTGCATGATCTCATGCTCATTAACGGAACTGTTGACAAACTGATTGGCCTCCTCGATGATATCGTTAGCCTTCTTTTTAGCGTCCTGAAGGATCTCTTCCTTATTGCTGATGATCTTCTGATAGCGCCTCATTTCATCGGGGACAGTGTCCCTGAAGCTGGCCAGATAATCATCGATGGTCTCCCTGTCCACTATTATAAGATTGCCGCTTAAGGGCACAGGCTTGCATGAATCGATATATGCAGCGATCTCGTCAATCTTATCCTGGATTACATTAGCCATTCTCTTATCAACCTCCGTACTTTTCGTATACCTTTTTAGCTATACTTTCCGGAACAAATCTGGAAATATCCCTGCCAAAGGAAGCCACTTCCTTGACAGTGGTGGAACTCAGATATGCATACTCAAGGGACGTGGTAAGAAAGACTGTATCCACATCGCCCGAAAGCTTCCTGTTGGTCTGGGCCATCTGAAGCTCATACTCAAAGTCTGTAACCGCCCGTAAGCCCCTTATGATCACGTCTGCCTCACTCTTGGCAGCGTAATCCACCAGCAGTCCGGAAAAGGAATCCACGCGTACATTTTCAATATCCGCGCAAACTTCCTGTAACATTTTAACACGTTCCTCCACAGAAAACAACGGAGATTTTGCTTTATTACTCAAAACAGCCACTACAAGTTCGTCAAAAACTTTGGCCGAACGCTTTATGATATCTATGTGTCCATAGGTTACCGGATCAAACGAACCCGGATAGATCGCTCTTTTCATTTTTCCCCCTTAGAATTGTTGATTTTGATCTGTTTTAGCCTTTTTTAATTTATACCCTTATAAATACGTTTAATATAATGTCATTTACTAAAACTTCCCACTTGATGATAAAATAGGCAATTTATGTCATTCTGAGCGCAGCGAAGAATCTTTATAAAGATGACCTTTTTAAATCCTTTAACTCTTTCAGGATCCTTCGTTTCACTCAGGATGACATGTGGGAAG